>JANQHN010000158.1 GCA_028282665.1 Phycisphaerae bacterium | reverse complement strand
ATCTCGCCTGTACGGCAACTTGCGCGTCGCCCATATTGCCTTCGAGTTCGCTCCTGGGAATCAGGGCAGCGACGGAGTCGACGATGATCACGTCAACCGACCCACTACGCACCAACATCTCGGTGATCTCAAGTGCCTGCTCTCCGCATTCGGGTTGACTAACGAGAAGTCTCTCGAGGTTGATGCCGCACTTCTTGGCCCAACCGGGATTCAATGCGTGTTCCGCATCGACGATAGCGGCGACACCGCCCTTAAGCTGAGCAGCGGCGGCCACGTGCAGCGCGAGCGTTGTTTTGCCCGATGCCTCAGGACCATACATTTCGATAATGCGACCACGAGGTAAACCGTTTCCGCCCAACGCAAGATCGAGCGAAAGGGCGGTCGTGGAAATACCCTCTACATCCGCGTCCATCTTATCGAGTTGCATGATGGCGCCTTTACCGTATTCTTTCTCGATCTGCTGCAGGGCACGCCCCAGGGCTTCTTCACGTTTCTCGCGCAACTTCTCATCCATGGCTTTGCTGTCCTTCCGTTCATGTCATGGAAAGGCTGATACTTCTTTATTGTCCATCACCTGGCAGTTTAATCGTCGCGATGGGCGTATAAGTCGGGCCGCTGGGTGACAGAACCGATGACATCAGTGTGAGCGAATCGACGAGCCATTCGAACGGTTCGATCAACTGCTGCACAACTGCAGCCCGAATCGCACCGCCCGATTGATCATCCCGCACCCGCCCTAGAGTAATGTGCGGTGAAAAAAGCCGCGCCTCTCGCTCGAAACCAACCTCCTCCAAATGCGACTCCACCGACTCAACACAGTCATAGAGCGCATCAGGCGAATCACCATTTCCCGCCCATATGACCCGCACTCGACCTTTGGACGGAAAACATCCACAACGTACGACGCCAAGTGAAAACGCTGTAGATCCAGCAACAGCACCCTCAAGAGCCCCGACCACATCAGTCACTCGGCGATCAGCTACTTCGCCCAAAAACTTCACGGTCAGGTGCAATAGGCTCGGCTTGACCCACCTCACTTGTGAGGTTTTAAGTCTGAGACTTTCCATCACCTCAGCAAGGCTCGCCCTGCCCGCATCATCCAAAGATATAGCGACAAATAGCCGCAAAGCGCGCTCCTGTTATTCGACTCGAAGCATCGCGGCAAATTGCTTGACCCGTTTCTCGACCTCTTCCGTTTCAACCACCGAAGAACGACCGATGGAAAAATCTTCAATTGCGAAACTCGCCGTCACCGTACCGCGAACCATCGCGCTTTTAAGCGTTGACTCATCCCACTTGCCGACCCGATCCAAGTAACCCATGAAACCGCCCGCAAAACTATCGCCCGCACCGGTCGGATCCTTGACGTTCTTTGTAGGGTAGGCGGGTATCGCCACGACCGCATCCGGTGTGATGAGAAGCGCCCCGTGCTCGCCCTTTTTGATGATGGCAAACTTGGGCCCCATCCTAAGAATCGCCTCGCCTGCTTCGATCAAGTTTTGCTTCTCTGTTAACTGACGTGATTCCGCATCGTTCAAAATCACGCCGGTCACCAAGCCCAGCGTCTCCAGGAGCGCATCCCGTTCCGTCTCGATCCAAAGATTCATCGTATCGCACACGACTATTCGCGGATTCGTCAGTTGCGAGAGAAGTTCCCGCTGTAAGGCCGGGTGCGTGTTGGCGAGAAAGACGGTTTCGCTGCCGGTGAATTCTGAAGGAACCTTTGGACCGTATTCACCCAAAACGCCAAGTTGCGTTTCAAGTGTCTCCGCCTCATTCATGTCACCCTCAAAACGGGCACGCCAGCGGAATGTCTCACTTCCTTTTCGTACCTCCAATCCCGTCGTGTCTACGGGCTTGCTGCCGAAGATTTTTTTGAATTTGTCCGGAAAATCTTCACCCACCACGGCGACCAAACGGACCGGCGAAAAGTGAGCGGCGGCGAACGAAAAATGAACAGCCGTCCCGCCAATCGCATCCTCGACTTTACCGTGCGGTGTCTCGACCGAATCGAGCCCTATACTGCCCGTCACCAGGACCGACATGCCTGCCTCCTCATCTGCCTGTCAATAGCATGATACCCTACCATTACCCGAATGGCAAGAGAAATGTTCTAAAATTGTTAGGTGGCGCCGAGCCCATACCCGCGCTCTTCGCGAATTCCGCTTTCGCATGGTATTCTGGCACGGTTTTCAGGGAAACACAATTTCCCGGATTTCAAGCACTGCGTTATGCAAGGATGCGTCCCATGAACACCACGCTGGCCTGTCCCCACTTCCCCGGTTGTCCCGGGTGCTCATCGATTGGGATGCCTTACGAAAACCAACTTGACGATAAACTCGCCGCCGTCGAAGCCACCCTCGAGCAATTCGCACCGGATCTCATCGAACCGGAAGTATTTTTTACTATTTCCGCCAGCCCCAAACGAAGCGCCTACCGAAATCGCGTCAAACTCGTCCCCACAGCGATATTCAACCAAACCGACAAGATCGGCTTCGGCCTCTACCGTACCGGTTCGCACGAAGTGATCGACATACCTGACTGTCCCGTACAGATGGATGGCCTTAACCGGATCGTTGCCAGGCTACGGCAACTGATCTTTGAACTCGACGTTTCCATCTATGACGAGTCGAATCACACGGGCGATTTGCGCTTCATTACGCTTAGACAATCCGAGGCGACAAACGAGGCTCTTTTGACTTTCGTGACACGCGACGATGTATTCCCAAGCGGCGGGGAACTTGCTCGACAAATCATGGCGGACTGCGAATCCGTCGTGGGTGTGCTTCAAAACGTCAATGACAGGGTGGGAAATGCGATTTTCGGCGAACGCACGATGCTTATCGCAGGTAACGAATGGATCGAAGAGGAAGTGTGCGATGCACGAATCCGTCTCGGTGCCACGAGCTTCTTTCAGATCAATACGCAAGTCGCCGAGCTAGCCTACCAATCCATCCACACAGCTCTCGAGCCCACCCACGAAGATGCACTAATCGACTTGTACTGTGGTGTCGGGACGATCGGCCTAACGCTTGCCAATTATGTTCGCAAAGTAACCGGCATCGAAAGCGCCGCTGAGGCAATCACATTGGGCAACGAATCCGCACGAACCAATAGCCTTGAAAATGTTCGCTTGATCGATGGGGCGGTAGAAGAACGGTTGCAGGAATTGATCGACGAACTCACCCATTCAAACGTGAAGGGCAACCATCTCCTCGCTGCCGTCAATCCACCGCGTAAAGGCCTAACGCCGAAAATCATAACGCAACTGACTGATGCAGGGCCACGGCGAATTGCCTACTTATCCTGCTGGCCTTTCTCGCTAACCCGCGACCTCGTACGCTTCGACAAAGCCGGCTACCGCGTGATCGACCTGCAATGTTTCGACATGTTCCCCCAAACACCACAAGTAGAAACGCTCGCGGTGCTGGAAAGATAAAGTTGCAAAACGCATGAATGTTAACTTATTTATTAACGGCGCGATCAAGGCCCAAACAGAAAATCGGTGTTCTCAATCTCGGGCATATCTATATTATCCGAGTACAGGTAGGCCCCGCTACAGGGAAAATCATCGAGATTACGAAGAGACATAAGCTCATCGAATTGCGCACCGGTTAAGGTACGGTTTACCTCACAAAAATGCGTCGCGTATTGATAGGCGATTGCACCATCGAGTTCGCCGTACAGTTCCGCCAACCTAAGCACCGCGTTTTCATTCACCGCCACGCCGGCCATGTAACCG
>JANQHN010000061.1 GCA_028282665.1 Phycisphaerae bacterium | reverse complement strand
CATGTCGTCTCGAATGTCGACATCTGCTTCTTTGAGTAGCCGCAGATACAAAGCGCGCATGGCAGGAGCGGACTTCTGTTCAATCAATGCTTCTCGTATTTCCTCCCGCACGTCGTTAAGCGACAGATTTGCTTCTTTTTCAAGTCGCTCCTCCAACTTGATGATATGAAGCCAGCGGCCCACACGGATTGGCCCGTCAACTTTTCCTGCCTGCAATCTGAACGCAGTCTCTCGAAGCGGCAAAGGGACGTTTTCATCCAGATCGGAAAACGGCGCGAGCAATCCGCCATTACTCGCGGAGGCAGTGTTGACGCTGTGTTCGCGAGCGAGTTTCGCGAAGTCCTCGAGGTTTTTAATCGCTTTCAGCACTCGGCCTGCCTCGCGCGGGGTTGCAAGTTGGATATGCCTGATACGCACTCGTTCACCATATCGCTGTTCGAATATACGCTGCAATTCGGTGTCTTGAAACGCGATCTCCTGCCGCACCAACGCGCGCAGGTACGCATTGCGCCGCATGCCCATGCGGAATTCCTTCATCGAGATGTTTCGCTCCGAAAGCACGGATAGAAGCAAGCGCTCCGCTTCTTCTCGTTCGTATTCCTGGGAAGTCAACGTATATAGTGGGTCGATCATTTGTTTCAATGCCCGGTTGACTTCGCGATCAACATCCGCCTTTGTCACTGTGATCCGGCGTTCGCTCGCCAGTAACTCCGCTTGCTTCAACACAATCAGTTGTTCGAGAATTCCCGGACCGTGCGACTCAAGGAGGAGATCCATGACCTCCCGCTCGTAGATCGGCACGCCATCTACGGTTGCGAGCAATCGAGGCGTAGAGTTTCGCGCTGCGTTAATCGACGAGGTGTTCCGGACGTTTTTAACCGGTCGTTTTCGGGAGGTATCTAAGGTGGGCCTGCGGCGGACCTGGACGAGTTCGCTGGGATCGGAAGTTCTCGCACTTGGCTCGCTGTTGCATGCAACAAAGCACGTCATCAGGATCGGGCAAAGCAGCGTTCGAGTGTGGTAAAGTTGTATCTGATTCTTCATGACGGCGTAGTTTGTCGGTCAGCAGGGGCGTTGGCAAGCTTGTTGAAATCTTCACAAAGCGTGAACCCACTAGCCTGGATGATTGATCTTATCTACGATACACCTCAACGGCGTTGTGCTGTAGCTGATTACCGTTCGGGATAGGGCGTTGAGCAAAAAACCAACAAAAGCGAAGGTTACGATTTTAGGCAGTGGCACGTCGCATGGTATCCCCATGATCGGGTGCAATTGCGACGTATGCAACTCCGATGACTCCCGTGATTGCCGTACCCGCCCGAGCATCTTCGTCGAACTCGCCGGTAGCCGCATTTTAGTAGACACTTCACCCGAGCTTCGGTTGCAATGCGTTGCACACGGCGTGGACCGGGTGGATGGCGTGCTCTTTACACACCATCACGCGGATCACGTGGCGGGCTTGGATGATCTACGGCGTTTCAATTATCTGATGGGCGGATCGGTGCGTCTATACGCGACGGAGAAAACGCGGAATTCGGTTGAGCGGATGTTTGTCTACGCCTTTGATCCGAACATGCACTACCCATCGAGCAAGCCCAACCTGGAATGGCAGATCATCGACGATGAGCCGTTTTTTGTGTCGGAGGCCAGCGTGATTCCGATTGTGCTCATGCACGGCCCGCTGCCGATTCGCGGCTACCGCTTCGGCGATATCGCGTACTGTACGGATTGCAACGAAATCCCGCCCGCATCGATGGAACGCCTGCAAGGCCTGGACGTGCTCATTCTGGATGCACTGCGCATCACACCGCACCCGACCCATTTTAATCTGGAAAAAGCGATCGAAGTCGCAGCCGAGGTCGGAGCGAAACGGACGATCTTCACCCACCTCGCCCACGAAATCAAACATGACCGCATCGAAGCGGATCTGCCGGAAGGGATGAAATTGGCATTTGACGGGATGGTGGTCGAGTAGAGGCAGAATTGCATCGCTATACTGTCTTTGTAGCCGTCTGGGTTTCCTCAATCTGTTCCTATTAGCAATGTAAGCCGCACGGGGATTTTGTAGTAGAACTGCACTTACCTGCGGAATGCTCCAAACGCCGTCGCCGCTTATCGAGGCTCCCCACAATCAGCGCGTAGGCCAGTAATGCAAAGCCGACTTTATTAAGCGGCACGGTGATCAGGAACGACTTCAATCCCCAAAGGTCCACGCCTTCCCAAATGAAGCCTGCCTTGCTGTAGCGGACGGTTCTTGGCGCAATACGATGGTGGGAGTCGACAAAGGAGAGATGCTTGCGATGATTCCGCGCCCATTGACTTACTGAGGTCGCAGGCTCGGGCACGCCGCACTCCAAGCTCGGGTATTCGTACTGGATCAAAAGTCGGTCTTCTGGGGCGAGGTACAGAGCAATGCGGGCAGATTGCGACTCGAAGATTTGCCTGGGTTCGTGCAAGCCGATTCGGTTCGCTTTTGCCGCTACCAGCAAAAGAGCGGCCCCCGAAATCGCCGCCATGATGTAACTGATCCTGAGTAACATCACTCTTATTATACTCCCAAACGAGAAATGATCCTGCACGAATCTGTCGAATGTCCGGCCGTAAGACACGATGCATGGCGCCCAGTGAGCCGAGCGTGGATCCAGTCGCGATTTATCCTCAATCTCCAAGACCGATGGCGACGGCAGCTGCCTGCTGTTTTGTGTGCGTAATCGAAATTGTGACCTGCGACAGACTCAGTTCCTTTCGTAGCCGTTCCATTTCGCCGGAAAGTGCGACAATCGGTTCGCCCAGGTGGTTAGGAAGGATTTCCATGTCGGTCCAGGCGATCTGCCCGCGCCAGCCCGTTCCGATCATCTTCATTAGTGCTTCTTTCGCAGCCCATCGCCCTGCGACAAACGTAACGGGGTCGTTGAATTGTGTGAGTCGCTCGCGTTCCGCGGCAGTGAGTATGCGCGTGAGGAAATGCTCGCCGTGTCGTTCGATCATGGACGCGATCCGGCTGCATTCCACAAGGTCGATTCCTTGTCGAAGCGTGGTCATGGTTGCATGCTACAGCAATGTGGCAAGCTGGACCAGCCGTGCTGTAATTGCGGTGGACGATTGGAACGCTTGTTTGTATATCTGACATCCATGTCGAACCTCGATGAGTTACAGAATCGATTGCTTACAGGCCTGACCGAGCCGCAACAAAAGGCCGTGCGGCATACGGACGGTCCTTTGCTTGTGATTGCGGGTCCGGGCAGTGGAAAAACCCGGGTGATTACCCGGCGGGCGGCGTATTTGGCGCGTACAGTCGCCAGCCCGTGGAACATCCTTGCGATTACCTTCACAAACAAAGCGGCGAGCGAGATGCGCGAACGCATTGAAGCGTTGGGTGCAAGCCGGGGCATGACGGTGGCCACCTTTCACGCACTAGGCGCAAAGTTGCTGCGGGTTCACGGCGAGCGAGTCGGGCTTTCTTCGGACTTCACCATTTTCGACCGAGACGATCGCCGCAAAGTACTCAAAGAAGCCATTGAGGTAGCGGGGTATTCAACCACCAATTTCAGCCCTGCAAATACCGAGCGTTTCATCAGCAACCTGAAAAACCAGCTACTGACCGTGACGGACTTCGCAGCGAGAGGCGGTGGATTCCGCGAGCGTTCGCTGAGCAAAATTTACATGGTCTACGAAGACCTCCTGCGAAAGCAAAACGCGCTTGACTTTGATGATTTGCTGATGCGCGTCGCCCTGTTGCTTGCGGAAGATGAGGAATTGCGGGTACAGCTTGAGGACCGCTACCGCTATGTACTGATCGATGAATACCAGGATACGAACGAAGCCCAATACCGCATTGCGGCATTTTTGACGCGCGAGCGACAGAACATATGTGCGACCGGCGATCCGGATCAATCCATCTATGGCTGGCGTGGTGCGAACATTGAAAACATTCTTTCTTTTGAGCGGGACTATCCGGATGCAACCGTCGTGCGGTTGGAGCAAAACTACCGTTCGACGAAGAATATTCTAGGTGTTGCGGATGCGTTAATCTCGCACAACAAGCAGCGAAAGGTCAAGTCGCTTTGGACGGAAAATGACGAAGGGCCTCGCGTAACGGTGTTCGAACGCGAAGACGCAAACGAAGAAGCGAACGCCGTCGCTGAGAAAATATCCGCGTACCTGGAGGAGGGAGGATCTCCGCGCGAAGTTGCCATCTTCTATCGTACGAACGCAATGAGCCGTGCGCTCGAAGAATCACTGTTGAAAACGGGGATTCGTTACCAGGTGGCTCGCGGGTTGGAATTCTACGCGCGTAAGGAAATCAAAGATGTGCTTGGTTATCTGCGGGTATTGGTGAATCCGGCGGACGAAGTTGCGTTGATGCGGATCATTAATACACCGGCACGCGGCATCGGTCAGACGACGGTGGATCGCATTTTGCAAAGGGCCGTCCAGGAGGGTCGCAAGCTTATAGAGATCATCATGTCCGAGGGTGATTTTTCATTTCTCAAGCGAGCGGCGAAGAAAGTAACCGAGTTTCGCGATTTGCTACTTTCGCTAAAGGAATCGCTCGAACTTCCACCGGGCGATGCGTTGACGCGAATCGTGCGGGAGAGTGGTCTGGAAGCGATGTACAAGGGTGAGCGAACGCCGGATCGCGACCCGTTGGAGAACATTGAGGAGTTGGTAAACGCAGCGGTGGAGTTTCAGCGGGATAACCCGAATGCGGGCATCATCGAATGGCTCGAACATACTGCACTGATCAGTGACGTGGACGGCGTAGAGGATTCGGCGAGCTGCGTAACACTGATGACGCTGCACGCGGCCAAGGGGCTCGAATTCCCTGTTGTATTCATCGTAGGATTGGAAGATGGCATCCTCCCGTTCGAGCGGGAATTCGCTGACTCAAGCGATGTGTCGGACTTCGAGGAAGAGCGACGTTTGCTCTTCGTCGGCATAACGCGGGCGATGAAACAGCTTACGCTTTCTTATGTTAAGTACCGCATGCGCATGGGCAAGAGTCAACGGGCGGCGCGGAGTCGATTTCTCAGCGAACTGCCGCACGCGGATGTCGAATGGGAAGGCGACGGAGTGGCGAATAGTGGGGGAGTTCCGTTTGATATCAACGGTGAATTGCCCGCCGACATTGCGTTTTGGGAAGTGGGCTCGATCGTGGAGCATCCGGTGATGGGCCTGGGTTGTGTGGTGGGGTTCCATCGAGGCCATCGCAATACCCGTGTCGAAGTTCAGTTTAAAAGTGGCGAGCGCAAGCCATTTATTCTCGAATTCGCTCCATTAACGCGGCGTGATTATGATGAGTTTGAATAGGGTGGATTCGGTTACCGGTTTGGAGTGTTGAATCATGGATCATGCGGTCATCATGGCAGGGGGGGCGGGCACCAGGCTTTGGCCGCTCAGTCGGCGCGACAAGCCCAAGCAGGTCCTTAAACTCCTTGATGGCAAAAGCTTGATTCGCGCCGCATTCGAACGACTTTCTCCATGGCTCGATCCAAAACAAATTCACGTTATCGCAAACGCGAGACATCTTGGCGTCATCGCTAAAGAACTTCCGGAGTTGCCCGAGGCGAACCTAATCGGCGAGCCCATAAGTCGGGACACTGCTGCTGCGGTCGGCGTATCCGCCAGCATCATTCATCATCGTGACGCGGACGCGGTCATTGGGGTTTTCACCGCAGATCATATCATCGAACCAGTCGAGAAATTTCGCACTTCCGTCGAAATGGGCTTTTCATTCGCTCGAAGACATGACGATATACTTGTGGCGTTTGGTATCACGCCCACCGGGCCGGATGTGAGCTTCGGCTATGTGAAACGGGGGGAGATGGTGTGCGAGGGAGTGTATCGAGTCGCTCGCTTCGCGGAAAAACCGCAGCAAGATGTCGCCAGGCAATACGTTGCGAGTGGGGATTTTCTTTGGAACAGCGGGATGTTTGTCTGGCGTGCGGACGCGATTTTGCGAGAGATTCAGCAGCACTTGCCGGCGCTGTACGAACCGGTAGTTGAATTGGGAAGGCGATGGGACACAAGCGATGGTGTGGAATCGGCCAAGCGTCTTTATCCTTCTTTGCCTAAAATCAGTGTCGATTACGCAATCATGGAAAAATCAGAGAACGTCTACCTGGTCGAGATGCCCTGTCAATGGAAGGATTTGGGGTCGTGGACGGCTTTGTCATCGCTTCATACGCCAGACGAGTCCGGCCACATTTCCATCGGCTCGCGCGGGGCACTGCTCGATAGCGAGAACGTGACCGTCGTGGCGGAGGATGCGCATCTGATCGCCGCGATCGGAGTGAGGGACTTGGTTATCGTGCGGACTGCGGACGCCACACTTGTCTGCCACAAAGACGAGGCTGCCCGATTGAAGGAACTTGTAAATAAAGTCGAAGAACAGTTCGGGGATACTTACTCTTGATGGCAACCATCTCAACTGAAATCATAATCACCTTTCAAAAAGCTGCGGCGCAGAAGACGAAACGAGCAATCCGGCAATGACCGTTTACCTCGGTATCGACTACGGCACGAAGCGTATTGGTTTGGCGGTTAGCGCCGGTGTGAATATCGCTTCGCCGTTGACGATGGTGCAGGCGGTCGGCAACTACGATTGTCAGGTGGGTGCTGTGCTGGAGGCGGCGGAGGAATTCGACGTGGACGAATTCGTACTGGGTTTGCCACTGAACATGGACGGTACGGAAGGCGATCAGGCAAAGGTTACCCGCCGGTTTGGCGATGCCCTCGCCCGATTGTCGAATAAGCCCGTTCATTACGTGGACGAACGCCTGACTACCCAAGCTGCCGAGGATGTCATGCGTGGCGGCGGCCTGACCAACAAGAAACGCAAAGTACGCATCGACGCCTTAGCGGCCCGTGCGTTGCTGCAAAGTTACTTGGACAAACAGATCGGCGCTGTTATCGATCAAAACGAAGAGGATGACGACTTCTCCCTCCATGAGAATTAAGAAGGCACGTCGTCTTCTTGCCGTCAATCCCACATGCGCTGGGTGACAAACAGGCGGTATTCGCTCTCTCGCACATCCAGTAGCGACCACGAAGCCAATGTGCATGTAAGTTGCAGCAGAATGAGCGCGAGGCACAGTTGTCTATTCCGCGCGTTGGACTCGAATAGAATGCTGCGTCTTAGCGAAATGGCGAGCAGGAGTACTGGGGTAAAAGGAATCCATAGTCGCGGTGTTTCATTGTTATTGGCGGTAAAGTAAGTGTAGGCCATTACCGCGACAGTAACAATAAGCAGGCGGACGCCGAGGTTGGCTTCGCTGCTTTTCTTCACTCCACGCAACGCAAGACCGATAGCCCACAATCCCGGTCCCACGAACAGGGTGTAGAGTGCGATACCCCACAGAATCAGCGCGAGCGGATCGGGGATGACGCCTTCCTGGATCTCGCTATACCGCAAGCCCACTGCAAGAGCTGTGCGTGCTACGTTCCAACCGGTAAACAGGTAGATGGCTCCGCTCATGGCGAATCCGCCCACCACAGTCGGTAACAATACGCGTCCGAACCATCGACTAACGCGTTTATCCAACGAGGCAGTATGCCAAAGCGTAGCCACTGCCAGAATAAACAAGATCCACACGTGGATCAGGCCTGCCATTGTGGCGACCGTGCAAGTCATTCCGCAAAAGGCTGCCTCCCACCAACGAGCACGCCTGTAAGCACTCAACCAAAACCAGGCAATTGTGAGTACAAAGAGCAATTGGGCGGGATCTTTGCCGGGCGTAAACGTCAGCGTCGCCGGATTGAATACAACAGCAAATGAAAGCGCGCAGGCTGATTCGATCGGCAGGAATAGTCGAAAGAGCCGGTACGCGGGGATCATCGACAGGCCCCATAGTGCCGTCAGTACTATCGCCAACAATGCCGCCGTTGCGAACAATCGACGCTGAGCGACATTGGTGGGTTTGGCTTCTTCGAGGTGAAGCGTGTTTATCAGGTAGGTTTCAATGTCGGGATTGGAATGAATGAACTTATGGCAGCCGGCTGCGAGCAGGGTCATCCCTGGCGGATTGCTCAGTATACGACGACCCGCCATGTTTTCCGGCTCCTGGCGGACTCGCTCGTAGAATCCATCTTTCAGGTATGCACTGATTTGCTCGGGCTCGAAAAGTGGCGCCGCCTCTAAGACGAATGCACCGTCGTGTGATGGCGACATGAAGTTGAACACATGTTGAAGGTGGGCGTAAGGGGCGGCGAAGAACGACCACACGATCAGCGCGACGTATCCCAGTACAGCAATACACGCCATGCCTCGTCGTTCACCACTGCCTTGCTCTGATTGCCACGCACGGTGCAACAGAATGGCTGCTCCGGTGGCGAAAATCATCGCGAACAGCGCACTGGGCGCGCGAAGCATCCAGTAGTGTGAATAGCGATAGAGAAGATGCGGCTGGCCTAACGGCTGGTCGAATCCAAACAATACGAGCAACGCAAACAACGGCAAGAGTCCAATGGCGATCACGACGCGCGGTACACGGGCACGTACGATTTCCATCTCGGCATCATGCTGAGTGTCTTCGATAGCAGGTGGTTGCGTTGGGCTGCTCATGCAAGCTCGCCTTTGAACAGTTCGTCAGGAATCCACACGGTACCGAGCCTCTTTGGGCGAGTGCCCATCGACTCGCTTGACGCCCGATCCTGCATTTGCCGCCAAATGGGTCAGGAGGTGATGCACGTCCTCCACGCGATCGGGCTGTTTAATCGCTTCAGCGAGTTCCATTGCGGTTGGTGTGTCACTCGTTTGTTTGCGAAAGGCGGCCATGATCGCATACTTCAAATCAATAATCTCGCCTGCCGCCTGCTTTCCCGCTTCAACGCCCGGCTGATGGTAAGCGTTGATGTTAATCAATTCAGCATACAAACCCACCGCCCGCTCGAACAACGCGGTCAGCACGCCCACCGTGCGTGTGTCGATTTTGTTCACGGTGATAGTCATCGAACTGCGACCGCGATCCCAAAGTGCCTGCCTCGTTCCATGCAAAAAACCATGCAGGTAATCACCGCTGGTCACGCCGCTTTCCACCTCCAACGATTCACCGTTTCGTTTTTGGAGCACTTCGATAAACGTCACGAAAAACCGATCCAACCCGTCGCGAAGTTGCTGCACGAATGCATGTTGATCGGTGCTGCCTTTGTTGCCGTATACCGTCAATCCCTGATCGACTTCGTTGCCGGATCGGTCAAATTGTTTTCCTAGAGATTCCATCACGAGCTGTTGCAGGTATCGACTGAAAAGCACCAAGCGGTCGCAATAAGGCAAGACAACCATGTCCTTATCGCCTTGGCCGTTTCCCGCTACGTACCACATAAGTGCCATAAGCGCCGCCGGATTTTCGAGCGTTTGCGTTCGTCGAGTCAATTCGTCGCACGCCCGCGCACCGGCAAGCAATTCGTCGATGTCAACGCCCTGCAATGCCGCCGGTAGCAAACCTACAGCCGACGTTTCCGACGTGCGCCCGCCGACCCAATCCCACATTGGAAAGATCCGTAGCCAACGTTCGTCTTCCGCCTTCTTGGACAAGGCACTGCCTTCGCCTGTTATCGCAACCGCGTGCTTGGCGAAGTCGAGCCCATGTTTTTCGTAAGCGGCAGCGACTTCTACCATGCCGTTTCGTGTTTCTTTTGTGCCGCCGGATTTGGAAATTACGATGGTCAACGTGGAGGCGAGGTCTTCGCCCAGTTCGTTCAAAACTCGATCGATACCATCCGGATCCGTGTTGTCTATGAAACGCACGATGGTCGGATCATCAGCTTGTCCCAGGGCATCCGAGACAAATTGCGGCCCAAGCGCCGATCCACCGATTCCCACAACAAGAACCACGTAGAATCCGTCACTGCCGGGTGGTGCGATTGTGCCCGAGAACACATCTTGCGAGAATGTCTTGATGTCCTCCACAGTACTTTCAATTTCTTCCGTCAATTCGGACTCGGGGGCCAATTTCGGCGCGCGCAGCCAGTAATGACCGACCATGCGATTCTCATCCTTATTGGCAATGGCACCTTTTTCGAGTTTTGCCATGTTGCCCATCGCGGTGGCGATCGCATCGGCCATTTCAGTGAAATCGGACTCCTCAAACGGCATGCGCGAAATATCTAGCCGCAGACCGGTGTCGTTGTCTGTGAAGAGGTACTGCTGATAACGTTGCCAAAGGTCGTTCGCGTTCATGATTGGCTCCGTGATTTACGTCGTGCGCCAAGCCGCTTGGCGCACCTGTTGTCGGGCTTTCTTTTAGTTCGATTTCTTGTCCGGCGCGAGTGCTTGGATCGCGTCATAAATTCGTTTCGTCGCCTCTTTCACTGCTTCGCGACCCTCGAACTCCGCCTTAATATAGCTCAAGTCCACCGGCTGGCCGAAACGAACCCGCGCCTTATGCCGCGCAAGGAGGCCTTTCGCGATACTACTGGTTCGGATGACGCCACTGATGTGCGCGGGCACCACCGGCGCACCTGTCTTAAGTGCCAGCATCGCCACGCCTTCTTTCGGGTCTGGCGCTTCGTCAGGTAGCATGATACGCCCTTCAAGAAAAATGCCCACAGCCTTTCCGTGCTTGAGGTGCCGAAGGGCTTTTTTTGTTCCCGCAGTATCTGCACCATCTCGATTCACCGGGATGCAATCCACCAGCTTCATGGGTAGGTTCATCAATGGCACGCGCGTGTATTCCGCTGCCACCAAAAAAGCGATGGGGCGGTAAGGAGCGCAAGCGCTGATGAGCAAGGGATCAGCTGCACACACGTGGTTCGACGTTACAATCACCGCCCCCTCGCGGGGAATCGTCACCCGCCCCATGCATCGAAGTCGGTACCATGACTTGCAGATGAATTCATTGAAGTTCTGCGCAAACGATAGAAGCGCGCCGCGTTTGCTCCGTCGAGTCCGTATGATCGAACTCATCGCTCCGGCGATGATGGGCACCACTCTGGTTAGAATTAAGAGTGGACCGATCCACAGATCGAGGTTCTTCCAGTCGGGCAACGCGAGTGTGCCGGTTGCGAGCAGCAACGCGCCGGTGGTGGCGATTTCTTTTACGCCGAATACGCGCCCGCGATAACGATCGGGCACGATGCGTTGCATCAGCGCGTTGAAACTGGCAAGCACGGTGACGCCGAACGCGCCGGCAAGCAGGAGTCCAATGCTGCCCGTTACCATAAGCCACGTGGTTGATAGCGGAAGCAGTGCGGAAGCAGCAAAAAACAAGATGCCGTAACCC
>JANQHN010000013.1 GCA_028282665.1 Phycisphaerae bacterium | reverse complement strand
TATGGTACGGCTGCATGGACGCGACCACACCCTGCTTGGCAAACCGCTCGATGTCCGATAGGCGAAGGTGCTGCGCGTGCTCGATTCGGTGTCGCGCGTCCCGTCGACCATTCTCCGTGTTCGCTTTGACGTAAGCGTCGAGGAGAATCTGATTGGCGCAGTCACCAATCGCGTGAATCGCACACTGAAGCCGCTCCCGATCCGCCATCACCACCAATTCCTTAAACGCCTCCGGCGGATCGGCGAAATCGGTAAGCTGTCCCCGTGGATAACGCCAATGTTCCTCCGCGTCGGCGTATGGTTCGCACATGTACGCATTTCTGCTGCCCAGCGAACCATCCATAAAACCTTTAAAGCCATGCACGGCGAACATCTCACCGCAATCCGCAAAACGCCGCACTTCGTTCACATTCCTCGGCCAATCCGTCACACTCAGGTACGCATGCACGCGCAACGTCATTTCGCCCGCTCGTGACGCCTCTGCAAGCACCTCGAGTTCTTCCGGCTCGCACATGTGATGAACCGCCGTAATGCCGTGTTCGTTGGCGTATCGCATCGCAGCAAAAAGTCCGTCGCGCAGGTCATCCTTCGACAACCTGGGAATGTGCGCTCGGACCAACTCCATCGCGCCCTCCTTCAATATTCCAGTCGGTTCGCCCGTCTGTGGGTCGCGCTGAATTTCTCCCCCTTCAGGATCCACCGGTCCCGACGCGTCGATACCCGCAAGTTTCAAAGCGGCGGAGTTCGCAAGCCCGCCATGCCCGTCCATGCGCGTCAAAAACACGGGCACGTCTTGGGTAACCGGATCAATCCACGCGCGGTGTGGCTCTTCCGGATTGTCCCAACTCTCCACACTCCAGCGACCACCCAGCACCCATTGCCCAGGCCTTTTCGATTTCGCCGCTTCACCCACCATGCGAACGAAAGCGCTTTTATCCACTGCAGCTCGAAGATTGATCCGCGACAACCCCAACCCACCACCAATCAGGTGAAGATGACTATCGGTAATGCCCGGCAGGGCACGACAACCTTTCGCATCAATCACACTTGCCCCATTCGTAACATGGCAGGCAACCTCTTCCCGTGAGCCAACGGCAGCGATCTTCCCATCGACGACTGCAATCGAACGAATCTCGTTAACTGCGGTATCCTCCTCGACGCCCGTCCAAACCAGTGCATTGTGAACAACTAAATTTCGCGGACCGCTCATCGTCTTCTCCACATCCGATTGATACGACCGACGATTCATGCTGCACGAAACGGACAGCGACACCGCGAGCAGAGCGACGACGAACTGCGTCTTTGGGCGAATTGCTTTAGTGAACATGCGAAACACTCCCGACCGCGACATAAAATTTCTTGATAAAAATGCATTCTGAGCCCGACCGCTGCAGCATGCAAGAGTGCTCGGATTCGCGAAAGGAGATGCCGATGCCACACCGAATCGATAAATCAGATAGCCGCACCCTTTGCCCGCAATGCTTAGGCGCGTATCTTACCAGTCGCCAATGCAAGGTATGGTGCGAGCGGTGCGGGTATGTGGAAAGCTGCGAGGATCTGGTCCTCACACATCCGCCCGCCTGCGAATCAACGGCAATGCAGCCGAATTCGTCCGTCGAACCCGGAGACAACCAATGAATGTGCGCAAAAGTTCAGCGCTAGTAATTCACGGTGGCAGGATCGTCGATCCTTACACGGGCCGAGATGAAATCGCGACGCTCGCACTACTCGAAGGTTCAATCGTGGACCGTATCGCCGGAGCGGCGGCCATGATTGACGCGACCGATTGCATCGTTTGTCCCGGTCTAATGGATATCCATGTGCATCTACGCGAGCCCGGCTTCGAGCACAAAGAAACCATCGAAACCGGTACCCGCGCCGCAGCTGCGGGAGGATTCACCTACGTCGCCTGCATGCCCAACACCAAACCCGCAATCGACACGCCGGACGTTGTGCGACTCGTGCAAGAAAAAGCGCGGCTGGTGAATTTGTGCGACGTGGGCGTCGTCGCCGCAACGACCAAGGAGCGAAAAGGCAAAGAGGTTACGGACTTCGCCGCGCTTCGAAAAGCGGGCGCAATCGCGTTCAGCGATGACGGGGACGGCGTGGAAGATGAAGCGGTTATGCGAAAGGCTTTCGCATACGCACAAGAGACTGACTCCATCCTGATTCAGCACTGTGAATACCAGTCCATCTCAGCGGGTGGAGTGATGCACAAAGGCGAAGTATCGCGCAAGCTCGATCTGCCGGGTCTCGATCCCGACAGCGAAGAGGCAATGATACGCCGAGACCTGGAACTGTGCCGAGAAACCGGCGTGCATTATCACGTTGCGCACATTTCCACGGCGGAAGCGGTGCGTTTGGTCAAAGAGGCAAAATCGGCAGGTCTGAAAGTAACCGCGGAAGTTTGCACGCATCATCTTCTGCTCACGGACCAGACCTGTGCATCGCAAGGCCCGAATGCGAAGATGCACCCTCCACTACGGACAGAGGCGGACGTGTACGCTTGTCGCCAGGGACTCGTCGACGGCACGATCGATTGTATCGTAACCGACCACGCACCGCACGCGAAAGAAGAAAAGGACACAGGGATGATCAAAGCACCGGCAGGCATTGTCGGGCTCGAAACTGCGGTCGGACTTGTGGCAAAGGCGATGATCGAGACGGAGTTAGCGGATTGGTCCGATCTGGTGCGATGGTTCACCAAAGGCGCACAGGTGTCGTTGGGGTTGTCACCTAGCCCGATTGAAACGGGCGGAGTGGCAAACCTCACAATTATCGACCCGAATAAGACTTGGACCGTCGATCCCGAACGCTTCCACTCAAAGAGTCGTAACACCCCGTTCGCGGGATGGGCGCTGACCGGCGACGCCGTCGCGACGATCCGAGGAACGCGCCTCACAATCAAAGACGAGGTACGCCTGCGCAGCTAAAACGAATTCACTGGCAAGGCTGTGTGATCGTGCTGTGCGACAAATCAGCCAATCGACGAATCATGTCCAAACCAAACAGGCAGGAACAACCACAAACCGATCCTGGACGTATCTGCATACTACGTAGCGACGATTCCGATGCCGTCGAACAACGCGCGAACAAACTCGCTGCATCGCTCAACTTGAAGATTGCGCCGTTCAAGTCAACCGGGCGGACAATCGGGCAAGATGGTGTGTATCTCGAAGTCGCCGCCCAGGGATTAACTCTGCTGTATCGTGAGGGGAGAAACAAAACTCGAGTCGCCGTCGATTTTCATTCGGGGAAGGCGGAGCATCGTCGAAAGTATGGTGGGGGTAAAGGGCAGCTCATCGCGAAGGCGATCGGCGTCGGAGCCAATCCACCACGCGTGTTGGATGCGACGGCAGGATTGGCGCGCGATGCATTTGTCCTGGCATCGCTTGGTTGCCGAGTGATCGCTGCCGAACGTTCGGCTTTGCTATGCGTTTTACTTTACGATGCGCTGAAGTCGGCCTCTGAGGCAGCGCAGCGTGCGACGCGCGAAGCCGCCGGTCGAATTCAAGTGGTGCAGGCCGACGCACGATCGTTACTTCGAGATTCCGAACTGTACCATAAAATCGACGTTATCTATATCGATCCCATGTACCCGGATTCGACCAAATCTACGGCATTGGTTCGCAAAGAAATGCGCATTTGTCGGATGGTTGTTGGGAATGACAAGGACGCAGCGCAGTTGTTGAATTTGGCGATGTCAGTGCACAACAAGCGAGTCGTGGTCAAGCGCATGCATGATGCACCACCGCTCGGCGAATCGCCCGCTTCCAGCCTCACCGGCAAGTCCACCCGCTTCGACATCTACCTGACCTAATACAACGGGGAAAGCTCATAATACAAGCTGAGGATGCAATGACAAGCACAGCTAGCGCGTCACGCCTGCGAATGCAGGTAGCGATTCGGGCACAACACCGCGCGCCTTGTTACACATTAAGATTCCTTCGATCACTATCCGGATTTGAAGAATTGACGCCGTGGTCTCCAGCCCGACCAGGATCCTTACTACAGCAGTTTCAATCCAATTGTAGCATTAAAAGTCGACTTTTCGACAGTTCAAAACACTGTGTCGGACGCTAGAGCTTGCTCTAGCAAGCCGGCCGTTCTCTCCGAATACCTGATCAATCAGCGCCTCGCTCGATACAAACAGTAGGAGGATCACTGGAGGTACGATGAACCGAATCGGCTTGTTGTATCGGATGGGGTAGAAACATATCACCATAAACACGCGTCCGGCAAGTCACTGGTCGGTCGCACCGATAGGGCAAAAGATAATCCCGTCGCCAGTACATCATCGCCATCCCGTGGTAACGCGATTCAGTTTGACGACGAGGAATCGGCCTTAGTATCCAAGGCTCATGTTACGTCTAAAATCACGAATGCGGGTTACCGGACCGAGTAACCGTGAAACGGAAAAAATTGCCATACCCACATAGCAGGGAAACCGATATCAAGCACAAATAGCATGCCGCGCATGGCGCGCGGACGGATCATTGCGCCAATATCCTGGACAACAATACTCATGAGTGAAGTCCTGCGACTATGCCTGTTCAACGCCTCCGGAGAGCAGAATACGCCGTTTCGCAACCCCTTTGCACAACTGACAAACTCAGAAATCTTAACGGAAGCGCGAGATTGGGAAGAGCTTGCCAACTGGCTCAAACTGGCGAACGTCGATTTGGTCGCGATTAACCTCGATGATGGCAAGGGTCTCGGCTTACGCGCGATTCAGCGAACCGCTGACCTCGCACCCACTTGCGGTATTCTCGGCGTCAGCAAAGATACCAGTGTCAGCACAATCATAACCGCCATGCGCGAAGGGTGTCACCAGTTCGTGCCCTGGCCTATCGATCCCGACGACCTTCGTAACGCCATCGAACGCATCCGCGCGACGCGACAAGTCAACCGCGGCGCCAGCAAACGATTCTGCATCATCGGCTCCTCGGGCGGTGTGGGGGCAACAATGATCGCATGCAACCTCGCCATCGAACTTGCCCACCTAACCACGCGCAAATGCGCAATGGTAGACCTGAATCTCGAATTTGGTGACGTTTCATGCACATTCGACTGCACACCGACATTCTCGGTTTCAGACGTTTGCAAGGATGGAGTGGAGGTTGATCGACTGATGTTGGGCAAAGCAGTGGAAGACCTTCCCTGCGATGTGTCGATCCTGGCAAGACCGGAGAAGCTGGAAGAGGCCAGAGAGGTCACTCCGGATGGCGTCAGAAACATGCTAAGGGTCATGGAGCAAATGTTTCCATACACCGTCGTGGATATACCTCGCGCTTTTAGCTTTCTAAGCGCCGCAGCGGTCGCGGAAGCGAATGGGATATTGCTCGTCACGCAACTCTCCGTACCATGCATCCGCAACGCCTCACGAATCTTCAATTGCCTGGAACAGATGGGGGCTGATACGGATTGCGTCGAAATCGTCCTCAATCGGTACAAAGCACACCACTCGAGCCTCACTCCGGATGAAATTGAATCCCACTTTGGCAAGCCGATCTTCGCCCTAATCCCCAATGACTTTCGGAGAATCCAGGCGTCGCTCGATCTGGGCCACCCGGTTATGGCTGACGCTCCCAACAGCCCCGCCCGAATCGCGATTCAGGAAATGGCGCGTAAATTGCTTAACGAACAATCCGGAAACAAATTGCTTGGAAGATCAAACCAGGGGTTTTTCGGAAAACTCTGGAAGCGAGGGAGCGAGCGAGTCTCGCGATAACCGGCTCTGCGGAACCCCGCCTTGAACGGGTGCGTAAGCGGCTAGCTTCGAGGAACTTCATACAAAGGAAGTGGCCCCAGGAGACGATCGATCTCGTGCCTGATGCGCGTGGTTTTCCTTGGATCGCGCCTCGCTCGAAATTGTCCCTCAAGCTTGGCGTGCCCGAGTGTCTCAAGATCATCCCGGCTAGTACGAACGGGCTTGAGCAAAGCGCGTTCCAGCTCACCCACAAGTGTTTCCTCGCCGTCCTCGAAAGAGAAAAACACCGAGCCTGCACCGTCAAAGCTCGCACCGAACGTCCCCCTGAACAAAACATAGCTTACCGTACCGTTCAGTTGCATTTTGGAAGCGACGGTCCGACCGGGCATGGAACGCCAAAACGTTTTGATGTGTACTATTTGTGTGACGGGGTGGCGGGGATCATCCTCCGACGGCGTAACTCGACGCAGAACGAGATCGACGTTGCCCTGTGGATCGACGTCAAAGTAAGCTTCGTCGAACTCGGTCCTGTATGTTGTCACCTCGTTGCTACGCCTGAAGTCGGTGATCAAAAACTGTGACCGCCTCGGAGCGCAGCCAATCAACAAACTCGCAAGCGCAAAAACGACCCCGAACCCGGCGATAAACAAATGCACGTGTTTTCCTGCGTTTTTGTGTAGCATTCACGCAAAGTATGCCTCAAACGGTGGTGGCGTCAACGAAACTTTGCTCATGATTCACGTGCACAAGTGCACTCGCACCGCCTGACTGCCCAAGCTGGTCGGCCGACCACCTCATACGTTTCAATAATTGTGAAATACGCAGCCTGATTTTGCGTCCGATTGGTGGTTTTCACATATTCGCTATAATGGCCTTTTAAAATACGCGAAAAACGGGCCAAGTAAATCAGTACCAGCGGGGACTCAGCGTGCTTAAACTCGGTGTTGTTTCCTACTTAAATGCCAAACCGCTCATCGCCGGCCTGGAGGCCGATCCGGGCATTTCATTGACTTTCGACGTTCCCGCAAAACTACCCAAACTACTGGATGAAAGGCTCGTAGATGCCGCGTTGGTACCAGTGATCGACGTATTGCAACGGGCTGAAGATTGGTGCATCGTTTCCGACGCCTGCATCGGCTGTGACGGAGAAACGCTCACTGTCAGAGTCTTCTCTCGCGTCGATCCGGCACAAATTCGCCAAATTCACATAGACGGCGATTCTCACACATCGGTTGCACTCGCACGCATCATCTGGTTCGAAACATTCGCTCGGGAAGTCGAACTCATCCCTTACCAGGGGAACGAATCGCTTGATGAATGCGAGGCGATATTGCTGATCGGCGACAAGGTCGTCACGGACAAACGACTCGACTATCACATTGAGACGGACCTTGGTACTGCCTGGAAATCGCTGACAGGCTTGCCGTTTGTTTTTGCCGTGTGGGCAATGCCCGCAGGTGAAGACGAAAAGGCAGAGCGAATCGCGGAAGTGCTGGCTCGTGCTCGGGATCAAGGGGTGGAGTCCGCATCCATGATCGCAGAAGACTTCGGTCCGGGAATGGGCTGGCCTGTCGCGCTCGCTCGTCGCTACCTAACGGCGCGACTCAAGTTTCATCTAGGCCCTAAACAGCGCGTGGGCATGGAAAAATTCCTGGAATGCGCCCGCAGGCGAGGGATTCTGTCTAATTCCGGCGGCATGGTTTTCGCATGATTGCAAAAACAAACTCAAACAAACGGGCGAAACTAAATCGCATCAGTGCGAGCGACGCATTCCAAATGTACAATGACCTTTCACTGCACGAACTCGGCAAGCGCGCTCATCAAACAACGATGACGTTACATCCCGAGCCCTACCGAACCTACGTGGTCGATCGGAACATCAACTACGCCAATTACTGCACCGCCAAATGCATCTTCTGCAATTTCAAAGCGGACCCGCCCGGCGAGCACGTCACACGGAAAGACCTCCCAAAAGGATACGTTCTTTCGTTCGAAGAAATTGGCCGAAAGATCGACGAACTCGTCGCCATCAGCGGCACGCAGGTCTTGATGCAGGGTGGACTGGTCCCCGGTGACATGCTGCCATTCAATTGGTACTTGGATCTGATACGATTCATTAAGAAAAACTACCCCGAAGTCCACGTTCACGCATTCAGCCCGCCTGAGATTTTCGCATTCCATCAAGTTTTCGACATGAGTATTCGCGACGTCCTGCTACGTTTGCAAGAAGCAGGGTTGGACACCATCCCGGGGGGCGGGGCGGAAATTCTGGTTGACCGGGTAAGGCACAAGATATCGCAAGGCAAAACCAATACGCAAGAATATCTAGAGGTCATGCGCCAAGCCCACCTGATCGGCATGCGGACGAGCATCACAATGATGTTCGGACATATCGAAACGATCGAAGAACGCATCGAGCACCTTCGCCTGATCCGCGAGCTGCAGGATGAAACCGGTGGATTCACCGCTTTCATCTGCTGGACATTTCAGCCCGTTGGCACGCCACTGAGTCGCATGAAGAAATTCCCCCCAGATTACCATGGCGCCCCAGATGGTGAACATCTCATGCTAGCAAGCGCACATGAATATCTGAAAACCCTATCTCTATCTAGGGTTTTCCTGGACAATATTGAGAACATCCAATCAAGCTGGGTTACGCAAGGCCCCAAGATCGGGCAACTCGCCCTCTTTTTTGGTGCGAACGACATGGGTTCAGTGATGATGGAAGAGAATGTTGTCTCGGCTGCGGGCACCACCTACTGCCTCGCTGAAGAGCAGATTCGATCAATTATTATGGATGCCGGTTTCACACCGATGAAACGAAATTGCTACTATAGGCACTTAGAGGCGGTTAAGTAAATTCGCCGCGCTCCGGTCGGTTTTGTGCCCTAATTGTACTTAGCACAACTGCATCAGCCATCGAGCCTTGCAGATCGATCCATCTCGTTAAGTTCCGGTTAAGGACACCCGCCAGATGCAGTTTTGATACTGCATTCCAAGAGATTTTGTGGTAGCCTAGAGCCCGTTGGGTAAGTAGAATGAGCAACAGTTGCGTTCATGTCCGGAGAAACCCAACGAAATTCTGTTAAGGCAGGATGGAAGGAAGCACTCGCCTAATCAGCCTTGACGGTTACGAGCAAATACGGGTTCACCGCATTCACTACGCGGTACAGCGCTGCGGTTGATGGTCTTCGGAACCATAGCCCTAACTGGGCTCATTTTGCGGAGCGATGCCAGCATCGGCATGGCCCCATGAAGTTATTTTGGGGAAATGGTGTCTGCAAGGACGCGGACGCGAAAAGAAGCGGCACATGGCTAAAATAGAGACCATCCGTACCCGGGCGAAGTCCGCACTTACAATCCGGACCAAGTCTGGTGATGAAGACACGTTCCTGTGGGAGCAGGCGGGGCGTGTCGCTAAAGCGTCTGCGCACATCGCAGAGCTGGTCGAAGTCCGCAGTCTCACCTTCGATGCCGATGCCGTTCTCGCCTGCGCCTATTTCTTCAATGCAGGATGGGCCATTCTGTACGAAAACGGACAGATTGATCGTCTCGACATTTGCACACGCACGCGTTTTGAAAACCACCGTGAACTCAGCACTAAAGTTGCCAACGAAACGCTCGCCGAAGTGCTCGACGACGACTCACTCGACCGGACGATTGCTGCGATCCAGCACGTTCACGACCGCCACAGCGATATGGTTGAAGCGAAAATTGTTGGTGACGCAATGAACCTGTGCGATACAGGGCTGGTCTCCCTTTGGCCTACCATTCGAAAAGGTATGATGGATGGCAAAGGGGTACGATTTGCCATTGATACTTGGCGTAGACAGAAAGAATATCGCTACTGGACCGCCCGCATTAATGATAGCTTCCACTTCGACTCCGTTCGCGAACTCGCCCGCAAACGCCTCGCCCAATTCGACCGTTTCATGGACGATCTCGAACAACAGCACGAATGTTCAGACATCATCTTGTAACGAAACAAACGGGAATGCCCACAGAAAAAAGAGCAC
>JANQHN010000399.1 GCA_028282665.1 Phycisphaerae bacterium | reverse complement strand
CCGCGCCCACCGGCGGTTTCTGGTGGAATCCGGATTTCTGGATGCGGATGAGAACGAACTGGTCCGGTACGCCTACAGCCTCGCAAGCGCCAAAGGAAGTCATCACGGCATTGCCGACGAGGCCTGGACCCGTTTAACCCGCCGCGTCGTCCACGCCGCAGCCCACTACCTACTCACCCGATACACCCAATGGAAAAACAACCACCGACCACTACACAACACGCCAGCACCAATTGCCGCCCAACCCAAATCAATACCCGCCAAACTGCGGCAGGTCGTAAGCCGGGTGCTGCACCACTGGCGAGGGCTATAGTCGTTTCAATCCGAACGCAGCGTTCAACGCCGACTTTCCGGCAGTACAAAACACGGTGCCGGACGTTACACCCTGACTCGTGACGCTCACGATCCAGCTTAAAACAATAAAAAACGGGGACCGGTGCTGGTGTAGGCACCGACCCCGTTTCGAATTTCTGCCGTCAATCAGCCGGTTGCTGATGACTAATGACTATTCCGTGTTGTCGTTCAGAAACTCATCCACACCGGGTACGACCGCGTCCAACGTGTTGAACGTGTAGGCTTCCGCGAAGTCCAGGGTACCGGCGTAGAACGCACGACGGAAGTCTTTGAATGAGAAGCAACTGCTCTGGAACAACATGCCGCTCAACATGGCAGCGGGCCGTTCGCCGAACTGAACTTCGGCTGGAATTCAAGTTCGGCCAAGCCGATGTAGCGGATTCCGCCGTGAAGAGCGCGCTTTACATCGGCAGCGAGCGTGCTGTCGGTCCACGCTTCCTTCAGACCCCCCTCACGGGGTAGCCCTTGCGCTTCGTTCGGCCTTCACCTCCATCAGGTTGGCCAGAGGACTTGCACCTCCAGGTTATCGAACATGCTCGGCATAGCACATCCTCGACAAATGCGTTTGTCCGTTTACACTCCCGCGACCCATTTGAGCAGAAGCATGCAAAGCAAACCCGCATACGTCCCGAGCACGTAGCCCGCCACGGCCAGAAGTGCCCCTACCGGGGCGAGCGATGGGTGAAACGCCGACGCGACTACCGGAGCGCTCGCCGCCCCCCCGATGTTGGCCTGCGAACCCACTGCCACGAAGAAAATCGGCGCTTTGATCAGCCAACCCACAAACAACAGCATCCCTACGTGAAACGCCATCCAGATAAAGCCCATCAAAATATACTGTGGAGCTTCAATAACTTTGTGGAAGTCGCCCTGTGCCCCGATGCATGCGACAAGCAGGTAAATCATCACCGAACCGATTTTCGACGCCCCCGCACCTTCCAGGTTTCGCGCCGCCGTGAAGGACAGCAACACACCCGTCGCCGTCACGATGATGAACTTCCACGTCGACGCATTGATCATCTGGTTCAGGCCTTTTGCGCCAGGACCGCCTAGTGCATCGAAAATATGGATTCCGGCTTTATAGCTAAGCCAAGCCCCCATGAACCCAAGCGCGAGGATCATCATCATGTCGGGCAAGGTAGCGATGCGCTTGGTTTTCTCCTGGAAATCCGACATACGCTTTTCCAGATCGCGGATGGCGGAAGCGTTAGCGCCGGTCCACTTGTCGATCCGGTGTTGGATGCCTGAAGAGAAAAGGAGCAAGCCCATCCAGACGTTGGCGACGAATACGTCGACGACGATGATCGGGCCGAGTTCCGCATCCGGCAGTTCCGCGGCTTTTTGCAGGGCGACCATGTTTGCTCCGCCACCAATCCAGCTTCCGGACAGTGCCGTCATTTGGGCCCAGGCGATGTCGGGGAGCATGCTCTTGGTCAGGTACAACGCTACAGGCCCGCCGATGACCACGCCGGCCGTTCCCGCCAGGAGCATGATGATCGCTTTGGGCCCGAGCTTCACGATCCCCGGTACGTCCAGTGCAAGAATCAGCAGAAGCAAACTCGCCGGCAGCAGGAACGTCTTGATCCAACTGTAGAGCGACGACTCGTCTGGAAGCAGGCCTAGTGACGTCAGCGTTGTCGGGATGAAATAGCAAAAGACCAATGCAGGCACGACTTTAAAAATCTTGCCGACAGTCGGATGCTGTGTCAGGTAGAAAATGAACGCCAGCACGGCTGTCAGGACAGCGAGTTGTCCGACGGGGTGATCAATTCGGTAATCGATAAGCGGCGGCAAGTAAGCCGCCTCTGCGGTGGCCAAAATCGAAGTATACATGGGGGAATTCATACTGGACGACGAGAGCTACGTCCAGCGCCTGAAAATCCACTTATGTTGGATTTCGGGAGCGCACATCCGTCGTCGAAAGCGAACTCATCCCGTTTTTCAAGGAACGCGAATCGTTCGGCTTCTTGTATGCGTGTCTCCCTGATCATCTTCGATGGTCACCGTAATCGGATAGGCGCCGGGTGCGGGGAAGGTGTGGATTGGCTCTGCGACGGGCGAACCGTCTTCATCGCCGAATTGCCACCAGAATCTCATTGCGGGCCTGGACGATCGCACCTTGAACTGCAAAGTGAGCGGGGAGGCGTTTTTCGGGGGGTACGACCTAATGAATACCCAGGGATAATTCCGGATGACGTTTTCGAAGAACGCAATGACTTTGCGATTGTCATCAGGATTCGGTTCGAAACGCCGGCCTGTGCCGGCAGCATCTTCCAGGACTCGCGCGTTGAGGCCGCGAAGCCAAGTCACGCATCGTCCCGCGTTCCTGCCGGTGATCACATCACCCACATCGTAATTTACGTGAATCGGCTGATAGGGATCGAGGTACTCGACGACGCCTGCAAAGGCGGCCTCGTTGAACTTGGGCTGCGTCACGGCAACCGCCCGGAACGTATCCGGGGTTTTCAAACCCGTATAGAGCGCGGGAATCGCCCCACCGCCCCAGCCATGTATCATGATCCGATCTTTCGAGACGTTGTGGCCTGCTTCGACGTGGCGGATGCAGGCGAGGATGTGCTTCTGGTCGGCCAATTGCTCGGCGATCTGCTGGTGAATGTTCTCAGGCCAATCTCGGCGGGAGGATTCCAAAGACGGCGCAAGCAGTAGAAAACCCTTACTCTCCGCAAGCTCAGTCCACGCGCGGATTTGTCGATTGGGACTATCGGGAAACGCGCTGTGGCAAACCACCACCAGCGGCCAGGCTTGTGTGCGATCGTAACCGAAAGGCCTGTAAAGCAGGTACTCTCCACCGAACTCCGGTTCCTTGAAAGGCCTAATCGGCTCGGGCACGTCCGGGTCGATGTAACGCAAACAACCGGGGGTCGTTAGAAGCAGTGCGCTAACCGACAGAAGGGCTATCCGTATACATGTGGTTCGCATGATGTGAAGCTTTCGCATGAAGAGCGGCCGGTGGTCATCACCATAAGGCAATCTTCGAAGTTTTCTCATCATTTTAGACTAAGATCACAGGAGCCGAAGGAGGCTTTACCCGCCTTGTGTAAATCTGCGGATTTTCACAAATTTCGCCCGAGTTCTTCGTGGTTAATTAATTCTTGTCATTCGGCGTTTCAACGCTTTGTCTTTTTACCGTGTTCCATAACCGCAAGATCGTATGTATTTATCGAACTCGGCGCGAAAGGCATTGGTTTCTTCATCCACCAATGTGCGAGACGTCTCGCCCAGGACCGTTCTGAACGTCAGGCTTCGCTTGCCCTTTTCGACCGATTTTCCTTCGTACGCTCCAACGTAACTAATGCGCCGCAGGAGATGATGTTCAAATGAAGCCAGCTGACTCGCGACATCCCGGTAATGCGTCGACGTATCCACCACAAACGAGAAATCCATCTCCACCAATGGGTGTGGTGGAATCTTGCCCATCGGTTCGGTGAGATGCTCGACAGCCAGCAGTTTTTGCATGTTCAGTTCCGCCCAAACGGCGCCCCACGCGATCAAATGCTCATCCATCGCCCGCCGCAGGTCCAAATCAATCACGCCGAGCCGACCGATCACCGAACCGCCGACCCGCACTTCAGTCGTACGTGGATCACGCTCCCAGGGATGGTCCGGGTTCGGCGTTGCAGCGACAAACTCGGTTGGTTGGGCGAACTCATGCCAAGCGAACCGTTCGACGGCACCTTTCAATTCGGCGAATAACTCGCCCTCCACTTTACCGCGACGCGCTTTAACCAACGACAAGCGGCGGGTTTCTTCATCACCCGCCTCGTTCTTGTCAAACACACTACCCTGTTCGATCAGGGCGAACGCCGGGAAATGGAACCTGTTCTTGCCTACCGCATCCAGCAGTCCGGGCACCAGCGTCTTGCGTAATCGTTGCAGCCCCTCGGCTGCGGGATTACGCAGCTCGACACAATCACCCGGTTCCAACCCGATTTGCGCGATCCACGGCGTGTCGTACCAAAGGTACCCATAGATCTCTACAAAGCGTTCGGCATTTACAAAATAATTCAGCGCGTCTTTTTCGAGGTCATGCAATTTATTGGGTTCGAAATCGCGGACGGTTACCTGCGGCATGGCCGGGGGAATCGCACCATACCCGACGTATCGGGCGATCTCTTCGATCACATCTTCTTCGATACTCACGTCGCCGGTGGCTCTGAAACTCGGCACATCCACACGAAGCAATTCATCCGTTTTTTTTACGGCGAAACCTAGCGGCTTGAGAATCCGCGTTATTTCCTCCGTGGACATTTCCTTGCCTACGGTTCGGGCGACATGGTTTGGTTTGATCGTAACTTGAACCGGATCGTACGAACCGGGAAAATTGTCTGAAAGGGGGCTGGCGATCTTCAAATTAGGGAAAATCGGCCGGGCAAGATGCACGAATCGCTGGATGGAGAGCGCCGTGTGAACGGGATCGAGGGACTTTTCGAATCGGGCGCTAGCATCGGTACGCAGGCCTAACCGACCCGCCGTGCGACGGACCGTCGCTGCATCGAAGTTCGCGGATTCGAGCAGCAGCGTCGTTGTCGAATCGATCACCTCGGTCTCCAGGCCACCCATGACACCCGCCAGCGCGATGGGCTTGTCCGCACATTTGATCATCAAGGTATTGTCGGTCAGCGTTCGCTCGACCCCGTCAAGAGTCGTAAACCTCTCGCCATCTCTCGCCCAGCCGACCTCAATGCGCGTGACTTTGTCGGCATCGAATGCGTGCATGGGCTGACCGAGGTCTGCCATGATGTAATTGGTCAAATCGACCAGCGCGCTAATAGGCCTCATACCCGCACGACCCAGGCGAAGTTGCATCCACAGCGGCGCGGGCTTGGTCGGCACGCCTTCCAATCGAATGCCGCTGTACCGACGACAAGCGAGGGCATCCTCGATGTCGATCGCAATTTTCGGTTGACCACCGGCTTGTATTTCTTCGAGCGGTGCAATCGGGTAGGGCTTGAGCGGAACACCCAGAATCGCTGCCATTTCGCGGGCTACGCCGTAATGACCCCACATGTCAGGCCTGTGCGTCAGTGACTTGTTATCGACTTCGATCAGCCAGTCATTGAACAGCTCGGGATCCAGCTCGGTGCCGGGCTCGACCGAGTCATTGAGGAATACGGCTTCCAACACGGCCATACGAATGCCCACGGCCTCGCCGGGAAGAATCATGCCCACACTATCTACGCCTGCCACCTTCGTCGCACTGATTTGACCGGTTTTAGCAGTCGACGCACCGGGCGGGGCGTAGACGACGCTCACCCCCTCATACAGAATCGGTGCCGCGGAGACGGTCTCGACCGTTTGGTTGCCGCCGACATCGAGTGTCGCCTTACGCAAGTTCGCCCGCTCGGCAATCGGCTCGTAGCTTAAAACTCGAGCTGCGATAAGCCCTTTCGCGCCAACATCCACGCACGACACTTCCTCGACTTCCGCCGAGGTCCGCGTGAAGCGCTCAGCGAGATCGTGAGGATCCAAGCCTTTGGGCAGGTCCAGGTAATCGCTTATCCAATCCAACGATATATGCATAATAACGCACCGCGATAAGAACTTTTTGGGGTTCTCCGTCTAGAACTTCTTTCCAATGCGATTGTCTCTTGGCGCGTTCCCTCTGGCAAGCCTGCGGAACCTGCGGGCGTTCCGTTGATCCCGCCTTTGACTGCATGACGATATAAAAAAAGCCGGCAGGCTCTGGCCTGCCGGGTTCCTGGGATGGACGTTTAGCTTGGAGAGCGCGGATCCGTAAGGCGGCAATTGGAAGTGTTCCCCGGCGAAACGGGACGACACCATCAACATACCTGCTTGGGTTTACACTTGCCCCAAGCGAAACACATCATCACCAGTTTCATCGTCCATTTACGGACAAGGCCCGAAGGCATTCTTCACCACGCCTACGTCTCCAGGACCAACAGCCCCGTTTTCATCAAGGTCGAACATGGCGCACTGAGGTTCGTTCATGTCACAGCCGAATTCGTTCTTGATAACTCCGACGTCGCCCGGACCAACGGACCCGTTACCATCGAAATCTAGCGGACATGGCTGCGGAACGTAGAACAAGTCAGAAAGATTGAACGTATGGAACGCCAGCGATCCATCGAACCAAGTCAAAGAAATGACATTATCCGAGTTCATAGGCCCGCTTAGCAGGTCATTTTTGGACAGAAATATTTCAAGCGTGTTCGCCGGATCACCCGGCTCAAAACGCATGACGTGATCGGAAACTGTCTCCTGGAAATACACCCAACCATCGGGCGCCGCAAAAATATCTTTCCAGCCTACCGTCGCCCCACCACTGACTTGCTTGATTTCGATCGTGCTGAGAACCTGGTCGATCACCCCATTCGGTTTACGTCGCCAAAGATCGTCTGACGTATTCGAGCCCCAATAGAGGTTACCGAAATCGTCGAAACAGAGCCCTCCGGAGACGCGGTCGTTACCAGTGGCCGCAATGAGTTCGGCGGAAGTAATCAGGTATTCTACCTGGTTCTGCCCTGCGGTGATCAAGATGCTGTCGCTTTGCCCCTCGTAGAACGCCAACTCACCGGACGGCGCCGTGTCGGCGGGGGATAAGCACTGGACGGAAGCTTCACCCGTAAGAATAGCGATTTCCTCGTTCTTTACGTATGAAATGATCTCACCCGTTGTTGTATCAACGCGCCAGACGGCATCGGTCGTTGTGTCTGCGAATTGCAGAAAATCGCCCGTAACACTCAAACCATAAAAGGTGGACATGAATTCCTCGCCCGTCGCGTCAAACCAATCCCCTACGGTGACGAGCACGCTGGACGTTTGATCCCCGTCCAACATATCGACACGAGTGATAGCCGTCGGGGACAATAGCTGATGATAGGAAGTATTGCCGTCGACCACAGCCGCAAAGTGCGACGTGCCTCCGCTGTCTGCTTCGACGGTACCCCACGGCACCAGCGTCTCGTAGGCGAATGCGGAACCGGAAGCCGCCACCACGCCTAAAGTGACAATTCCGTTCATTAGAACCTTCTTCATAATTTTAACCTTTTCTTTCCGCGCCGAGATAAACCACACTCGCTTGAGACGAGAGTTACGGCCACTTTTGGATTGAACGGGAATTCTGCTCCGTCCGGCCATTCGGTGAACGCAGCTTCTTTGGTGGGAGAACGGCGCTTACAATCCTCCGCCCGATTCGACTCAAACGAACATTTTTACAAGGAAGCGAATCGCCTCCAAGGCAGGCGGCTACGGTAGTGTTCCCGCGCGCAAAGTCAATCGAGTTGAACTAGTATTCCTACATTCTTCACAAGAACACTAAAAAACAAATTTCAGCCCCGCTTTGACCGGGGCGCCGGCCCAACGACACTGGTTATGATGTATTAAAATTATGTCAGTTTGACGCGAAAAATGCTATGGCTGTGATTGCCGCACAGCGTGTTAGAGCCTATACCTAAAATCGGATCTTGTACATTTTGACCAATTATCCGGTCCCAGAAAACGCTACGAAACAAGTGGTTCGCAAAATCTCTTAATTGCCTGAATCACCCTTCAAGACAGTTTAGGGATAAGTTCTAGTATGAAACGGAACGTCATTCTATATCGCGTTGGAAGGAAATGAGTTTTAAGCCTCCGAAACAATAGGTCCCCCCAGTCGTCTCGGCGAAACGATAGGTCTGATGTCGCCCGCATTGAGCACGCGAATGTCCCTAATGCCGTATTTCATCATGGCAAGCCGCGTTAGCCCCAGGCCGAAGGCGAAGCCGGTGTATTCTTCGGGGTCAATACGGCCTGCCCGCAAGACGTTCGGATGCACCATCCCGGCCGGCAAAATCTCGATCCAACCGGAGTGCTTGCACGTGGCGCATCCCGATCCGCCGCAAATCTCGCAGTTCATGTCGATTTCGATGCCCGGTTCGACGAATGGGAAGAAACCGGGTCTAACCCGCACTTCGACTTCACGTTTCATCACTTCCGTCAGCAATGTCTTCGCCATCGCGATCAGATTGGGAATCGAGATGTTCTTGTCCACCATAAGCCCCTCGACCTGGTGGAACGTGTTTTCGTGTGAAGCATCCAGGGTTTCATAACGGAAGCAACGCCCCGGCGCGATGATGCGCAACGGGGCACCGAATTTGATCATCGCGCGATGCTGCACGGGCGAAGTGTGCGTTCGAAGCACCTTGCCATTTGTTAACCAGAAGGTGTCTTGCATGTCGCGGGCAGGGTGAGTCGCCGGGATATTGAGCGCTTCGAAGTTGTTGTATTCTTCCTCCATCTCCGGGCCTTGTTCGACGGTAAAACCCATCCGCTCGAAAATGCGCTCGATTTCCCACTGCACTGCCGTTACCGGATGTACGGCGCCCATCGGCTCGACCGGACCGGGAAGCGTCGGATCGAACTGCGCAACCTTCCGCGCTTCCGCTTCGGAGGCGGCTGACCGGAGTTGCCGGAGGCGAGTTTCAACCAGCGCCTGTACACGTCCTTTCGCTGCATTTACGGTCTGACCAACCTGCCCGCGCTGTTCCGGGGGGTATTCCTTGATCGCGCCGATCAATGAGCCAAGTGGGCCTTTCTTGCCCACCAGGCGTGTTTCCAAACCGCGAAGTGCATCGACCGTTTCGGTTCGATCAATCTCGGTTTGGGCATCCGCCTCAATCCGTGCGATTTCTTTTTTGAGCTGTTCAATATCCACAAGCCCGCCACTCTCGTGTTTTCCACGTAAAAACCGTCACCTACGCCGCGAAAGAAGCACAGCTTAGAAGCCTCACCCGCGCCAATCAAGGGCGCCCCCATAATCCTCTGCGGTAGATCACACAGACGGATTTTGCACGACAATACGGAGCGTGGTTCGGCTTTGCAGGGTCCGTTGTGCGGTCCTTCGCTTTGCTCGAATGCACAAAGACTGTTGTTTCGGGCTGCACCACCCCTCGCCCAATCGTGGGATCCATGGGATTCCACGCTTCGACCATCACCGGCTCATGCCCCGCGGGGAGCCTGCGGTCTGCATAGCGGACCCTACTGTGACCATCCTTGCCTCGATCCTAAAGTGACTCCAATGACGGATCTGATATGGGCGATCCTCAACCAAGTCCGCCTTTCGGTTTTCACAGCCTGTGGCACGATGCTTGCCTGTCTTGAAGCAGTGCCAAGGCGTCCCACTCTCAAGCCGCCAATCCCCAGGTAGGCCTCATTCGGGCGGGCACGCAAAGAAGCTGAAACGTTGCTAACGACCGCCAAGGAATCCCGCCTTGGAGGTTTTGTCGGACCCCCACTGGGAGGGGTCGAGAAGTCCGGTTCACACCGCAAGGCGGTGCAGTACAGAAAGTGAAAAGGAGATAGTAAATGGCCAGTGCTGTTGAGAACTTCATGGCGGGCGTTATCGCGAAGAACCCGGAGCAGAAGGAATTCCATCAGGCGGTCGAGGAAGTCGTCGAGTCGCTCATGCCCGTGCTCGACAAGCACCCCGAGTACCGCAAGGCCAAGATCCTCGAGCGTATCGTCGAGCCCGAGCGTGTCATCATGTTCCGCGTTCCCTGGGTGGACGACAAGGGCGAGGTTCAGGTCAACCGCGGTATGCGGGTCGAGTTCAATAGCGCAATCGGTCCCTACAAGGGCGGGCTTCGCTTCCACCCGTCGGTCAACCTCGGCATCATCAAATTCCTGGGCTTCGAGCAGATCTTCAAAAACGCCCTCACCACGCTCCCGATGGGCGGCGGCAAGGGTGGTTCGGACTTCGATCCGAAGGGCAAGAGCGACAACGAAGTCATGCGTTTCACTCAGTCGTTCATGAACGAACTCTTCCGTCACATCGATCAGGACGTGGACGTGCCCGCCGGTGACATCGGCGTGGGCGGTCGCGAGATCGGTTTCATGTTCGGCCAGTACAAGAAGATCACCCGCAAGTTCGAGGGCGTTCTCACGGGTAAGGGCCTGAATTGGGGCGGCAGCCTCATTCGTCCCGAAGCCACCGGTTACGGCGAAGTATATTTCGCGGACGAAATGCTCAAAACCCGCGGCGAGACCTTCCAGGGCAAGCGCGTTGTCGTTTCCGGAAGCGGTAACGTCGCGCAATACGCGACCGAAAAGGTCATCGAGCTGGGCGGCAAGCCTCTGACCTTCTCCGACTCGAGCGGCTTCATCGTCGACGAAGACGGTATCAACCGCGAGAAGCTCGACTTCGTCATGGAACTCAAGAACGTCAAGCGTGGCCGGATCAAGGAATACACCGACAAATACCCGAACGCCACCTACCAAGCCACCGACGCCGGCGCCAAGAGCAACCCGCTTTGGGAAGTCAAGTGCGACGTTGCGCTGCCCAGTGCCACACAAAACGAGATCAACGACGTAGATGCCCAGAATCTGGTGAAAAACGGCTGCTACTGCGTCAGCGAAGGCGCGAACATGCCGTCCACGCCAGAAGCGGTCAACATCTTCCTCGAGAACAAGATCCTGTACGGACCGGGCAAGGCCGCGAACGCCGGTGGTGTCGCTGTTTCCGGTCTCGAAATGTCGCAGAACTCGCAGCGTCTCGCCTGGACCCGCGAAGAAGTCGACCGCAAGCTGCACAGCATCATGGTCAACATCCACGACAACTGCCAGAAGACCGCCGAGGCGTTCGGCACGCCGGGCAACCTGGTCAACGGTGCGAACATCGCCGGCTTCCTGAAGGTCGCCGACTCGATGATGGATCAGGGCGTCGTCTAAAACATGTAGCGATGTAAGGTTCGCTTTCGGCGGACCGGAACAACCAAATAGCCCGAAATCACGGAG
>JANQHN010000358.1 GCA_028282665.1 Phycisphaerae bacterium | reverse complement strand
TGTGGCGTGTGATCGAGGCGTTAGGTGACTGGCGGAAACGGGGCACGTGATTGCTTTTCCCTCATGGTAGGCCTATTGCTTCTTTGGTGGGTCTCGCGCTTCGGCGAGTCCTGCGGGCTTCGTAAACCGGTCGCCGGACTTATGCTTCGGTATTGTGATTCATCCTTGTGACTGAGCCTAAAGCCGCTTTAATGACGCTATACGCCCCGTTTAGGCGGCGTGAGTCGGGTAGATTTCTCCGGTGGAATCCCCTGCCGCGAGTCGTTATCATGCGACAAAATAGGTGAAATAAGTCATGATCGTCGATTGTTACACACACACTTGGGAGTCCACGGATAAGCTCGGACGGGCGCTTAAAGACGCCTCAACAAACGGTATGGAAAGCCGGCTTATGGCGGGGGCGTCTCGCCATAAGGTCGCGTCCGATCCCGTGCATGCTACGTTCGTGCTCGCTTTCAAAAGCCACTACCTGGACGCGGAACTATCCAACGATTCCGTCGCAGCCTATGTATCCAGCCACGCGGACCGGATGATTGGCATCGCCAGCGTCGACCCGAGTGAGCCTCGTGAGGCGATCGACGAAATCAGCCGCGTGCGGGAAGAGTTGGATATGCGAGGCGTGGCGATCGCGCCCGCCGCCCAGGACTTTCACCCGACGAATAGTCAGGCGATGCTCGTGTACGCCGAGGCGGCGAAACTGGGCATGCCGATTATCTTTCACATGGGCCTGGAATTGATCGCAGCCTCCAAACTCGAATATGCACAGCCGGTATTGCTGGACGAGGTCGCGCGGGAATTGCCTGGGCTAAAGATCGTGATCGCGCACCTGGGGTATCCGTGGGTGCATGAGACGATGAGCCTGCTTGCGAAGCACCCCAACGTGTTCGCGGAGATGAGTTGGCTTTTAAACAAGCCTTGGCACACGTACCAGGCGATGGTGTCCGCGTATGAACGTGAGGTGATGCACAAGTTGCTGTTCGGTAGCGGGTTTCCCATGATGCCGGCGCTGCATGCGATTGAGGCGTTGTATTCGATTAATCAGGTTGCGCAGGGCACGGACTTACCGGTGATTCCGCGCGAACAGTTGCGAGGGATTGTAGAACGCGACGCGCTTTCCTTACTCGGGATCGACTCGAGAATCGCCCCTCCCCAAGCGGCGGACATGCTGTTTGAGGAGATTCCGGACGAGGCATTCGAAGAAATTTGAACCGGACTTCGCGGCTGTCTGCGCTTTTCGGTTGCAACCGCTCATTCTATCAAAGTGCGCCAAACCATAAAATTCTTTTGGTGACCAACTCCAGGCTGGATGAGGCAAGTAAGGTAGTCTATGACTTCGTCGGTGATCGTGTAGCTTGCCAGATCAGGTCGACGAGGGCGGCGCGGTTAATCGGTTTACTGATGTATTCGTTGCAGCCGATCTCGATGCATTTTTCGCGATCTTGGGGCATGGCGTGTGCGGTCAAAGCGATGATTGCACCTTCGTAGCCGATGGCGCGGAGTTGGCTCGTTGCTTCGTAGCCATCGATTATGGGCATTTGCATGTCCATGAGAATGCAATCGAAGGGTTCGCCGTCAGCTTTCGCTTTGAGCACGACGTCGACGGCATCCCGGCCGTTGCCCACCACCACAACAAACGCGCCCGCTTTCTCGAGAATGTGCGAAATCAAACGCTGGTTATCGGGGCCGTCTTCGGCGAGCAGCATGCTCACACCCTCGAGTAAATGCGTGTTCGCAAGATACGCACTGACTGAGGATTCCGGATGATCCATTTGCGTGCAGAGAGTTTCCTCCGTGATGAATTCAACATCGTCGACAGGACCCGTTGCGATGGAAGCACGGACTCGCGTTCCTTTGTTCGGAGCGCTATGTACAATACAGACCTCGCCGCCGAGCATTTGTGCAAGCCGTCTGCTGATGGAAAGCCCCAGGCCGGTTCCTCCGTACTTCCTGGTCATCGAGCTATCCGCCTGCGTGAACGGCTGGAAGAGATGTTCGAGCTGATCTTTGGTCATGCCCACGCCGGTATCCACGACGTCGAACTGAAGTTTCGGTTCGCCCTCTTCGTAGATGAGTTCCATCTCAACCGTGACCCTGCCTAATTCTGTGAACTTGACGGCGTTGCCCAGCAGGTTGATGAGAATCTGTTGTAAGCGTGTCGGATCTGTGAGAACTTGGCCCGGCACACCGCGATCCTCATTCAAAACGAGCTTCAAATCGAGCGCTTTGGCATCCGCCCTGACTTTCATTAAAGACATGACGTCGAAGGTGATGTGTTCAAGCGAACAAAAGATGCGGTCGACTGTCATTTTGCCCGCTTCAATTTTGGAGAGGTCGAGGATGTTGTTGATAAGTTCCAGCAAGTACTCGCCGTTTCTTTTGATGGTTTTCACGGCGTCGAGTTTTTCCGCCGAGATCATCGATTGTTCTTGCGATTCGAACAGTACATCGATGAAGCCGAGGATGGCTGTCATGGGCGTACGGATTTCGTGGCTTATGTTGGCGAGGAATTCGCTTTTGGCCTTGCTTCCGGCTTCGGCGTCGGTCTTGGCTTTTTCCAAGCGTCGTTCGATGTTGATGCGTTCGGTGATGTCTGTGATGAACCCCTCGAGTCCTTCGAGGTGACCGTCGGAGTCGAACACGCCTTGCCCTCGTTCCCACACCCATTTAAGCGTGCCGTCGGCTGCGATGATGCGGTAGATGATTTCGAAGGGTTCGTGTTTTCCAACGGCGATCTGGACTTCGTCCCATACGCGTTGCTTATCGCTGTCGTGAATGATCTCTACGTAATTGATCGCTCCACCGGCGGAAATCTGCTTGGGGGAATAACCGGTCAGTTCTGTGATGCCGTCGCTGGCAAATCCTAAAGGCCAATCCGGATGGTTCAAGCACCGATAAGCCATGCCCGGCAGGTTGCTCATTAGCGTGGCAAGTCGGCGCTGACTATCCTGCAGCGCCTTTTCATTGCGCTTGCGATCACTGATGTCGCGCACAATGACGAGAATGTGCGGTTCGTCGCCCAGATCGAATTTGCTTAGCATGACCTCTGAATCGAAAAGGCTGCCGTCTTGCCGCAGGTGTTGCCATTCATGCACCCTGGACTCGCCGCGAATAGCCTTCTCCACCTGTTCCAGGCCTTTCATTCTGGATAAGCGGCCGTCAGGTTGAAATCTCGGACTGATGACTTGAGGGCTCATGCCGATCAGGTCGTCTCGCTTTGCCCGAAAGATTCGCAGTGCACTGGCGTTGCAATTGATGAGGCGCGGTTCGTTATGCAGGCTGTCTACCAGGAAGATGGCATCGCCGGCAGCCTCGAACAGGGCTCGGTACATATTTTCGCTGGCGCGAAGTTGTTGTTCGGACCAGATGCGTTGCTCAACTTCGAGTTGAAGGGAAGAGCGGTTTTCCTGGAGTTCGCGAGTACGCGACTGGATTTTGGACGCCATTTCACGAAAAGCGCCTGCGAGAATGGCGATTTCGCCTGTTGAATCGATTTCAATAGGGGTGGTTACGTCACCTTCGCCGATGCGTAGTGCCGCATCGCGAAGTCGCATGATGGGCGAGGCGATGCGGTTCGAGGCGATGAGTATGAGAAGGAGCGATATGGATACGGCAACGATCGTGCAGACCAGCGCAATCGCATCCGCCAGGATTACCCGCCGCATGGCATGGTCCTGATTTTGAGTCATCACGTCGAATTCGTGATCTTCGGCATGTTGGAGGGTATTGAGTAGGATCATCTCCGCCTGCTCCAGAGCGGCTTGCTTCTTGTGGATTAGGGAGTGATCCGATTCGTACCGTGATCGGTGAAGATCGTCCCTTGCACTAATTAGCTCGTTTGCGGACGATTGCAGGGCAGATGCGAAAGCTTCGGTCGTCGGTGTTTGAGTCAGGTTTGTGTAGCTGTTCAGCGCCGTCAATAAAACGCGTGTGTCTCTTTCGGCTTTTTTGGAGGTGATTGAAGCCTCGTGA
>JANQHN010000264.1 GCA_028282665.1 Phycisphaerae bacterium | reverse complement strand
GGATTCGCGATAGTGGAAGGCCCCCAGACACCTTGGGCTTCCAGTGCGTAACTCCCGGCGCTCCACGCGGGCAAGTAAACCCTGTAGTGGCCGCTGTTCGGCTCGGGAGGTCCTGCTTGCTTGCATAGGAAATACTGTTCCCAGCGTTGGTTGTCGACAAACCGTTGGACCGGGTAATCATCCACCACGCGAATGGTGTCTTTGTAAAGGTATGGGTAGAGAATCTCGATCCACCCGAATTCGACATCGACCTCTTGTTCGTCGATTTTTCCGGGATTCCATTCGGCGGGCGGGAGGTAGTCAAAGATGTTCTCGTACGATGCCAGTGCGTTGCCCATGTCCTTCAGCCTAGCGAGGCAGTGAGTGGCTTTGGCTTGGGCTCGCGCCCTTCCCATCGAAGGCAGGAGAATTGAAATCAATAACGAGATGATCGAAATGACCACCAGCAGCTCGATTAGTGTGAATGCGTGATGACGGTGGTCGAAGCGGTGAGCCGATTGTCGCATCGAGCGTCTCCTGGCGGATAAAGTCGCGGCTACGTTGGGAAGTCAGCCAGATCGCACGTTTGCGGCGATTGCACACAGGCACCTTAATAGTAGGCAATCCATACCCATGAATCAAACACGACCTCTATCCACTCCTGTGGCTTTGGAATGGGAAGCACGAGATATCGGACTGATTGCACCGCCGATTTGAATGAATCAGCGCGGTAGAAACAGATTGCCGAGCGTGAGCGGGTCATAGGCGTTTCTGCAAGCTCCCGACCATGTGCTGAATTCCTGTTCAGACAGGTCGAACCGCGTGAAATTGATGCCCCACGCGTGATTATCCTTTGCGCTTTCACCAAACGCTGCAAGCGGGATCGCCATTTCCGTAATCCATCGCCCGTTGTATGTTCTTGTCGCCGCCCGAATGTCGATTGGCCAGGGAGTACGTTTGCCGCATGGCGGCTCCAGTTTCAATCCTCGCTCGCAAAGCACCACGCCGCTTTGTTTGATTGCGATGTGATATAGGTCTGCCGGCGTGCGTGTACCGCCATTCAATGGATCAATCAATACTTCGATCATTTCCTCGCCCACAGGAATGAGGTCTTCATACTCAATCTGGTTGTCACCAGCTAGCACACCTTCAGGCGAGGATGGCTGTTCGCAGTTGAATCCGATGTAGAGAAACTCCTCGTCCCGCATGACGTAAACTGTGGTTTGGTTCGCCGGGCGGGATTGACTGTCGTCAGCCGGATCCGTGGGTTCGCCGGTAATCAGAATGAAATCCGATGCGACGTTCGAGATGCCGGCAGGCCATTCTGACAATGCACCGTCGATCGTCGGAGGACTTTGAGCGGTAACCGCCGTAATCAGCGAGAATCGAATGGCGGTTTCAACCGTTTCGCCGGCGTCGGTTGTGATCTTGATGGGCAGCATGACTGTTCCCGCCGCATCGGTCATTAACGACGTGGTCGTTGCGTCCAGGGAAACAATTCGCGAATCGTTGGGCGGAATCGCAATGGCCTGCCGACCCGCCTGTTCGGTGGTCCAACCTTGCGGCAGGTCGACCAAACTGATTGTGCCGCGTATAGGTACCCTGCGACGATTCTCCAATGTCAGGTGGCATTCGATGCGCGCGCTTAGGTTGGTGGGAGTGCCTTCGCAACGCATCCTCACTCCATCCGTCTCCACGCGAAGTTTGCGCGTAGATAGCATGAATCGTCGCCAAAGTGCGTTATGCTCGAAAGGGTTGGGGGCGGTGGGCGTTCGTTGCACCTTATCGACGATTGCGTTCGCCATGATTCGGCGAGCAGCTTCAAAAGCATCTTCGTCCGCAGGCCAACTTGGCGCCCGCCCGTCGGCATAGTGCGTGCGGTAACACGCGGCGCCTGCCCGTGGTGAGATCGCCAACATCAGCGTCTCAGCGATAAATCCCAGGTTGTGTTCTTTGAGTAACTCGAGGTAGGCGGCGTCCTGCATGGTGCGTCGTACTTGCTTGAGCCGTACGCTGGGCACAGGATGGTTCAAGCCGAACGGAGTCCCCGGATACAGCAACGCACTGGAAGAGGCGGCAATGATTGCGTTTGCCTCTGATCGCTCACCATCAAGAGGCCAGTCATTGATCACGCCCAAGTGCAGCGCTTGTGCTCCCAATCCCAATACCTGCCAGCTGAGGACACGAGTGTCGGACGGGTTGGCGAGAAAATGCGTGGTCCCCGAGAACGGTGGTCGATCGACGGTTAGCCAAGTGTCTCTTCCCGCAAGTCTTTCCTTCCGCATGGTCTCCGCGTCGAAGAATTGCGCAACGGGCATCCAGATGTCGACGGACTGCCGGAAATCCTCGTGATGAAATCCAGACCAACCCAAGGATGTGAGGTCCTGGGGAAAAAGTGGTGAGGCGAGTTTGATTCGGTAGTCGCATCCATCCAGAATCTCAGCCAATCTGCGGGTTAAGTGAACGGAGCCGGCGCGCGGTGTCCGTGCTCCGGGACCGTGGGTGTATACGGAATCGAGCAACCCCAGTGTGGCGAAATGCTCGCCGCACCCGCACAGAAAGGTGCGAAGCAGCCTGGCGGAGTCGCGGGTCGCGGCGGGGTTCTCAGCGATTAGCGGCTTGAGGAATTGACTAACGGGAAGCGACCACGCCTGCATCGGAATGCGGTTCTCGAATGCTTCTCCGGTCAGCACGGGGCTCGCGACCGCGTTAAACATTTCCCAGTCGACATCAAGTTGACCGTCTGCGTTTACGCGAGCTAACGGCTTGAAATTCGGGAGAATCGGCGTGATTCCATGCTCATGCAACAGCCGCATCGTATCAAAGAGTAGATTGTCGAGTCGCTGACGTATGGGAAGGTCATGCCAATGGTCCATGCCCAGTTCGAACGGCTGTTCCTGGATACGAACGTGGTGACGAAACAGGGCCCGGTGATCCAAGGCGCCGAGAATTGGGAAAGAGATCTCATCCGGTAACACGAACGGGTATACGGTGAGCCTGATGTCCATTTCGTCGAGCCGGCCATCCTCATCAACAATGGCAACGGATCCACTATAACGATCGGCCGGTGTGCCCTTAGGAACGTTGATTTCGACCCAATAACGATACACTTGCCCTGCGAGGAACTCTTTGGGTTGTCCGTTTTCGGGAGCGTCGATTGGAACGAGAACGTCCATCGATTTAACACGTCGGCGATCAGGCGACACAGAGCGGATGTGCCATCCAGGCCAGCGCGGAAATACATCCACCGCGCACATTCGGAAAATTTGGGCGGCGGATGCTTCAATTTGACCGCTTGGAGATGTCAGATTGGATGTCCATATCTGCGGCGATTTGATCGTAGTTTCGGATCGAACAATGAGTTGGAAGCAGACAGTCTCATTTATCGCCGCCGACAGGTCAACAGATGCGGGGGTTTTTGACGCCGGGATTGCGATTTCGAAGATTCGGTCGCTGCCCTGTCGCTGTCGAGCGAAAATTGAAATTCTTGCGTTTTTGGACGTATCGTCGATACAGCCACAAGCAGTCAGGCAGAACAATGACAAACAGGCGACCAAGTTCGCTCGTCGCGCCCTTGCATGCATGAGTGCGCACCTCTTTGTGCTCGCTGGTCCATGGTTGGCGTGAAACGTCCGGTCAAGCCGGTCCCCGCGCCAACGTCGGCGTATTTCTCCAATGCGGGAAAGATCGTCTTACAAACTAACCCTCATTTCCAGCCTCGTTGGAGGTGTCGATAGTACTGGGCTCGTTGCTGTTCGGCTTTGGTTCATCCGTTGGCTTTGGAGTATCGGTGGGTGTGGTTGCCGGTGTCTTCGGCGTAATCGTAAAGGAAGGTCCTGACTCCTGCATTCCTGGCAAGGTCGTCGCCGGCAAATCGGCAGACTCTTCCTTGGGAAGCGGAGGGGCGAACTCCACTTTCGTGAAGGTCGAATCAATCCTGCCCAAACGCGATGTGGCAATATTCATAAGCGGTGTATTGCTAAGACTCTTCATGGCGATGACCGCCTCAAAGTGCTCTCTTGCCTTGGTTTTGTGGGCAGGGTTGCCGTCGATAACAAACTCGTTCTCTTCCACCGTTGCAAGCCCCAAATGGGCCATCGCAGCCACTTCGTCTCGGTTTTTGGCAATCTTCGCGAGTTTTTCGAATGCGGAACGCGCGATCTTCAATAACTTTTCGTTCACCTCGGTCCCGTGACGAGTGGACAAACTAAGCGCAGAATGACCTTGCTCGAGGTAAGCCCGTTGTTGGAACTTATCATCCGACGAACCAGCAGCTAGACCGCCGATCTCCCTCAGAATCTCAGCAGGCGGGCGTGCCTTTGCGGATTCGTCGAGCGATACCTCCTCAAATCCGGATCGAGACAACTCGCTTCTAAGCTCATCCAGATCGAAGTAGGCCTCATTGACGGCTTGAATCCGGGCACTGGAATTCCAGGACATGGCTAAAGCAACGGCGCAGACTCCCACTACGCCGAGGAGAATATGGGTGCCGTACTTGTTGAAGAACTCTTTGGACTGCTCAATGATGTGGAGCAGTTCATTTTCCTTCAGTTCGTGTCGTCGTTCAGCTTTCATGGTCCGCTACGTGGCCTACTTCTGTATTGAGGAATTCGACTGAGCCGCAACTGGCAACTTTAGTCTCCTGGCTCAGGATCGCTGGCTGTCACGCATCCACCATCCATGCCAGAAGAAACAATATAGTCTACCGTTTATTGCGGGACATGTCACCTGTGGGTCGCTCGATAAACGGATTTGGAATCATCCGACCGGTGACACTCGCAAGAGGGACACGAGGGATAGACGATGTTTCAAATACGCGATTGCTTTGCTCTGAAGCCCTTTTTGTGGAAAATATTGGGCATTATCAAGCGGAAATCGTCCTAATCGTAGATCGATTGGTGTCTGGGGGAACTGGCGAACGGTTGGTGACGTTGAACTAAAGGGCATAGCTCCAATGTTTATTTGCACCTTGAGCGGTGATGGGGCGCAGATAAACTAGCCATCTGGCGGCCGCATTTTGCCCCCCGCTGCTCATCAATTGCTACCGGGAGCAAGTTGTTGTTGGGATTTGCGTATACTGTATGATCATAGAATAAAAGGCGAAGTAGCTTCGTTGAAAGGATATGAACGATGATGATTCGGCTTACCATTTTGCTCGTCGTGTTTGTTTGCGTCCTGGGCTATTTCCTCACGTATGGTTTTCCAACAAAGGAAGTGCCAGTTGAACCCGTAGTTGGCAACAATCCCAAAGATCCAGCCATTTACAGGGATGACGCTGACGATCCGGGTAACAAACAAGAACTGACCAAGCTTGATATTCCGGGCGAGGAGCCTCCTGAGGAGCCCGTCTTCCACGTAACGGTCACGGTTGACCCAACCGACGGTAAAGATCGCCTTTATTACGATATTACGGAAGAGCATGGCTACTTTGTTGAGACACTGAACGTCGCGTTCAGGCACACGACCTCTGGCTGGGAAGTGCATCATTACATAAACGGGGTGCTGCGTCAGAATGGTACACACTCGGGCCACTTCGATCTCTCTTCTGCTGAGATTGCGGCATTTCTCGAAGGTGATATGGGTTCGACAGGCGACTGGACTGGCGAAGTCTATAACTACCATTCTGCCCGGGTTGAAGAACCGGACTCAGAATGGGATGGCTGGGACAAAATCGACGTTGAATGAAGGAGTTGGGTATGCGGTAAAGAAGTCGATTCAGCGGGTGACGAGCAGGATCAGATTGACGATCAGCGACGCAGCAAGAAGCAAGCCCAGTACGAAAACGAGCGCTATAGGGGCGCCTTTGTCTTCCTCACTGCCGTTCTGGCCATCGTCTTCCGGAGTCGACACGATCTCGCCCGTATTAGCCAATTGCTCTAAAAGCTTCTGATCGTAGGTCTGGCGTGCGTGGAACGGAGCTTTTCCTTCCGCGACGGATTGTAAGTCTTCGATAACTTCGGACATCGATGGATAGCGGTCATCCGGTACTTTTGCCATCATCACTTCGATAATTTCGCCAATACCGGACGAAAGTGATGGGATGACATGGTCCGGTGGGATCAGTGTCTCTTTAAGGTGCTTGTGCATCACTGCCGATGGGCTGGGGCCTTCGAACGGCACTTTGCCCGTCACCATGTGATAGAACGTCGCGCCGAGGGAATAGATGTCGGCGCGGGCATCGATGTGAATGGCTCCGCGAATCTGTTCCGGGCTGATGTAATACGGCGTACCATAAGCACGACCCGCTTCGGCAGTCGCGGTCTCATAGTCGCTCATTTCTCGCGCAAGACCCATATCCGCAAGCTTCACCTCGCTCGCTTGGGTAATCATGATGTTCTTAGGCTTCACATCGCGATGGATCAGGCCTACCTGGTGGGCATGGTGGAGGGCCTTGGAACATTGCAACGCGTAACGAATCGCGGTCTGTTCGTCTAAACGCCTACCATTCGTGAGGAGGTCGTAAACGGTCTTGCCGTCAATGAACTCCATCACGAAGTAATGATATCCACCAGCCTCACCGACGTCATAGGCCGCGACTATGTTTGGGTGGTTCAGCTTTGCCGCCGCCCGTCCTTCACGATAAAACCGTTCTACAAACTCGGGGTTTTCGCTCAATCGCTTGGGCAATACCTTGATCGCGACGATTCGATCTAGGCTCAGCTGCTTCGCTTTAAAGACGACCGCCATCGCGCCTTGCCCGATTTTGCTGAGAATCTGGTAACCGGGAATCTGTTGGGCAGGTCTGTACATCGAATCCTCGTCCATCGACTGGTTGAGGCGCGCAAGCTGGCTGCGCGTGACATAACCCCGTTGGACCAGAAGGTCAGCAAAGGATGTGGGCTGTTTTTTTTGGGCGAGCGCTCGTGATTCGCTGCGCACGAGCTCGACCTCATCGGAGGTGCATAGCTTTCGTTCCACAAGTGCTCGCGCTATGACAGAGTCGTTTCCTGATGACATTGATCCGTCCGTGCTTCGGGAAACCGAGGCGGCCACGAGGACACTACGGTACCCGAACGCGAATCAAAAAAACGGCGATTCACAACGCTCAACCAGCTTACCGATGGGGTGAGAGGTGCTGGGGCTGTCAGAGCGAATGGCTCTGCCAGTCTTATCGCCGAACAATTATACCCACCGATCCACTCGAGTCATCGTTCTACCGAATCGGGCCGATAAGTTCGGTGCGCAGGAGGTTATCAACGTTTGTAGGTCCGCGGTCAAGGGTCAATAAGAGTTGCTTTACGACTTCGCGCTGTCGCGAAGTGAAAAGACACGGCGAATCTGACAACGCATTTGCCGGCCCGCTGCTTAATTTTCGCAAGACTGCGCTCATCAACTCGTCCACTCCCGTGCCCGTCCTTGCCGAGATAGATACCACATTCGCATTTGCAGTACGCTCACTGGACAGCGCCAACCGGCTCGGTTTATCCGTTTTGTTTAAAGCAATCACCTGGTAAGCGTACGTTTTTTGACAAAACTCCAAAAAGGCGTCCAAAGACGGTGTTTCAGGTTCACTGCGATCGATGACAATAATGACTGCATCCGCCTTGCAGGCCATCGCGGCGGCTGCCTGCACCGCTTTATTTTCTAGAGCATCCGGCGTTTCGTGTGTGCCGGCGGTGTCCGTCAGTATTACGGGCCAACCCGAAATCAAGACCTCGTGTGTCACCCAATCGCGCGTTGTTCCAGCCTGTTGAGATACAATTGCGGCATCTCTACTCAGGAGTTGGTTGAACAGCGTGGACTTGCCGCTATTGGGAGGTCCTACGATGGTCAGGCGAATGCCCTGCACTAGTCGAATGCCTAATTTCGCATTGTCTAGCAATTTCTCAAGAAAAGGGCGTACAACGGTCAAATCCTGCTCTGCGAAACAGGTCAATTGTTCTAAGTGGTCAACGAGGTGAGTACGCTGATAACATAGAAATCGCACAGCTTCCTGGGATTTTGTTTCGGCTAAGGCGGTCAGTATTTCCTCTTCAATCAGTGAAGCGAATGGAAAAGCCGGTCGTTGTGGGTGGGCGTCACGCATGTTCACGCAATGGTTCGCGAACAAAGCGAGCAGACGCTCCAACACTCGTACTCCGCCATGTGTGCAGAAATCGAAGGCTTTTTGCCCGTTGTCATCCAGCACAACGGCGACTGCTTCATCGAATGGTTCGCCGGCTTCATGGATAACGCCTAGCCGTACCTGCCCCGGAATGGTGGCTGACAATGGCGAACCGATGGCCGTCCTAAAGCATGCGTCTGCGATCTTCGGCGCGTCCGGTCCTCCCAGGCGTACTACGCCAATCGCGCCCACGCCGGGGGGGGTTAGCAAGACGGCACGGTTGGAAGATGGTGACGTCATGATCCCCGATATGGCTTTGAAGTTTTTCAAAACGTCGCGCGACTCAGGTGCTTGTCATAGGCGATACCTACGCCGCGAAGCACTAAGTGCGAAACTGTTGTATCCAAAAAGTCGCAGTATGGGGCCATACGGATAACATCGCCGCCGGTAGCGATGACTTGAAGCCAGCGTTCGAGGGTGGTGGCGTACCCTTCGACCAATCCGCGAACGGCGCTGGCTAACCCGCGATGTACGCCCACCAGCATAGCCTGTTCCGTATTTCGCCCATACATTTCGCCTGTGAAGTCTTTGGTGACTTCAGGCAACGCTGATGTGTAATCGTGCATCGCGCGCAGCTGCAATTCCAGGCCCGGCAAGATTGCACCACCCATCAATACACCATCATCGCTTACTAAGTCAACTGTTACTGCCGTTCCAAAATCGACAATCGTGCAGGCGGTTTCGAGTGTTTCGTAGGCGGCTGCCGCAGCACACACTCTATCCGTCCCAACTGCGGCAGGGTCGTCAACAGCTACTTCAATGGGTAACGCAAGACGCTCTCCTACGACCAACGCGTCTCGATCAAATTGATTTTCGAGCTTTGGGCGGACGATTTCCAATACCTCTTTGTTGACGGAGGAAATGGCGATTGCGCCGGGTTTGCTGTCGGGCATCGCGTCCAAATGCGCGGTGATCGCTTCATTAAACCCTGCTTCATCTTTTGCATCGACACCGATTGGCGTAATCAGCTTGGATTCATGCCAAGTGGCAATTGCAACGCGCGAATTCCCAATATCCAGGACGAGGATTGCCGCTTTTAGATCGGGTTTGGGTACATGGACAGTCATGCGGTATTCTCCAGGTGCGGTGGTTTTTTCGGTGGTGGTGGGGCGGTGTGTTTTTCTTCGGCATCCACAATGGGGCGAATCATCTCCCAGACACGTTCGAGCATCTCTCGCAGGCCTGAATTGGCGACGGCGCTGATAGGCAGTACTTTACGATTAATCACTCGACCAAGCTCGCGCGCCGCTTCTTCGCCGACAAGATCTGTCTTAGTCGCAACAACAAT
>JANQHN010000237.1 GCA_028282665.1 Phycisphaerae bacterium | reverse complement strand
GGAAATGTGTTCGGTGAAAAACCGGGGGACAACAATGGTGGTGGTGGCTCGACCCCTGATGATGACGACATTGCAGTCAGTATCCTGGCCTCGCCGTTATCCGGCACCTCGCCGTTGACCGTTTCGTTTACCGCAAACGCGATCAGCGATCAACCCGTCGACATTGCTCGCACCCTTTGGGAATTCGGTGATGGCTCCACCGCTGTTGGAGAGCGTAATCTTGCACATACTTACGTTGCCGATCAGGGTACGGAGCAGCGTTACACGGCGCGCTTGACGATGTACGACACCGAAGGCAATAGCGACTCCGATGAAATCATTATCATCGTTCGCGGTGAAGGCCAAAGCGGGGACGACGGAAGTATTCCGACTGTCCGCATTGTGGTCGGTACGCAAGGAACGGTGGACTCCGACAAGGCTCGCGGACCGTCGCCTTTTGATGTCTTGTTGAGTGTGGACGCAAGCAACCTCAATGGTGAGGTTCGTAGTGTCGAGTGGGATCTTGGTGACGGCACGACCGCGACGAGCCTCGTTGTTCCGCACACGTACATCAATGATGTTGACGAGACGGAAGTAAAATTCCTGGTGACTGCGACGGTACGCGTTCGGCTTTCGAATGCCGTGGAAAATCTGATCACGACATCTCGTGTGGTTACGGTGGACGGCACCGAACCGGACTCGAGCGATCCGGACACCAATCTGGATGGAACCGGAGCTGATGGTGCCGGTGGAGCTGCTTGCGGTGGATTCGGTATGATTACGCCGATGCTGCTTTTCTTTTCACTGGCGGCGATGCGGCGCCGGTTCTAGCGGATTTGCTGAGTGTCTATGAAGTCGGCCGCGGGAATTCGTCCGGCACGCCGATCAATACCGATAAGGCACGGGCAGTCTCTGACGGCCCGTGTTTTCTTTTATTCATAAGCAATGGCGAGAGGCAAAGGCGCGGCGAACGGCATGGTCGAATTCAGTCCATTCAATTTCTTCCGATTCATGCTGACCATCGTCGTGACGGTTTATTGCGCGATTCGATTGTTAATGTGGCTGCCACTGGTCATGCAACTGACGGCGGGTAATGACCGCGGCGCAAGATTGTTACGCCGCTACCTGCTTGTTCAAGCCTTGCGTATTCGCTTCAGGCGTTTTGCCTGGGAGATGGTGCAGATCGTTCTATTGTTCGCTATACTCTGCTTGCTGATAGCCCGCCATTGGTTGTAGACTGGAGCGAGTCCTGATCGTTCATTTTGCCCTACGCGGCCGGACAGGTCGGTGGGGGATTTGCTGTCGGTGAATCGATGTGTCTACTCCTTTAAGGCGAAAGTGAAGAGTCCGCGTTGCTTCAATAAATTGGGTAATTAGACCGGTAATCAAACCCATGACCGCTGACGCATCCGCCAGACCGTCTCCCACACTTTCCGAGTTACCTTCGGATATGTTGATCTCCTACGGATCGGAACTGGGCTTGGCGTTTGAGTCCGACACGCCGCGCGGCGAGTTGCTTCGACTCGTTCGGCAACGCCAGGAACTTCTTCTCGACATAGACCGCGATGCGCTGTTGGACGTGGTTGTTTGGGCTCGTCAGCCCGTTCGTAAGTCTGCCTCAAAAGAATCACTCGCAAGGCAGATCGCTAAGATTACCAATATGCGTTTCGACGGCTTGTCCGACCGAGGTCTCAGGGCGCTTGCGAGACTACGCGGCGTGGAAGCGGGGCGAGGCAGGCTTCGATCTCAGGTCGAACGTGAGCTGAAGCAACAGGAGAACTTTTCTTCCAAAATACGTCGTATGCGTCGATCGGTGATGGGTAGCCTGGTATCCCACTGGCTCGAGCGCCGTCGTGAAGATGAGGCTTACCGATTCCTTCCCGAAAACGATACGCAACCAAGCCTCAAAGAAAGCATTCGGTCTCAAGGCGTGGTGGGGGGGATTGCGAATCGCCTGCGCGGTGTTGCAGACGAGTACATAGAAGCCAAACTTGACGAAATCGAAAAACGCATCGATCGCAAGCTTGATGAAATTGACGAACGTTTGGCGGAATGGCGTGATCGGGAGATCCAGAATCGCATGCGCATCGTGAAGATCACACTTATTACGGCCATTATTGTAGCGATCCTCAGCCTTGGTTATGATTACGCTTTGTCTTTGACGCGCGCGTCGGGAGAAGGGAATGTCGGCAAAGCGACGTTGGCGCACAAGGAACATCAATCGTAGTGATCGTTAGGTTTGCCTCGAAGTTTTTTGTCAAATGCGCCGATATAGAGAACGCAATGTTACCAAGAGCCAGTCAACGAGCCACGAATGTGTTTGAACTCGCCAACGAAATCGCGCGTGAATACGAACAGGAGTACGTAGGCACGGAACATGTCTTGCTAGCCATCATGAAAGAAGGCGAAGGACTGGGCGCGAAGGTGATGCAAAAGCAGGGCGTAAGCTATAAAAAACTCCGCGCGGAAGTTGACAAACTTGTCAAGAAGAGCATGGAAGAGACTTGGGTTTTTGGTCGCCTTCCCGGCACGCCGCATTACAAGAACGTGATGGCGACCGCCATCGAGGAAGCACAGCAACTTGAGTCCAGGGAAGTCTGCACTGAGCACCTTCTGCTCGCCTTGCTCAAAGAGCGTGGTAGCGTCGCGAACAAGGCGCTCAAGACGTTGGGCCTGGAGCACGATCCCACTCAAGGCGTGATCGCCGAACTTCGCGCGCATAAGTCGAAATAATGATAGTGCGTGGGGACGATTAGACTGATTTCTTCGCCAGCAGGCTGCCCGCATCAATCAGCAGTGAATCCAGCACGAGGCTTGTGTTTACACTACGTTCCAGTTCGTATTCGGCAAATGAAAGCCTGCGTACGGTTTCCGTGATTCGTTCGATGTCGATCGAGTCGGCCAGCGCGGCGATGTCGCTTTGATACGCTGCGTTGAGAGGCGCCAGGCTCCCTCCTGAAGCGGCCCGCATCAGGTCGGTGCAGAAATTCGCAATCAAGGAAAATTGGGCTTTGTGCGCCCGGCGAGTCGCTTCGGTTTTAGTAATGTCAGGGTCGCGCGAATGGTAAACGCTTGCCAATTCCTCGGCATGTTTTTTTAGCCCATCGGCCGTTAAGGCATTGCGATTCGAAGGCA
>JANQHN010000192.1 GCA_028282665.1 Phycisphaerae bacterium | reverse complement strand
GAGGTCGAGGTCTTGCCACGCGTTCACGGCTCGTCCTTGTTTCAGCGCGGCGAAACTCAATCGCTCGCGGTCGTGACACTCGGTACCAGCCGCGACGAGCAAATCATTGACGGTCTCACTGACGAGTACAGCAAGAAGTTCATGCTCCATTACAACTTCCCGCCGCTTTGCGTGGGCGAGGTTCGTCGCGTTGGGGCGACGAGTCGCCGTGAAATTGGACACGGTAATCTTGCGGAGAAGTCTTTGGAATCTGTGTTGCCCTCACCGGATGAGTTCCCCTACACCATTCGCCTCGTTTCGGAGATCATGGAATCCAACGGTTCGAGTTCGATGGCTTCGGTTTGTGCCGGATGTCTGGCACTTATGGATGCGGGTGTTCCCATTCGTCAGCCGGTCGCAGGTATTTCGATCGGCATGATGCAGCGCGGAGAAGAGCACAAGCTGATTGTCGATATCCTTGGTGAAGAGGATCATCATGGCGAGATGGATTTTAAGGTTGCAGGAACGCAGCGCGGCGTTACTGGAATACAATTGGACTTAAAAGGGCACGGTTTACCGCAATCGATCATTGAAGAAACCTTTGCTCTGGCTCGTGAAGCACGAGTTAAAATCCTAAAAAACATGCTCACTGCACTTAGGGCGCCCCGTCCTGAAATAAGCCGCAATGCGCCCCGTCTGCTGACGGTCAAAATCAATCCAGAGAAGATCGGGAAACTGATCGGGCCGGGCGGAAAGGGTATCCGTTTGATCGAGGGTACAACGGGTGCGAAAGTTGAGATCGACGATGACGGCACAGTGCTCATATCATGTATGGGGGCCGATGGAGCGGATCGCGCTTTAGAAATGGTCGAGGCAGTGACTGCTGAGATCAAAGTTGGTAAGATATACTCTGGAAAGGTTGTCGGGATTAAAGAATTCGGCGCCTTCGTCGAAATTGCCCCTGGTGAGGAAGGCCTGTGCCACATCAGCGAGTTGGATGACGGTTTTGTCAAATCTGTTTCCGACATCGTAAACATGGGAGACCAGGTTCGCGTCAAGGTTCTGTTGATTGACGATCAAGGCAGGATCAAGCTTTCTCGCAAAGCGGCCCAGGCAGAGGAACAAGAGGAAGCAGCCGTCTAACGACCCGAGCGCATGTTCTGCAAACGTGTCTCGCTATAGGGTGAGCGGGCGCGGGGTTCATGTCTCTGAACGTCCGGGTCGAGTGTGATGCACATCACTTGGCGGATAGCGACAAGTAAATGATTTTAGTGCCGCGAGCATTCACCAAGTGTTCGCGATGCGATAGGTGTGGAGGGGACCCGCTGGGATGGGAAGGCCTGGCGTTGTCCTTTTTGCATGCGCATATCTTTTTTCTTTTTCGTCCTTCGCGCAGAAGGAGAGTGGTCATGGCTACGGGCGTAGTGAAATGGTTTGACACGCGGAAAGGGTTTGGCTTCATTCAAGGTCCCGAAGGCGGAAGTGACATTTTCGTCCACTACACTTGTATTGAGGGCGAGGGCTTTCGCAGTCTAAAAGACGGTGAGACCGTGGATTACGAGTTGATCCAGTCTGACAAGGGACCTCAAGCGCGGAATGTAAAGAGGGTTCCGCGTCACGAGCCCGTCAATCAGTAACTCAATTTTCATTAGGCGATTTGCGCCGTGCGCCAATCTGTGTTCGAGCAGGTGTGCGGGGCAATTGTCCAAATGACTTGTCTAGTCCACCTGTCGCGGGTTATTGTGTCATCTATGACGGAAGAACGCGACCGGAGTCTCGACAGTTTGCAATCGCTTGCGGAGATTACTCAACTCGCTGGCGGTCTGGCCCACGAACTGCGCAATCCGCTTTCCACCATCATGATCAACCTCAAGCTCCTAAAGGAGCAATTAAGCGACACAAATACGTCAGCGGAAGATATGCGGCGTAGGGCGTTAGTCAAAGTGGACACGTTACGCCGTGAAGCGGAGCGGCTTCAGGCGCTATTCGATGATTTTCTTCAACTCACTGGCCCGCGCGGTCTTGAGCCCGGCCGCACCGACATGTGTCAGTTGCTCGGCAGGCTTTTGGAGTTTCTGAAACCTGTGCTCGAAAGCGGAGCGGTCCACTGGTCGATGGACGTTCCCAACGAGCCGGTGTTCGCGGTTGTGGATGAGCGATTGATCTCTCAGGCATTGCTGAATTTGATGATTAATGCACAGCAAGCGATGGCGGACGGAGGCGAACTTCGGGTTCGTCTCTCAGCCCAGGCGGATTGGTGTGTCATTGAGTTGAGTGATACGGGTATGGGTATTTCTCCTGCGGAGCGAGAGCGAATTTTTCAGCCGTTTTTCTCCACGAAGGCAGAAGGGACAGGGCTGGGTTTGTCCATCACGCGTCGCATTGTTTCGGATCACGGCGGGTTGCTGTCTTGCGAAAGTGGGCTGGGTGCGGGCACAACATTTGTTGTACGATTGCCGTTGCGGGGCTTCGCCACAGCAGAGGAACATCAAGCTCAAGTCCTAAGCGATGGCTGACGGCTCGCGAATCGTGGGTACAATGGTCACCGTATGAGCACCGCGTTTGTTTTGATAGTTGAAGATGAGGTCGCGCATGGTGAGGCGATTGCAGAGGCATTGCGCAGTCATGACTTCGCCTGCAACACGGTTAGCGCCGGTGAGGAGGCGATTAAGAGCATCAAACATCGCGCTCCCGATGTAGTCATTACGGACTATCGCCTTGGCGGAGACATAGACGGGATGGACGTGCTCCGCGCCGCCAAGCAGGCCAGCCCGGAAACTGAAGTGATTCTGATTACTGCGTTTGGCAGTGAAGCACTTGCGCGCGAGGCGCTCTCGCGAGACAGCGACGTTCGAGCGTACGATTATTTGATCAAGCCCATCGACATCGATCTGCTACGCGAAAAAGTGCAGCGGGCGGCGAGACAGTCCATCGAGGCGAGGAACAAGCGCGTCCTTCAGGAACAGGTTGAAGCTGCAAGTGATTACTCGGGCATCGTCACCACTTCAGACATCATGAAACGCGAGATCAAGCGTCTCATGAAGCTCGCCCGCAGCAAGAGTACGGTTCTGGTCGTGGGTGAAACGGGCACGGGAAAGGAGTTATTTGCTCAGGCGATCCATCAGAATTCGCCGCGCGCGGGCAAGCCTTTCAAAGTGATGAACTGCGCAGCCGTAAGCGAGACGCTGCTCGAAAGCGAGCTCTTCGGTCATGTGAAAGGAGCGTTCACAGGTGCGGTCAACGATCGCACTGGTGTGGTGGAAGCGGCCGACGGTGGTACGATTTTTCTGGACGAGATCGGCGACATGCCGCAGTCCATGCAGGCGAAACTGCTCCGCACGTTGGAGTCGGGTGAAATCATCAAAGTCGGTACCAATGAGGTTCAATATTTCGATGTGCGGTTTGTCGCAGCGACGAATCGGGATCTAAGCGAGTTGGTGCGCGAAGGAGATTTCCGGGAGGACTTGTTTTACCGGCTTCACGCGCAGGGAGCGATTCGCATTCCGCCATTGCGATCGCGTCGCGAGGACATTCCGCCGCTCGTGCAACATTTCATCAAAATGTGGAATCGAGAGAACAAGGGTGACATCGACGGTATCAAGCCGGAAGCGATGCGCCGGTTGGTAAACCACAATTGGCCCGGCAATGTGCGAGAGCTCAAAAATGTCGTGGACCGGATGTGTGTCGAGGCGGAAGGGGATGTGTTGATCGTGGAGTCGCTGCCTGATTCGCTGCAAGCAACTACGGATATCGTTCCCGCCGGTCCGCCGAATCTCGCGGGTATGTCGATGGCAGACGTGGAGAAGCTGCACATTATGAACACCCTGCGCATGTATAGCGGCAACCGCGAGAAGACCGCGAAAGCGTTGGGCATCGGCGCGCGGACGCTGTACCGCAAGTTGCGGGATTACGGATTGCGGTAACCTCTTTAACGAACCCGCGCGATTGCGGTTCCGTATTACCCAACGATGTCATCAAATAAGCCAATTCGTCTGAGTTCCATCCGTTCCACGAGGGCTATCCTTGCTTTGGCAGTCATCGCCCACGTTGCGCTGTCCATTTCCGGATTGGACTGGGGGTTGCCCACCAAGGCTCATGACCACCTGCTCTTTGGCGGGCGGGAATCCTGGAGCGGGGAGAAAATCGCAAGGCTTGCCGGCGAATCTTCGCGCGTGGGGGAGAGCCGCGGTGCGGACGTGGATGTGAATCCGCTGGACAAGAGCGGCGATTTGCCGATCCTTCTCAATGCAACACCGGCCCGGCAGGCGGAAATCTACCGGCGATACCGCCTATTTACTCATCAACCCGACGAGATGATTACCATGATGTCCCTCTCGGGCATGAGTCCGAGCGAGTGGGACTTCGATCCGCGGCTTTACCAATACGGCGGATTGTTCATTTATCCGGTCGGGGTGTTGATTAAGGCGTGCGGCGTGATCGGGTTGATCGACGTGCGTAGCGATCAGGTGTACTACCTGGACAATCCGAATGAGTTCGGGAAGTTCTATATTGTTGCGCGGGCGTACGCTGCCGGCTGGGGATTGATCGGCGTGTTCGTGGTGTTCGGAATTGCGCGACGGCTGGGAGGGGACGCCGCTGGGGCGTTGGCGGGGCTGTTATTCGTATTGATGCCGGTTGTCATATCGATGGCGCATGAAGGCAAACCTCATTTACCGGGAGCGGTATTGATGCTGCTAGCCGTGTACATTGCGATGCGGTACGTGGAGGCGATGAAGCGGGCGACTCAAGTGGATCGTATCAATTCCCACGCCGAAGGAGTTGGCGCACACGGGAAAGAGCCATTGCCAGAAGCAGTGACACAAGGGAACGATAAAGAATCCGGTTTTGGTCATGATTGCAAGTATCCGGACAGAAACGAAGGGCATTGCGTCGGTATTGCCAAGTCGCCCCATGTTTGGTTCTGGCTTACATGCGTCGCCTGCGGGTCGGCGCAAGCGATGGTGCTCTCTTCGCTGCCGATCTTTATTTTGATTCCGTTGATTGCATTCGTTCGTCCCAAGGAAGATCCCGAGAGGAGACTGAACGGTAGGCACGGTACCGTGTTGCGTTGGTTCATCCGGACGGTTTGTGGTGTTTTGGGCGCTGGCGCGATCTATCTGATTACGAATCCGTACATCGTCATCAACGCGATCTGGGATCCGCAAACACTTCAAAGCAATTTCGGCAATTCGCTTGCGATGTACGAAATAGATCGAATTTTGGAAGGACTGGTTTGTGTCGTTCAACTTACCGTAGAGGGAGCGACGCTGCCGATGTTTGTCTTCGGCATGTTTGCGTTTATCGTCGCCTTTCGCAGACGTCGATGGATAGATTGGCCGCTTGCATTGCCTGCGGCGGTTTTGTTTGTGCAATTCGTTCTCATTGGTGCGGGCAAGCCCGCTGAATATGGCCGGTTCGGAGTTTTTACAAATGCCGCGTTGGCGATAGGTACAGCTTGCGTTCTGGTTGGGCTGGAGTGGCGTTGGCGAGGGGCGGCGGTGTTTTTGGCTGCTCTTCTTGTCGTGTGGGTCGGATACAACGGGGCGCGCTACATCACGAACTTGCGTGCAGACGCGACATCGCAGGGCACCCGGGCCTTGTTGGGTGAGAAGATAGCGACACAAGTAGCCGAGGGTGGATTCGGCTCGGCAACGATCATTCTGTTTCGTGAACCCGCTCCATACGGTACCCCGCCGATGGATTTTGAACGCTTCCAGGTTTACTACAGCCCGGTTGGCGAAATCGGACGGGTTGATTTAGATGACTACGGGGGGGAATTCCAATTGGCACTTGAGCCTGTGGACGTTCTCCCTCCACCGATCGAAAACGGCGGTACACGCAACGATTCGGAGAGCATGGGATATCCATTGTCCCCCATCAGTTGGGCGAACAAACCATTTGAGACCAAGCCGGAAATTACCGTTAAGCGCCGCGTAACGGATTCTCGAAGCAAATAGCCTTGACATGTCGATAGGTTTTTGTTAGGAGTGAATTGCGAATCGAACCGTGAGTCCGAAGCTGGAGGGATTCTCATGTCCAGTCCGCTGTGTCACTTTGAGTTGATGACAAAGAACCCGGAAGCGTGTAAAGCGTTTTACGGGGCGGTATTTGGTTGGCAGTTTGACGACGATTCCATGCCGGGTTATTCGCTGGTCGACACCGGGGCTGAGCCAACCGGCGGCATTTTCAAAAAACCAGACGACGCGCCCGGACCATGCATGAACGTCTACTTCCACAGTTCGGACATTACGGGCACGATTGCACGTGCGGTTGAGGCCGGGGGACGCGTCATCGTGGAAGAGACGGAGATTCCCAACGTGGGGCGATTCGCAATGATCGCCGATCCCGAAGGTATTGTCGTCGGTCTGTTCCGTAACGCCAGCGGATAGCACAAGCTTCGAGACTGAAGCTCTAATGGAGCGGAAACGAGTTGCGTCAACTACCGCGAATCGTTCCCGCTTGTTCGGGCAGTCGCGAGCGCGAAGTTGCCGGCGTGGATCGAGTTTGGGTTTGTCCTTTGTTGGAAGGCGTGTATCGGTTGCCGCATTGGCGGCAGCGTCGCCAAAGATTGGCTTCCACATCTGGTACGACTTTGGGATGCGCACAACGCGGGCAATGTACGTATTGAGCAGCCATTCGCTTTCCCCTTATCGGCGATGGTTGGTTGTGGTGCGGGCGAGTTGTGCCCGGGGGTGTATCGCGCGCACTTTTACATCTACCCAAGACGGGTTCCCTCCGTGGGTCCGGAGCATTGGTTGGCGCGCATGTTGGATTTCCTCCGTCCGGGAAATCCTTGTGGTTACCCCGTGCGTAGCGTCAGAGTCCTTCATCCAGTTGGTTAGGACCAACCGTTTCCATCAGGAGCATCACCGCATCTTGAAATCCGACTGGAATGATGTCTTTCGACATCGGCGCGGTTGTGAATTCCTGATCGTTTAAAAACGCATCGGCGGGTGAGGTGTCATCCATCAGCGCGAAGTCATCATCCACGTGATTGAGTCCGAGCAAATGTCCTGCTTCATGAGCGGCGACGTTGCCGATTGCGGTTGCCAGTCCGCCCACGCTAGGCGGATGTGAAAAACGATTGGGCGAAAAGGTCTCCACGTAGACGATTGCGTCATCACAATAGTCTTCATTGTAATTATCGACCGCCTCCGCCAGACCGTACTTGCTCTCGTCGAGACCGCCCAGATAAATCGTCGAGTACTCATCTTCATCCAACGTGGTCTGGTGGTCGCTGGTAATAATGATAACGTCGAACCGTTTGAAGTTGTCGGCGACGGTTTGTCGAATCAGTTCTTTGAGCAGTTCGTCTTCGCCTTCGTAGAATCGCCCGATGCCGCCCGCGTTAAACGGTTCGATGTAAGTTCGGCCTAGTGTGGGCGAGTTGATCTGTCCTCCATCGAAATCCAGCATGAGCACTTGTGTTTTGGGTTTGGGGACTTCCGCGCCCGGCTCGCGCGAAATGCTGATCGAATAAGGACCAGCAGAAGCGTTTGATCGCGCGAAAGCGGAACTGCTCACCGCGATGAAATACGGATCGCTATCATGGCGTACGATCCATTCGATGTACGAATCCAGCGTGCGCGAGGAACCGCTACGGTCGTCATTCGCGTGGACGAGGAATTGGTCCGCGTCAAACAGGGCGACCGTGATATCGAGCGGCGAACCTTCGGTATTGGCATCGACGATCATTCGATCGCCCGCTTTAAACGCACCCAGTGAAAAGATGTCGACATCGTGCGAGAAAGTTACGGCGCCACTCCACTTTGCGACCTTTTCATCGTCAAAGGCGACTTGCTTAACTTCTTTAAAGGAGTCGTTCGGTTCAATGTCATAACAATACGTATTGAGTCCCTGTGGTACTCCGCCGGCCGATTCACAGGCTTCGACGCCCAGATCGGTGCACGTGTCATCGCCCGTGAAACACGCTTGCGTAACGGGTCGGTTGGCTCCGCTATCCAGTGCGGTCAGACCGCAGCCCGGCAGCAACAGGACAGGTAGGACAAGGAACCTGCTAATCAAACTTCTCGAAACAATTGCGGTTGGATTCATCGTGTTGCCCCGCCATTTTCCGCACCCTCCTTAAAGAGGTGCCGCTGTGGGAATTTCACCAGTTCATCGATTTCTTGCGGATGACCGAAGGATCGTAGGCAGTGTGTCAGTGTCCTGTCAATCCAACTCCAAAACGCTCACTCCCACTGTTGATGCATCGACTCGCCCTATTTGCTCATCGGCTGATTGGCAGGGCGCAGGACAGGAGATTTGCCGGTTTGCGGCCTATTCCGGGAACCTCGCTTGGTCTTGTGCTACGTTTTGTAAACCCTGCTCTTTTTGTTTCAATCGAATGCATGGCGCCTAACCACGAATGTTCCTCCGCTTTATTCACGGCGTCGAATGTTATGTCTTGCTTGAGGTGTTTACTAGTGGTCGTGCGAATCGTAGGCGCCCAGATCGCAACCGCTAAACACCATGGATTCGCGTGCAGGCGGACCGCTCGATTCATTGAATCGCAGGACTCGTGATGCTGTGAATTCCGCAGATTTGGCCAACAATAAACTCAAGTTTCCGCCGGTAATATCAAATAGCATGTACATGGCATTCTGCGAGCCGACTGGAAATACCTGTTGGTGTAACCGAGCATGCGCAAAGTGTTGATCCTGCATAAGTTCACGAAGTCCCGCGGAAATATCCATTATGCTGGTTACGTCTCGAGTATGCACCAGCCCCAGCAGATGTCCGATCTCGTGACTCGTGACGTTGGCGATGGTTTGCGCCATCTCCTCCACACTAGGGTCGAGCGACATGAACACCGAGAATGTGTCGGTGAAAATGACGGCTTGTTGCGCAAACTCGCTGTTGAATTCGTCAACGCTGTCCGAAACGCCCAAGAGTTCCGCGTCGTACGTTCCATAAAAGACCTGCGTCATGCCTTCCTCGAACACGGCACCTTCACTCGTGGATAAGATCGTAACGTTTAATCCTTCGAAATCGTCACGGACTTTGCGAACGATTTTCTTGACCATTTCGTCGGTTTCGCCATTGTACTTTGTCGAGATGTTGGCCGCGTCGAACACCGGTACATTAATGGGTGTACGTGAGGCGATGCGCACATTTTCGCCCCCGTCGAACTCCAGGAGAATGACATCGGGCCTTGGTGCATCCGGCGTGCCCTCGTGAGTGCTGGATGCGATGAGTGTGTAGTCGCCAAACCCGTCATACCCCGGTGTGGCGGAGACGACCACATAACAATGATCGGTTGCACGACGCAATGAGACATCGAGGAATGAATCTTTGCTGCCTTGGTACGCGTTGCGGTGATCGTTCACCAAAAGGCTTGAACCATGTTCATCAAACAGGCCAAGTGCCGGCTGTAGCGAATCGTCGTGGCTCATCTCGACATAGATACGATCACCCGACACAACAGGCCCCAGATCGTAGATGTCGACGTCCGCGTTGTCCGCGATGGCGCCGTTGATGTACAGTGATCCGCCGTCGAGGTGGGCGCGTGTAGCCTGCTCGAACATTTCGTTGTTTTGATCGTCCTCAATAAGCGGCGGTTTGTCTGATGGAACGATGGTGGATGGCATTGTGCCCGGACCGGTTGCGCCACATCCTGTCCATACTGTAAGATTCGTGCCAGCGCAAACCGCTAGCGCCAAAGAAATCACTCTTCGCGTGCACACAGCTTTTCCCCTCACAAGCGAAGTGTGGGTCCTTTCCGCATGGCCTCTTGATGGCGCGGGTTTGGTAGACCCCTCGATTTTGGGCGGTACGTGGGGAGGACCGCGGCCCAAATCACCGCGGACCACTCCCAACGAACCTATGTGTGCTTCTTTCCCCGCCGAAAAGCGGTTTCCCTTGGAGTGAACGTACGATTCGCAAGTCGATTGCGCTTCGAGAAACTTGCTTAATGCATGCGTTGCGGGTCGAGTGGCGGATGCTCTCGGACCTTGCGCGGTTTGCAGACATGACGGAGCGAATTGTCAAATTAAGAGCAATAGCGAGCGATGCCGCGCAGGCTTATAATCGTGCCCAATCATGGCCCGCGTCGAACTCACTCAATCGCAGAAGCGAGCTGTTTCCTCCACAGACCGAAGCGTCCTTGTTTCAGCGGCGGCCGGCTCCGGTAAAACTTCGGTCTTGGCAAGGCGTTGTGCTTATTTGGTGTGCGATGCGCCGCAGGGCAAGCGCTGCGATGTGGATGCGTTGCTGGTGGTTACGTTCACGGATGCCGCGGCGGCGGAGATGCGGTCACGCATCGGGGCAACGATTCGTCAGCGCGCAGAACAGTCCCCAACCGACGATCGTTTGCGCGAACAGTCATCACTCGTCGAAACGGCGCACATATCCACCATTCACGCTTTTTGTATGTGGATTATCCGCAGGTGGTTCAACGAAGCGGGCGTGGACCCCACGGCAACCGTGATGGATGCAGACGAAGCCCAACTCGCCCGCCACGAAATCCTAGAGACGTTGTTTGAAGATGAATACGCTAAACATCACTATGCGGACGATCCTCTCGGAGCACGGGAGGACGTAATCGAACAGACAGAGAATCAGCCGGGGCAGTCCGGACTGTTCGATTCCGTGGATGCGAATAAAAGCGAAAGCCTTGACCGTGTAGATCAACCGAAGCAAATGGGGCTGTTGCAGCTGGTGGACGATTACGGGCTTGGCTATGATCGAAGCATCGCCGAATTTGTTTTGCGCTTGGCGGCTTTTTTAGATTCGCTGCCTGACCCGGATGCTTGGACTGATGAAACGATTGCGCGTCATGAACATTCACCGCATGTGATCGTTTTTGCTCATTACTGTGACCTGGTTCGCGAGTTGCGTTGGCAAGCGGATTATTGTGCGAAGCGGTCATCATTGATGCGGGGGACGCATGAAGCGTGCGTCGATTACGCAGATCAAATTGCGCTGTACGAATCGCGACTGCGTGAATGGGCGGACCGTTTGGAGGGATTGTTGCCCAATGGCCACCTTGCCGAACCGCCCCAAGCCATATGGGGCGGTCTAGACGCACTTCGCCGTGAAATGGATGAATTTTCTTTCGCACGGACCAAACCTTACCGCACCGACGATGAAGAAGCGAAAACGCTGCGTGAACGAGCCGGGACGCAGTTCAAGAAGATTCGCGATACGCTCTTGCGCGATCGCGTGAAAGAGCGGTTTACCAAATGTGGGCCGAGTGAGTGGTTTGATGGTCTTAGACGCACCGCGCCGTACGTGCGCGCTTTGGTGGACATCACGCGCCAATTTCGCGACCGCTACGCAGCTTACAAACGCAAAATGGGATACCTCGATTTCGCAGACTTGGAGCGCTTCGCATACGAAGTACTGCACGACGGTTCGCCAACCATCCCCTCTGCGGTCGCTCGCGCTTTGCAACGCCGGTTCAAGTACGTGCTGGTCGATGAGTTTCAGGATATCAACCCGTTGCAAGAGTCCATCCTGCATCTAGTTAGTAAAGAGTCGTGCGGCGATTCGGTGGACAACCTGTTTGTCGTGGGTGATGTCAAGCAGAGTATTTACCGTTTTCGCCTCGCCGAACCGGGTGTGTTTTTGGAACGACTTCGACACGGCACGCGAGAAGGCGCAAATGCTGATGTGGTGTTTTTGAAGGAAAACTTCCGTTCCAGGTCTGAAGTGTTGGATGCGGTGAATTTGGTGTTCGAGCGGCTTATGCATGCGGACGTTGCCGGTGTCGAATACGACGAAAACGCACGTCTTCATGCAGGACGATTCTTCGAGGATACGCCCGAGCGCAAACCCGTGGAATTCCATCTTCTCGAGCGACGATTGAATGACGCCCCAGCGGTTGACGAAGACGGGGGGGCTGGTACCTCCAATGAAGACGGTCGCGAAAAATACTTCGACCCATCAGACCCTGTCCAGTGGTCGCCGATCGAGCGCGAGGCCTATCTGATCGCGATACGCATCAAAGAAATGATGCAAACGTCCGCGAACGCGAATGGTGAGCAATCATTGAGGTATGGCGACATTGCGGTTTTGCTGCGTGCAACCAAAGTAAACGCCGAACAGGTCGCAGGTGTGTTGACTACCATGAATGTGCCGGCACAGGCGAGGGTAGGCGGGTCATTGCTGGATTGCCTTGAAGTGCGCGATGTTCTCGCAGCCCTTGAGGTACTGGATAACATGCAACAGGATATACCGCTTGCGGCGGCGCTGCGAAGTGGTGTTTTTGGGGTTACTTTTTCAGAGGATGATCTTGTCGAAATTCGAGCGCTGGATCGCATCATCCCGTTTCACCAAGTGATTCTGGCTTACACGAATGAGGGAGAGGACGTGGAATTGCGCGAGCGCCTTGTCGCGATGCTGCGTACCATTGATCGCTATCGCGAGGTCGCTCGTTGTTATCCGTTGTCGGAATTACTTTGGCGTCTTTATGACGAAACCGGTTATTTTGCCTATGCCGGGGGATTGCCAGGCGGCAGGCGTCGGCGGGCGAACTTGTTGCGACTCCACGATCGTGCGAGGCAGTTCGACACGTTTCGCAGGCAGGGATTGTATCGCTTCTTACGGTTTATCAGGCTTTTGGAATCGGAAAATCGTGGGCTTGTTGCCGCTTTACCATCGGGCGAATCTAAAGACGCGGTTTCCGTTATCAGTATTCACCAGAGCAAGGGATTGGAATTTCCCATCGTGTTCGTTGCCGGTTTGGGGACTCGCTTCAATCTTGTCGATCGCGGTGGTCAGTTCGTTTATGCAAGATGCGGCGGAGTCGCTTTGCGAGGGGTTAATCCTGAAAAAATGGTGGAGTTTCCCACCGTTGCCCACAACGTGGTATGCGGCGAGGTGGAACGCGAAACGCGCGCGGAGGAACTCCGTGTGTTGTACGTTGCGATGACGCGAGCGCGGGATCGGCTTATCCTGATCGGTTCTACGGACCGGTTACCCAAACTGGTGGAAGCACCCAGGCCTCCACAGCAGGATCGCGTCGCCCCATTCGAACTCGCGCTAGCGACGACACCCCTTGATTGGCTGATAAGTGCTTTGGGTGCCTGCTCGCCGAATGAGGTATCATGGTTCGAGAAGAAGGCGGGTAATGCGCATACCGTTGCACTGCATGCTCACGATTCGGAGACGATTCGAGATTGGGCGATCGACGCGGCAGTGGATGATTCTTCGGAAGAGGTCATCCAGCGAGCTTCCCGAGGCGAGCCTTTGCCCGATCTGGAGCCGATGGAAGCGGACGACCCAGCGGTTGAGTCGTTGTTCGCGCGTCTGGATTTTACCTATCCCGAGACCATAGCCGCCTCGATTCCTGCTGTTCGCGCAGCGAGCGAATTTAAGAGAGAGTTCGATTTTCCAATCAATGCGGAATTTCCTGTGCCGGAAGAAATTCGTCACAGGCTTCGATCGCAATCGCTGCATCGAACGCTAGTAGATTCGGGAGGCTCCGACAGGCAAATCGTTGGCTTAAACTCTGCTTCGGAGGGCGTGATTACGCATCGTGCCTTGCAATACATGGACTTTGG
>JANQHN010000059.1 GCA_028282665.1 Phycisphaerae bacterium | reverse complement strand
GCAAGGCCTTTGCTGAATACCCTGGAAGGGCGAACCCCATGGGAGCATCCGGTGGGTAGTGGGCTAATCCCCTGTTATCTGCAAGGGACTCTTGGGAGGGTCAAAGCCCAGAAACCGCGGGCTCGAGGGCCGGCCCGCCGTCGAAAGGCGGCAGGATCACTTCGATGCTAAACGGTAGGTGGGTGCATTCGTTCGGAAACGGGCGAATACCTCGCAAGAGGGGAACGCTTCGAAGGGGCAATCCCAGAAGCGCTGCTGGCATGAAACAAGGCTGGCACGGCCTCGAAGGGAGGAAACCGTCGAGAGGGTAACCAAACCCTGAGGATGGAACGTAGCGGGTGAGGTAAACCCGTGTTAAGTGGACCTTCGATGCTTCATGTGCTAAAGGGACCAAAAGCCCATGAGAGGTGCTGTCCTTTTCGGAGGTACAGCTAGGATTGATCGGGTGAGGCTCTATACGGAGATGTAACTCGAAAAGAGGTGTGCTGCACTTGGTAACAGAGTGCATGCGGGCTGGGATTGGGAATACCGCGAAGCCGAGGTAAGGGCCAACGGCAAGGCGGGCGCGCCTAACCCATATGGGCGCTACTGATTACGGCTGAAATCTCTAAACGAGGCGTTAATCCGATAAGAGTTCGCTGGATAGAGGTAACTTTGCCCAGCGAGCGATCAATACCGAAAACTCTGAAGGACCAAATAGGCACAAGACCTTGCGTCGCTGTTTTATGCGCAAAGCTTGCGAAGCAGTTATTGCGCAGCTACTTGCGTAGGTAGTAGACTTTTGCGTTTCCATCATTGAATATAACCTCGAAGAATCCACGATCGTCAAATTGCGGCAATTGGCCAAAGCGGTCTTGCTCGGTCGTGCCTACAAGCACGTGGGTGATGGACCACTTATCCAGCAGCGAATAGGCTTGTTCAGCGGACGTTGATTCGAAAGCGGCACGTATATCCCGCTCACATTGTTCCATGCGGTTCTGATCGAGCGGGGCGAAGACGACGACATGTGCATTTTTCGGGTCAGTCACACCCATTTGACGGTTGGTCAGTTGCACCAAGTCCACGCGATCTGATGGTGAGGCTTGGATGATCGCATCCTCAGGAATTTCTTTCGCTAGAAAACGGATTGCGGCTGCGTCTTGTTTGGCGGTTTCCGGTCGAAGCAACGACCGCGTAGCCGCAAGCGGCGCTTCGTAGAATCCGACAGAAAGCCCGACGGTGATTCCCGCAACCAACATAGGCCAGCGGGCTTTTCGTGCCCAATGCCTGACGTTTTCCCGATCAAAAAGTGCCCCGGCCACAATCGCCGCCAGGACCATTGCCGGCATGATACCGACGCGAAAGCTATAATCGATCGGGTTAATGCGGCTGCGAACTGTGAACATGGTGATCGTACCGACAAGGCCGGCTAGAGCTAGCAGTCTGATGCCTTCATCTTTCAACACGGTTCGCCACCAAGCTCGCGTCACTACTAGACACGCCACACCAGCGATGCCCCATTCGATGAGAATGATCCACGGTGCGTCCAGGTAGTTAGCTAGTGGGCTCGGCGGGATCAGTCTACCAAACACAGCATACGGAAAACGGTCCCAAGAAATGGTGTGTCCCCCTGAGTACCGACTGCCCATGGTTGCATACTGCCAAGCGGAGTAGATCATTAGAACGAATCCGAGGACCGCGATGATGGCGAACGCGCCAATCTCGCGGTGTAAACGAATCCTGTCCCGACGCGTCAACCATAGCCTCACCGATACATAAAGCGCTGCACCCAAGAAAATGGGGATGGACGTATACACACTGGTTCCGAACAGGCTCGCGCCCAGGACGGGTGCCAATATTAGCCACCACTTCGCCCGTGGTGCGATGCTTAGCAAATAAGCGCAAAGCGTTACACCAACTACGCCGGTGATGTGATGCGGACACCACATGAAATTGGTCGCAAGGTTGTGGATTCGCCATGGCGGTGGGATCCACGAATCCAACGTGACTACCATCGGACCACCGTTCGCCGCACGGATTAATACAGGAACGATGTCGAAGCCGCCGATGACGCACACACACCCGGTTGCCATCAGTGCCCCGCGTGACGTACCGAGCACTCGGTAGGCGAGATAGAACGTTAATCCGATCAGCATGGTTGCGCTGTAGGCGCACGCAACGCCCAGCGCAAAGGGAATGCTGATCTGGTCTTGGGCGAGTTTCCGCAGTGTGGCCACGAGCACGTAGTAGTGTTCGTAGTAATAGTAAGGCGTGTCCGGTTCGCCGGCGTAAAAATAGTTCTTGAGTGGAATGGCGGAGCGTTCCAGGGAGAGCAAGATTGCGTGGTGCTTGGTGTAATCATGGGCGGCGACGGTTTCTACCCGATCTCCCGCTGTCGGGAGGTAGTAGTTTAAAAACGCGCATAAAGCGATCCAACCGATGAACCCGCCGAAGACGAGGTTCGTGCCCCGGTCGATGCGCGGAGAATCTCCTGAGATAGGCAAGGCCCACCTGAGTCCCATGAGCCACAACGAGAGGTTGGAACCTGCTGCAACCATAAGCACCACCCAGCGATCGTTGGTCACTCGCCATGTCCAGGTTAATGGGATAGAGATGGTTAGGGCTGACAGTGCAAGAGCGACGAAAAAGGCGCCACGGTGTTGCATCACCGGGCTGATTGTGCGCAGGAGTAAGGCTCCCGGAATGAAGAGCACGAGCAGCACCGCCGCCGGAAACGCAACCCACGGTACGGGCAGCGCGCACATCACCACGCACAGCAGCAACAACGCGAGCCAGTAGGCATGGTTCGCCGAGTTCATTCGGACATTGTGGAGTGCGTGATGATTTGCCGCAAGTTTCAAGGCATTAGAGGAACGCTAGGTGGTCTTGCCGCGGGTCAGATCGATTGGATGAACCGGTGCGATAGTGAAAAAGTTGCCTGCCCGTTTGACGGTCATGGGAGAATGTACGGGAAGGGGAGCCATGGGCAGCACGTGACCCACTTCTCGTGCAACCAGGACGGGCATTGTGCGGTCTTCGGGCAAATGGTAGGGCAGTAATTCGAGGACAGCGGGGAGGAGTTCCGTCTCTTGTCGGTGAAAATCCCCAAGCAATAATCCCGCACACCGTTTCCAGAATCCCGCGAGCGTAAGGTGAGCGAGGAGCCGATCGATGCGTTCCGGTTTTTCGTTGATTTCTTCCAGGATAAGCCAATCTGCGTTCGGGCGGACATACTTGTCGAAACGTGAGCCGATCAGTGTGGAAAGCACAACGAGGTTTCCACCCCGAAAGGTTGTTTCAAATGAGTCCTCTAGTTGGCCTTGTACAAGCCGTGCGGTAATTGTTCTCTTGCTTGGGTGGCCGTTGAGCATGCGCCGGATGTCGGTCAGGAATTGAGAGAGTTCCCGCATGATGACTTCGATTGGTGGGTTGCGAGCAGGTTCGCCAGAGGCATCCGCTAAAATGGCGTGACTTCGCCGTCGACTCAACCCATAGGGGATGAACGCAGGGCCCATGTCAAGAATTCCCAGGCCTTTCGGGCTCGCTCCGACGATATTGACCAGGGTGGTAAGTTCACTGAAACCGAATAGAGTGATGGGCGAGTTTCGCGCCCGCAGTTCTGCGAAGTTGATGTGTGGTAGGATACGTGTCATCCATGCTCCGCCGCGAATTGCCAGCAGCGCATGGATCGAGGTGTCAGCGAAGGCGGTGCTGAGTTCGGCCGCTCGGGCCAGGTCGTCTGTCCGCCCGCCTTTCATGTCATTTTCAGTCGCGTCAAGAAGTCGTTCATCTCCCGTTACCCGAAATCCATTGCCCAGTTGTTCCTGAAATAACTGAATCAACTCACGAGAATCGCGCAAGCCGAGTGTCGCGGTGAAGGGTTTACCTGTTGCGGCGGCTGCAATGAGATGAATGCGGGTAGGTTTCACGGTGTTTGGGATTCATAGGAAAGAAAGCGCAAAGTACGATAGGTGCGACGGCGGCAACTACAACATCCCTGCTGCTTTTCTCGTGATCCATTCGACTCCGATCAAAAATAAAAAGAGGATGAGCACCAGCCGCGAATCCCACAATGGTTCGGACAGATCGTCGGGAACCAATGCAGTGCGATCGCGAATGTTAGCGAAGGCTTCGCGCATGTTGTCGAGTGGTACCACCTCCCCACCCGTTGCCTCCGCGAGTCGTCGAAGTGTTTCGTGATCCGCATGGAGGGCTTTCTTTTCCAGGTCCGGTTGGTTAACTACGAGTGTGGCTTCAGGCTTTACTTCGTCTGTTGCGGAAAGGATGTGCTCGGATTGGAGCTTGAATCGACCGGGATTCGGGGGAAAGAGCGCACCCTCGTAAATATTGGCGTTTGGGCCTAATTTGGTGGCTTCGACACGCAATACGGCAGCTTGGTTGTTGTCCTGCAACACTAGCTCGACCGTATCCTCCTGCATGAGTAAGAGTTGCGAATCAAAGAATTCGACGGATACTCGCACCGGCGAACCGTAGTCGTAACGTTTCTTGTCAGTACGGATAATGTATCGCTGATCGCGAGCAATACGCTCGGGTTGGGCGAGCTCACGAATGACGCGGATCCAATAAGTGTCGTGGAGAAATTCGCCCGTATGACGCCGCCAAAGCCACGTGTCATCCGTAGCGGCGAAGAAGATTCGACCAGCGCCGTACCGACCGGTGACGAACAAAGGCATCGCACCGGATACGGTTTCGGTGGACGGATGCTCTGCGAGTACGATAGCGCCGGGTTTAGGGCCTAAGGTCTTCGCGAACCAAAATAGCTCGGGCAAGGCTTCGAAGATGGTCTCGCTGCGCGATCGATCCGCGACAAACCGGAAAATGCGCGACTGTCGCCCTTCGGGCGTGAGCGCGGGTCTGTATCCCGTCGTGATCGGAGCGAGGTATTTGCCGGTGAAGTCGGGATCAACTTTGACGCAGATGAGTTTTTCCAAGGGTGTGCCCAGATAGCGATGCGGCGCGAATCGCTCGCCAGCGATCAGGCCGAATCCCCCTCCCCGTTTGCTGACGAAATCGACCAGCATTTCGCTTTGTTGCGGTGAAAGCCAGCCGCTGCGCGGATCAACATCCCCAAAGAGCACTACGTCATACTTACTAAGCGCCTCCTCGCGCTGTGGGAACCGATTGATCGGCTCCGTACCTTCCTGAACGAAAGCGTCATCTGCTTCCAATAATAGGATGCTTGTGCGGATGGTTTCTTCGCGAACAAGCGCGTTCTTTAGATATCGGTATTCGTAACGCGGGTATCCTTCCACGTAGAGGACGCGAAGTTGATCTTCAAGGACAGTAATTTCGACGCTGTCGATATTGTTCTCGACGATGACTTCATCTTGAAGGGGCTCGATTTTGGCTATGTAGCGTATCACTCCAGGGCGGGTGGGTCTGATGCGCAGCTCGACCGACTGAGTTGGGGCATCCGGTAAGAACGGAACAGACTCCTGCGCGACAGCTTCACCGGTCGCGTCGTCATAAAGAACAAGGAGCGCTTCCTCCGCTTTGTTTAGACCGGTTAATGCGACGTCAATTTCAATGCCGATGAGGTCGCTGACGAAAACACGATCCAAGGAACGAATAGGGCCGACTATAACGTCACGGCGTTCGAGCGGAGATCCGACAAGCAGTGGATAGATCGGTACACTTTTTGCTTTCGCCCTGGCCGTCACGGAGGACAAAGAGCCTGTTTCGGTCACACGCCCATCGGTCGCCAAGATGATGCCAGCGAGCCTTCCTGATTCACTCGCTTCGATTACTTGGTCAATCGCGGAAAACAAGCGGGTTTGATTGCCTTTGGCGCTGAGATCATTGAGGAATTCGACAATTGTCCGATTGGTGTCACCGGGTTCAACAAAAGCTTGCGGCGTGACCGAACTCGCAAAAGTGTATGCTTCGATTCCGTTTTTCGTTAACAGTGCGTCTATCGCTGCCCCTTCATTGTTGAGAAACGATCGCACGACAAGGTTCAAACGCGATTGCTGATTTAATGTGTTCACGTCATCAATTTCCGCTCCGGCGGCGATTGATTGGGCAAGCGATTCATTCTCGAAGTGCTCCTTGACGTTCATGCTAAGCGAAGTATCCAAAAGCAACACGATGTGCGACGGCTCGATGCGGGTTCGTTGCAAGACAAGTACCGGCTGTGCAAGAACTGCGAGAATGAGGCAAACGAGCGCGAATCGACAGCTGGCCGCAATAAGACGCGCGAAAGTGTACGCTCGTTCTCGGCGGTACACCAGGATGATGATTCCCAACGCGGCCAGCAGTATGCCCGTTGCGAGCCAGGCTTCCACATCTCCTGCCCAACGCAAGTAGAGCGGTGCATCTTCTTCGATGCGAATCCGTTCGATACCTAATAACCACTCCAATGCTCGATACACGATCAGCGTGTCCTTGCCGTATTCGGGATTCGCGTCGAACTTGCCGTGATTGAGTCGATGCTTTTCTGGCGATAGCTGCCAAACCGCATCGCAAGCCATTGCTCGAACATCAACAACAGCAAAACGAGGTATATCAGTACCGAACCGATCTCCCGGTTGGTAGTGCTGACGCTTAGCGTTGCTCTGCCTTGCACTTCTTCGATATTGATGCCTGCTCGACTCAGTTCGATCAGTGCGCTGCGTCGTGTGGTTGAGAGATCCGAATCTGCCGGATCCACATTGGTGACGACAGGAACGACCAAGGTTCCGATGGAAAGATCGTACCTACCTGCTGACTTCACGGGACCGAAGCCGATATCAATCCCGCCGTTGCGTGGAATGAGTTCGGGCATTGCGGTCGCACCACTGGGCAGTCGTACTTGATGATTCATGGATTGCTCGGCGGGGCGTAACTCGCGCCGGTAGCTTTGCCCTACCGTGAGTGTTCGCGATGCGTATTCGGCGGGGCTTACGTAGGACATCAAGCTGTGCATCAGGGACACAAAATCGCCTTTTGCGGGGAGGTTCGTCCAGTCCATGTTCGCAGTCGTGGTAATCACCGCCACTTGCCCTTTATCGTGCGGATTGTGAACAAGGAATGGATCGCCATTGGTGTAACGCATCACAACCTGAGCGGATTTATGTGTAGGTGTCAAGACCAAATGCCGATCGAACCGGGCGACGAACAGTCCGCTTTCGCTCGCTCCTTGGAACAGGTTGACGATCGGGTGATTCAACTTCTCCGGATCCAACATTAGGTAGTCATTCGGGTCGGCAGATTCATCGACGGGCACAGCGAGTTTACCTGGGAAGAGTCCTTGCCCGTTGTTTGAACCAAGGGTGTTGTAGTTTTCCAGGCTAACGAGGTCACCTACAAAGACAATGACCGCTCCCCCTTCGCGCACAAACCGGTCGAGCAACGCCCATTGCGATTCGGAAAGTCTTTGCACGTTGCAAAGACAGATATGGGTGTAATCGGCAAGTACTTCAGAGGAGAGCTCGATTTCGGAAATGGTCTTGGTACGGATTAGCGGTTTACTGTCACCCGATACACGAGGGGCGAGGGCTGTGGCAAGGTATCCGGTTTGACCTTCCAACGCCGTCGCGCCCGGCCTGCCGTCTACCAATAGCACGTCGACTTGCTCTTTTACTTCGATAGAGAGTCGTCGGGCATTATCATCAGAAAGTGCATCGAAACCCGCTGGACCGATGTTTGCTTCGATGACGTGCGCCCCGGGCGTGGAGATGAGTAACGTGGCGAGCGCGATCGACTCTCCATCCGTGGACAACTGGGTTATGGGCACATTGCGAACGATGCGGTCATCAAGCTTGATGCGCAATGAGAGGTTTCGCCCGTTTGAAGCACCATAGTTACGTACGGGCACTGCGATGCGGATCGGTTCGCTCGCGCCGATCAAATTTGATTCGGGTCTTATATCTACGATGGCGAGGTTTTCACTACCACTGCCGGCGACGTTGTGGATGTTTATCCTGGCTTGATCGTTGAGTTCGATCAGCTTGGCTGCAGCGGGAGGCAGACGTTGACCGTCGCTTGAAAGCCAATCTACAGTCGGCATATCGGAAATCAATGTCAGCATTCGACCGGCGCGAGGCGTATCGGAGTCGGTGATAATCTTTTCCGCGAGCGTAAGCGCACCGAGCGTATCAGTGGCTTGTTGTGTCGGTGCGATGTTTCCAAGCGTTTCGTGTACCGCGAGTCTGTCGTAGGACGGTGAGTGGATCACCGCAGTCGCAGGAAACGCCAAAGTAATGAGGCTGACGACGTCTGATTCGGGCAATTGGCTGACGAGACCCTCAGCGAGTTGCTTGGCCTGGGCGAATCGCGTCAGGTTTTCATCCTTCAAAGCGTTCATCGAACGCGAATTGTCAATGAGGATGACGTGATGGGCTCGCGAAACACCAACGAAACTGGAAGAAGCGCCGGCGAAGAACGGGCGGGCGATTGCGAGTCCGAATGTGACGACGAGCAGCACTCTTACGGCCAACAAGAGCCATTGTTCGATGCGCATTGTCTGTGTGCTCTTCTTGCTGGCAGTCAGTAGGAAGTGCATCGCCGCCCAGGGGACTCGGCGGTGGCGTGTGCGGTTGATAAGGTGGATCAGGATGGGCAGCAGTCCCGCGACCAAACCCGCCGCCGCGAGCGTGGGATGGACGAACGGAGCGGCTTGAGCGATTGGAGGATTCATCTTGTTCTAGCTTCCTCCCATAACCCGCGACGATCGCGAGCGAATGCGCGTACTGCGTGTCGCAAGGTAACCGCTTAGCGCGACGTCCAGGGCTGCGTCGGTGCTGAAGATGTGGTAGTCGGTCTGCAACTTCGCACAGCCAGCCCGCATGGTTGATTGAAACCGCTCTACCGCTTCGAGATAGCTTGCCCGCAAGGCGTCCGGCTCGATTAGAAGTTTGCCCGTTTCTTCCATGCCTAAAAACATCGTCGGGCCCTTTAGCGGGAAAGCCAACTCTGCCATATCAAGCACGTTAAAAAAGACGGATTCATGGCGGTTGTATTTGAGGCGTTTTAGCCCTGCGAGGATTTCCTCGACTTCGTCAAACAGATCGCTGATGAAGAAAATCAGGCTTCGGTGTGTCATGCGTTCTGCAAGCTCGCTTGCAACGCGGTTAATTGAGGTCTTCGCTTTTCCAATGCTTCCGTCGAGTTCGGAAACGATGGTCTTCCAATGGTGCGGGTTGTTACTAGGCCTGATGAACTCCGTGATGCGGTCGGTAAAAAGCGCAAGGCCTACGGAATCGTGTTGTTGAAGTGCGAGGTAAGACAAGGCCGCCGCCAACGAGACCGCATATTCGTGTTTGGACATCGGTGCCTCGTCGGAACGAAACCCCATCGACTCGCTGCAATCCACCACGAGGATCACTTCGAGATTTGTTTCCTGCTGGTATTGCTTAATATAGTACTTGTCTGTTTTGCCGAAGACTTTCCAGTCGATGTGGCGGATGTCGTCACCCTGCGTATAGATACGGTGATCGGCGAACTCAACGGACAAGCCGTGCTGCAGGCTACGGTGCATGCCGGTGAAAAACCCTTCGACCACCAGACGAGCTCTTAGTTCGAGCCCTGTGATCCGCGCGAGGACTTTGGGATCGAGGTACTTGCGATAATCGTCAGCCGCCTCGTGCATGACATCGCATCTCCTTGCGGTCTGTTTTTTAGCCGTTCGCACCTGCGGATTGGTCCGCACTTTTGAATGCCCGCGACGCGACCGCTTCATCCATCTCCAGCGAGGGGTCCGCGGGAGTCTGTTCGATTAGCATATCGATGATGTCGTCGCTGGATACGCCATCCGCTTCCGCATTGAAATTTGTCAACACGCGGTGCCTAAGTACTGAATGGGCGATGGCTCGAAGGTCTTCCGTCGCGGCGAAGAATCGGCCTTTGAGTACTGCGCGCGCTTTGGCTGCGAGTACTAGAAATTGTGACGCACGCGGACCTGCACCCCAGGAGACGTATTTCTTGACGAATTCCGGTACATTCCCCTCCAGGATACGCGTCGAGCGTACCAGGTGGATCGCGTAACGCATCACATGATCCGCGCAGGGCACACGGCGTACGACATCCTGCAATTTGAGAATGTCACGAGCTGACACCGTGCGTTCGAGTTTCGTGTCCTTCGTCGATGTCGTCATCTGTACGATTTGCAATTCTTCCTCTTCGGAGGGGTAGTCGACTTTCACTTTGAACATGAAGCGGTCGAGCTGCGCCTCGGGCAGGGGGTAAGTGCCTTCCTGCTCGATGGGATTCTGCGTCGCGAGTACAAAAAACGGCTGGGGCAACTTGTGCGTAAAACCGGCAGCGGTGACTTGATTCTCCTGCATCGCTTCGAGCAGGGCGGACTGCGTTTTCGGTGGGGTGCGGTTGATTTCATCCGCGAGAACTACGTTGGCAAAGACCGGGCCATTGACGAAGCGTAGCGAGCGCGTACCCGTCGCTTTGTCTTCTTCGATGACTTCCGTACCCGTGATGTCGGAGGGCATGAGGTCCGGTGTGAATTGGATGCGAGAGAAGCTCAGCGATAATGTCTGGGCCAGCGTGGAAATGAGCAGGGTCTTGGCAAGTCCTGGCACGCCCTCAAGGATCACGTGGCCGTCACAGAAGAGCGCTATGAGAAGTTCCTCAATGACCGACTCTTGTCCGACGATGACCCGGCTGATTTGTTCCCGAAGTGCCTGGTAGGACGCTTCAAGATTCTCGATCATCTTTACATCGCCATCGCTGGCGTGCGCGGTTTCGCCGGCATTTGGATCGCTGACCATCACATGCTCCCACGGACAAGAGTGAATCGGCGAGCCCGACTCGCCTTACGAAATTTTGTTGATTCGGTCGATCAACATACGCAGCTTGCCGGCGCTACGGCGATCAAAGCAGAATGTAAGCCTCGGCAGATCGGGAAACTCGCCATTTTCACCGTCCACCGGCCCGCCGTGTTGTTCAAATTTGCCACGAACCAGAATCGAAGCAAAACGCTCGCTGATCTCCTGCATGACGTCGTCCGGCAATGCCTTATTCAATCTGATGACCAGAAGATCCTCCACGTAGCGCGCGGAATGGTAAGTCTTATAGAAACACAGGATTTCATCCACCGCTACTTGTGCATCATCGGTGACACGGAACAGCTTGAGGTCTTCCGGGTCGATCATCTTGTTGACCAGGAGTTCCGCTTTGACGTACGCTTGCCATTGAAGCCAGTACGTTCCGCCCGGTTCATCGCACAGCACAATCGGTACGGGCACCGCCTTCCCTGTCTGTACGAGCGTAAGCGCTTCGAATCCTTCGTCCTGCGTACCCAGTCCACCTGGGAAAAGTACGATCGCCCGCGCCTCTTTTACGAACATCAGCTTACGCGTGAAGAAGTATTTGAATTGCACCAGCTTCGGATCTTCATCGATGTAAGAATTCGTCTCCTGCTCGAAAGGCAAAGAAATGGCTACACCGAAGCTTGCCTCACGGGATGCGCCATGATGACCCGCCTGCATAATTCCCCCGCCCGCGCCTGTGATAACCATCCAGCCTTCCTTCATGATCAGTTCGCCGAAGCGCTTGGCTTCGAGGTATTGTGGGTGGTCTTCCGGCGTACGCGCTGATCCAAAGATGCTCACCTTGGGAATCTCGGTGTACGGCGCGAAGACTTTGAAGGCGTAGCGTAGTTCCGCAAGCGCGGAGTTGAGTATCTTCAAATCGCCTCTCTCCGCGTTGTCGGCTGCGAGCCGACAAATGGTCACGATCATCTGGAAAAGCAGATCGCGGTTGTCGCAGGGAGCGAATTCATCCAAAAACTTCTCGATGGCCTCAGCCCGCGCTTTGCGGAATTTTTCGCGCGATGGGTGATCAGTAGGCTGGGGCTGGTGCATGTGCATTCTCCAATTCGAAACAAGCATCCCTCAATCCAGGCGCAAAGGCTTCCAACGGACTATATACGACCTATCGGTTACCCGAAAGCAATGAGGCCACCTTACATTGCAACCACCAGAGCGATCAGGCCTCCGGAGGGTCGAGGTAAGGTTTAAGTGGCAGTTCCATGATGATTTCGTCGTGGATGGCGATTTCGTCGTCGCCCTTTTTGGGAATGTTGGGTTTGAGTTTGCGCGCAGTGTCGATGCCACCTACATTCACTTTAGTGATGCGGAATCCGATGCGCTGGTAGAACCGCAGTCCTTTGATGTTGTCATTGGTCGTGGCAAGACTGACTTTGTCGCAGCCGCGTTTTCGTGCTTCGTCGATAGCGCTGAGCATCAAGGACGTGCCGATGCCCATGCCCTCAAGCGTGCTATTGACCGTGAGGATCTCCATGCCGTGTCCATTAACACGGAAAGTGAGTAGACCCACGATCTTGTTGTCGCGGCGTTCGATAAAGCCTTCTTCTTCGTGTGGAAAAAAACGCTGACCATGCGCAATTACATCGCGACCAAACCAATGGCCTTCAATGAACATTGCGACCTGCTCACGGTCATTGTCCTGCATTAACATACGGCTCATGCAGCTATTCTACGTCGAAAGGTGCATGTTTGGCTAGTGTGCGGCAACGAGCGCAAGCTCAAACCGACAAAGTGTTCGAAACCAGTCGTCTTTTTCTTTGGCAAGTCTCACATCGGAAAAGGGAAATTATCTTGGACGGCGAACAAGCGTATACCATGCGAATAGATTCTCGGAGCCGTCTTCCTTGGTCGTCGGATGACCGAGTGTCTTGAAGATTTGACGGACGGCTTTGTCGTCGCATTCGTCGAATTTGATAATCTCGAAACCTGCTGCGGCCCATTGCTCTTTCGTAAAAGGCGAGCGGCCGTCTGCCCAGGGAATGTACGGTTCATCCTCGGCTGGCATGGCGGGACACAAATTGTAGATCAACACGTATCCACCCGGATTTAGCGCATCGTACAACGCTTTTACGAAGGCTTCATTGGAGACACCCAAATCAACCAACATGCGCGGATCAACCTCTCGGGCTGGGTTGATATAGCCATTTTTCAGCGTGTTTTTGCTGGTGATGATGTCGAAGCGCCCACCTGTTTTTTTAACGATCTCCTCGTCACCAGGCCAGCGTCCATGTACAAGCGTCACTCGACCAACAGCAGAGTTGTTACCCAATTTGGATTGGTCCTTGGTCGAGCCGATGCTGGCCGGTTTGATAGTGCCTTGGTCTGTCGGTTTGCTGTACATGGCTTGCAAGGCGCTGGATACCTCAGTTCCGACCGCGTCCGCGCCGCAAAGCGCCATTAGCCGCAAATGGCCCACGCTGCCGTAACCGAAGTCGAGTACACGACGACCTCGAAGGTCCGTTACGCCAGTTCCCCCAATAATCTCAAGGAGCCGGCCATAGACCAGCGGAGTGCCGTAAAAAGTGTTGTAGTATCGTTCTTCGTCAACAATAAATGGTCTGGCTGCCTCGCGTTGCTCTTGCGGCCATTTGCTCGCCATCTGTTCGGCGACCCAGCCATCTTCACCACGATAGATAGTACGCGGTCGTATGCGCGGCAGGTGGGGGGTCTGATCTAAAAATTGGTGCGAGAGGGAGGTAGACCAAAGCGGCCCAAGGCGTTTGGCCTCGTCCATGAGCTTGGCAACGCCACTTAGTGCAGCGTCTTCGCGCTCAGTGCCTTCTTCATCACCTCCCATCGCAAGGTTACCAATCAAAATCCAGGAGAGTACAAATGTTGGCATCATGAGATGATTCATGTGTCGTCATCCGTGGTTGTGATATCCGAAAATGTTAAGAAGCCTGATATGTTCGTCAGCCAAGTGAACCATCTAATTGTTACAGACGGCACGGCACAGTAGAACCGAGATGGGGCGAGTGTGACGAATTTGGACAAGTCCGGATAACTGTTTCATACGCGATCAGGGAGTTGTGCAGATGTTCCGTTTTTGCGGCTTGAAGTGGACGATCAAACCGTCATCCCAGGAAGATTTCATCCAATAAGGCGCAACGAGTGGAAATCGCGACATGTCCACGTCGCCGGTTCCTTCCCATCGCGGGAATTTCTTGGATTGCGGATTGGGGCCGATGCTCCACACGGCGTAAACGACCGGTGAGGGACCTTCCCCAGGAAATCCGCCGAAAAACTGTCCCTGTTGGGTTTCGCACGATGGAAAGTCATTGGGCACCCACACACGCGCGCGAGGTCGCCATGGCTGGTCCGGTTGATCGAAGAATGAGCCGTTGAACCAGATCGCTCCCGGCGCGATGTATTTGTAGCTCTGAGCCGTTGCGAAGATATCTCTCACGTCCGCCTGTGGAATGTTGCTGCCGCTTTTGGGAAGGTATCCGCCGGTCGCGAGTTCGATGGGTAGTTGATTGTTGACGTCCGTCCCACAAGCGGATCGAGCCGGTGGAACGCGGTCCTTGTTGTCGATCATGTAACTGTCAAGCGCGATTGTTATTTGTCGAAGGTCGGAATGCGCCGTGACGCGTTTCGCGGCGATTCTGGCGTACATGAGTGATGGCAAAAGGACAGCGACGAGAAGTGCGATAATCGCAATAACAACCAACAGCTCGATCAAAGACATCCCCGCCCGTTTCGGAAATGACCTGGATAAGTGAAGTTCAGGCGTTACGTTTTTCAACGTCGGTTCCTTTTGCTGAATCGTAAGCTGAATGGGGCGGAGACAAACCCTCAATGTCGAGCGTATTTACACATTACCGCGGCAACCCGAACCGCTCTTGGAAGATTGCTGTGTCTCGTGCGTCAATGTCGCCGTCTTGCTCGGTATCGAACGCGCGTAGACAATCTTCCATGGTCACGGGTGGGTCTGGTTGTGGGGCGGTGTCTGGACCCGCCATGCACGCCACCAACGCTGTTAGATCCTCCAAGTCAATAGCTCCATCGTTCGTAAAGTCGCCGAGCAATTCGAACGATGCTGGAAGGATGGTTCCGTTACCGTCATAATCGCCGGCTATCCAAAGCCGGTAGCCGCTTTTGTACCCATCGTTTCCATCGACATCTTCTTGATCGAGAATGCCGATGACGTCGAACGTGCCCGGCGGCGCAGGATAGGTAAGGTAGCCTTCACTCAGCCCTAACTTGATGGGAAAAGTGCGGCTGTCGCCGTCCGTTACGATCAAGTTGGCTCCAGGGCCCCACTGCGATGCATTATCGCAACTGACTCCGTTGATCCGCACGAGAGTACCTTGGTAGCGCTCGCATCCGATTTCGCGTTGTGGGTCGAAAATGAATGCGTCGTTTTCGTCCTTTAGTTGATCGAGCGTAACAAGACGAGGAATGGGCAAACCTATGGACGCTTCGATGAGATAGATGTCGAAGTTTGTTTCAGGTCCGTTGTAGTGCTGTTCGTTGATATTCGTTTTTCCACGAAAAAAGAGTCCCGGTGCGCGAGCGCGAATCTCCACCCGATCACCCGGTTCGAACGAGTGTCCGCTGATTGGGTCATGCGTTAAACGATCCAGTTCATCGAGCCAAGCTTGGTCATCGTAGCTGCCGGCGGGATGATTGCCGACGATTTTGCCGATGTACTGTCCCATGTAGAGTGCCGTTCCCCCCCAGTCATTTTCACCAGCAGCTTGGATGTAAATCTGCCACTGCCCGCCCATAAATCCTGGCGCCGCGGGGGAAGTGTCCACCAAGTGCTCGGCTTGGTTAATTAGAATGCCCTGCATCTTCACCGGTGCATCCAGCGGCCAAGTGCCAAGACCCTCAGCGTTTACCGCCTGAAACGCTGAATGAGCGGTGTAAGGCATATCATGCCAGGCAGGCTCATCCGCCGGTGCTGATGTCATCAGGAATGGTAGTGAAAGCGTGAGGCTGATTACCTCAAATAGCTTGAACGTGTGTATGTGCATGGAACTTCCTTTCACACAACATTGAACGCATCATGATCTTGACCGCAGATCGATAATATTTATATACGGTTCGTAATAACAGGGCAAGTCATGGCCTTGAGAATGTCACAGGTTGGGGTGCAGGTGAGAAAAAGAACTAGCGCAGGCTGTCACCTGTCGCACTCATGGACAGTTCCGCGTGGAGCACGCCCTTTTCCCGATGGAGCCTGTCAGCCAGTGCTCGGACTCTGTCCACCCTCCCCTTGACCATGATCATCTCGGCGCAGCGATCATGCGCGATGTGGACATGCGTTGAAGCCAGAACTTCGTCATGGTGATCGTGCTGAATATCCGTCAGTTTCTCTGACAGTTCGCGACGATGGTGATCGTAAATGAGCGTAATCGTACCTATCACTTCACGACGTTCGTTTGCCCAATCCTGTTCGACGAGTTTGCTGCGGATCATGTCGCGAATGAACTCGGAGCGGTTAGTGTACCTGCTCGACTTGATGAGCTTTTCAAGGCGAGTGAGCAATCGTTTCTCGATGGAGATGCTGACACGTTCCAGGCTGGTCATGATGCACGGTGCCTCCACCCGTTGAATGATGACAGTTTTCGAACCACGCCATCCGAATTTTGCCGGTGAAACGATCAAGTGCAAGTAGGAGAGGGGGACCTTCAGGTCACTCTAAAAGTGGCTGAAAGACTGACCCGGAATTCTATTCTTCAATATCGAAAAGATCCCGCCGATGCCAGTTTTCCCAGATATTCAGCCCGAACAGCCGCACTTCGTTCCAGTATTCCTCGTCTTCTAGGCTATGTTTAGCAAGGAGTTTTCTAATGTGCGCTCGGATGCGGTCCTTGTATTCCCCTTTAAGACGCAAGGTTATCGTTTGGCCGTTGTAGGAGAAAGTGGCCTCCACTCCCGACTTTTGAGACGGCTCGTGTAAAAACAACGCTCTTCCGGGAGAAGATCCGGTTGACACGATAAGTCCGTCATTCAAGCAACTTGCCGGAGGCGTCGGCGGAGCATGGGACACGACACGCATGCCATGTTGCGGTGCGTTGAGTCGTTCCGCCGCATAAAGACCCATCTTTACGCCGATCACCGAATAGGCGCCGAGGTGTTCGTGCATCTCATTCATCAAGAGCTGCGCAAACCACTCCGCTTCACCATTTTTCTTGATGATTGCGTCACGCCTCGCTGCTACATCGGGCTGGAACACGACCTCGGGAAACGGACGGTTCGCGAAGACGACGCGGTGTTTGCCCTGCCTGCCGGATTCTACGAGACGCTTGAATAACTCAGCCGTCATCAGATGATTCACCGGCATGACCGTGTTTGGTGTTTTTTTGAAGATGTCCGGATCGATAAGATAAAAGAATACGAGCTCATCGTGGAACGGACCGAGTGTTTCAAAGTAATGCGTACGCACCTGATCGTCGGCGAACAGGTCATTTAGAAATCGACCAGCCGGTGAAGTGCAAAGAGCGAGGTTCCACTCGTTTGCTTTCAGGCGTTCGTTTTTTAGGGCGCCCTTTCCGGAATCGATGAATGTGAGAGGCAGGCCTGATGAGCGGACGGTTTTGAATGCTTCCCTGTCAAACCGAAGATTCCAGTTTTGTTCTGGGTTCGTTGAGCCGGGAATCAGGATACGGTCGATATGCTGAGCGATGTCGGGCAATGTCGAAACGGCGGCTGCGAGGTTGGTCAAAGGACCCAGGGCGAGGATCGTGGTCTTGCGATCTTTGCTGATGTATGCATCCGGCGTGAATGTTTTCAAATCGGGGGCGATTGATCGTGAAGGGATGGCTTGGCGTAGTGCATTCATCGCGAATGGGCGAAATGGGGGAGTCTGCGACGAGCGATTCGTTTGGGCGGGTGCATAGACAACCAAGTCCTCACGATTGAACCGCTGGGCAAGTCCGGCGAGCAGCTTGGCAGAGTCTCCACGCCCAACGACGCCTTCACACGCGATTAGCGCTGCGATGTTCACATCTTTGCATTGCAGCACCATAGCGAGCGTAACCGCATCATCGATACCCATGTCGGTATCGACGACTATTGTGGTTGCATGTTGAACCTCATGAGCAACCGCATGCAAAGGAACTATCAGCGACAGCAACACCAAACATCTAAATGCACGCATGATCATACCTCCTCAAGCGATAATACGAACTTTGATTTTCGTATTATGGCGTTGCCCGGGATTGAAAGAAAGGCCTCTAGCTTGGGAGGGCGAATTTTCCGTTTGGGACGCGATCTAGTACGACAACGCGGGTTATTTTCTTATGGGCATGCATTTTTGACAACTGCTGAGCATGATTCCGTGCTCGTGAAGTTGTCGGATTTTTCGCTTTCG
>JANQHN010000355.1 GCA_028282665.1 Phycisphaerae bacterium | reverse complement strand
GCATCGCGCAACTAGGTTTGGAAGAAGATGCCTGCCGCGAGGTCTCCGATGTGGGACACGACCGTATCTATCTTACAGATCGCCTCGGTATGCCATTGGTCGAGCCAGTAACCTACCCCGATATGCGTACACCCCAGGAAGCAGCGGATGTGGCAAACATTTTGCGCAAGCTGACCCGTAGCACGGGCAAAGTGCGAACCGGATACGGCGCGGGACGCGAGGACGTAAACGTATCTGTGAAGGGCGGAACGCGCATCGAAATTAAAGGCGTACCGATGATCTCGCGCATTCCCGTGTTGGTGCACAACGAAGCTATGCGGCAGTGTGCTCTGCTCGCTATTCGTGATGAGTTAAACCAACGAGGCATAAAACCGGATACGTTCGAGTTCCAAACTGACGACGTTACCCGTATTGTGGCCAAGACCAGCTACGACCCGATCCGCAAAGCGCTCGACGCAGGCCTGCGAGTCAAATGCGTTTCGCTTCGCGGTTTTGCAGGCGTGCTCAGCTACACAACTCAGGAGCACACCAGTTTTGCCAAGGAATTTTCCGACCGCGTACGGGTCATCGCATGTTTGACGACACTGCCGAACATCGTTCATTCCGACACCGCTTCCGAGACGCTCCGCAGCAAGGAATGGCAGCAACTCCGCAAACGCATGAACGCCGACCATCGCGATGCGTTGATTCTCGTATGGGGAGATGAACGCGATACAAAAACCGCCTGCAACGAAATAGTGATTCGGGCAAAGGAGGCGTTGGTCGGCGTACCGTCGGATACGCGGCAGGCGTTGTACGATGGCACAAACGGTTTCGAGCGCGTCCTGCCGGGCGCAGAGCGAATGTATCCGGATACAGACCTGCCACCGATCGAATTGCCCAAGAGTCGAGTGGAACGAATCGTCGAGCAGCTTCCCGAATTCATCTGGGATCGAGAAAGCAGGTTGCGCGACGCCGGCCTCGCACCGGACATGGTCGAGAAGCTCTCGACCTCGCCGCACATGGCGCTCTACGATCGTCTCACACAGGAACTAAGGATGAAAGCATCGCTTGCGGCGACGTTGCTCTGCCAGCACCTGACCGCACTGAAGCGTGAAGGGTTCGATATAGATACCCTGACGGATGATGAGATCTTCGAGAGTTGCAAGGCGTATGTCGAGGATCGCATCGCGCGAGAAGGCACGGTGAAAATCCTACGCCACCTTGCAAAACGTGGATCAACGGACACTCCGGCGGCTGTGCGGGTCACCAAGGCGATCGAAACGCTGAATCTCTCGCTGATTGACGAGAAGGAACTCACCGCCCAGATTGCGGAGTCGTTGGGCAGGCTGAATAATGATGCATTCGCTACACCTCGACAGAAACATCGTTACATCATGGGTGACTTGATGAGCGCTCTGCGAGGCCGGGTTGATGCAAGGGAAGCGTCGGAATTAGTGGCGAAGGAACTCGGCGTGACGTTGACTCCGTAACGTCATTATTTGAGTGAAACGCGCGAAAGCAGGATAGCATGATCGCAAGTAATGAACGAACGAAGGGTTACCGTGGCGAGGCGAAGGACGCGCTGGTCAAGTTCGACGTGGGGGTGTGGAGCGATGTCCAGATCGAATCCACCACGGGCGAATTTCGCGGGATCATTTTGCCGCGCAGCGAAACGGCCGATGATAAGCACATCGTCTTAAAGCTCGCCAGCGGGTACAACATCGGCATCGCCACTGACGTCATCACCAACATGAAGGAACTCGGTCGGCGTGAGGCTCACTACAAGATTCCCGAAAAAGAGTTCCCGACTGACGACGGCAAGCCTAACATCGTCCTGTTCGGCACGGGCGGCACGATTGCTTCGCGCCTCGATTACCGCACCGGCGCGGTCATTCCGGCGTTTTCTCCGGGAGAACTTTACGGTTCGGTGCCTGAGTTAGCCGACATCTGTAACCTCAAGACGGAAAAATTGTTTGGTGTGTTCAGCGAAAACATGGGGCCAACCCAGTACATCAAACTCGCGGAGGAAATCGGGCGCGCGATCGAAGAGGGTTATGACGGCGTGGTGATCGGCCACGGCACGGACACCATGCACCACACGGCTGCGATTCTGAGTTTCATGGTGCAAGATTCGCCGATCCCCATCGTGATGGTCGGTTCGCAACGTTCGTCAGACAGGCCCTCTTCAGACGCAGCCCTCAACCTGATCAACGCGGTCAAGGCCGCAGCGGAGGGGGACATTGCGGAGGTGATCGTTTGCATGTTCGGTCCGACCTCCGATCAATATGGCCTGCTCCATCGAGGCACACGCGTTCGCAAGATGCACTCGTCCTACCGATCAACTTTCCGTACCATCGGCGACGTGCCACTCGCGATGATCGACCCCAAGAAGATCACCTACTTGCGACAGGACTACAAGCAGAGGCGCAACGATCGTAATGCCACCATCAACACCAGCTTCGAAGAGAAGGTTACGATCCTCTACTACTACCCGAACATGATGCCCGACATAATCGACGCATTGGTAGAAAAGGGTTATCGAGGGATCGTCATCGCGGGGACAGGCTTGGGTCACGTAAATAAGCCAATGTACCCAGCGCTCGAGCGGGCGGCGAAGGCGGGCGTGCATATCTACATGACCGTACAGACGTTATGGGGTTATGTACAAATGTACGTGTACGAAACGGGCAGAGAAATCATGGGGCTGGGTGTGGTGCCGGCGGCGAACATGCTGCCCGAAGTTGCCTATGTAAAACTTTGCTGGGCGCTGGGTCAGTCGAATGACCCCGAAGAAGTCAAGCGTCTAATGCTCACGCCCATCAACGGAGAAACCACCGAGCGCGAACCGTACAACGGCTACCTGATTTACCAGGGCGAAATCCCGGAAGTGCAGGACTTCATCCGGCAAATCAAGCGATAAACCCACAAACCTAGTACGACAACGCGGGTTAAGCTCACGAGATCGAGCGTGAATGGCCGATAGGCCCTCCAGTTACTTGGTTGGAGGGCGTTGCATGGATGCACGACGGATTGGTCGGTTGCGGGGCGACCTGGATCGTTTTTTGGAGTTGTTTTCCGACTGTTTCGCTCGTAGCGAGGGGCGCGCGCATCTTCGACGTTACGTTCATGGCCAACTCTCCAATGTCCGCCGCAAGTGTGTCGAGCCGATGGCGGATGCGGCTGGCATCGCGCCACGAACGCTGCAGGACTTTCTCGCCACGCATACCTGGGATCACGAGCGTGCCTGCGACCGCTTACAGCAACTGGTTGCTGAACGACATTCGTGCGACGGCGCGATCGGTCTGATCGACGAGACAAGCTTTCCAAAACGCGGCAATCACACCGCCGGGGTGCAGCGGCAGTACTGCGGCGCCAGCGGCAAGATCGACAACTGTGTGGTCACCATCGGCCTGGGCTACGCCGACCATGCTGGCGGCTTTCGCTGCACGCTCGATCATTGCCTCTATCTTCCGGAATCGTGGAGCAGCAACACGCCACGGCGTCAGCAGGCTGATATTCCCACCGATATGACGTACCAGCCCAGATGGCAACTGGCGCTAACGATGCTGGAACGGGCCCACAGGAACGGCGTACGTTTCGCATGGCTGACGTTCGACGAGGGCTACGGCGCGTCGTTCCCTTCTTGGAGTCACTTCAGCGCCGCGGACAAACCTATGTCGCGGAAGTGCCGGTGGACTTTCACGGCTGGCTGGTGCCGCCGACCGTGCTGCAAAAAGAACACGCACGGCACAAGCAAGGCGGGCGACCGCGACGGTTTCCCCGCCTGGCCAAGCAGTCGAGCAGGCCCACACGCGTCGATCGGCTATGCACCTACTCGTATCCGATGCGGGATCAATCGTGGCAGGATTTCCATATCAAAGACGGCCGCAAAGGGCCGATCGTCTGGCGGGCCAAGGCTGCGCGGTTCCAGATCCATGTACGGGTGGACGGCGCCGGTCACGGCTTCGGTTTGCCATCGTCGCCAGTTTGGTTAATCGTCGCGAAGAACCCGCTGACAGAGGAAACGAAGTACTTCGTCTGCAACGCGCCGAGTCATACGCCCTTGACGCCTATGCTCCACGTGGCATTCTCCCGCTGGCATATTGAACGCGCTTTTCAGGATGAGAAAAGCGAAATGGGGATGGATCATTTTGAATGTCGGCGTTACACGGCCATTCGCCGCCACTTGGTGTTGACAACGATCAGCCATCTGTTTCTTGCAACGATGTTGTTGCAGATCACACAAGAAGAAACGCATTCGTGCGTGGTACAACCGGGTGCGACGTCATGGCGCGCGAGCGGTCAAGCCGCAGAGAAAAAAAACACCTGACTCTGCAACAGTTGCGTCGCGCCACCGATGCGTCGATTCAAGCAAAAAACCTCACACGCCGGTCCAGACTCGAGCTACTCCAGCACATGGCGGCTGCCATCGACCGCACACAACGACGAAACGCCAAAGCGCATCACGCCCACCGAAAGCGAAAAATCCGACAACTTCACGAGCACGGAATCATGCTCAGCAGTTGTCAAAAATGCATGCCCATAAGAAAATAACCCGCGTTGTCGTACTAG
>JANQHN010000151.1 GCA_028282665.1 Phycisphaerae bacterium | reverse complement strand
ATGTAGGCGACGGGTTCGGTATAGGTGAAACCGATCGTTTTTAGGCCTTTTTTCTTAGCGGCACGGATAGCCTCTTCCACAGGAAGGTCAAACGTTTTTAGCTTTTCGGGAGGTGTTTGAGACTGTTCCCAATTCTGGCAGTATAAACACCGCAAGTTGCAGCCGCCTTCACTGACGGTCAGCATCTTTGTACCGGGCAGAAAGTGGGCGAGCGGCAATTTCTCTACGGGGTCCACTCGCAGGATGCACGGGTTGCCGTACGCTTTGCTGACGTGGGTTCCCGCGTCATTGAACCGCGCCCTGCAAAAACCAACGCCCCTAGGTTGCAGCACACAGCGATGAGGGCATACGCTGCAGCGAATGGTCTTTTCGTCTAGTTTTTCGTAGAAATCGACTTCGCGCCGAGAACTCGGCTCTGCCGCGAAGACTGATGGAGAGAGCAACTCCATGCCTGCGCTAGCACAGGTCACACCGGCTAAGCATGCACCCGTTTGCCGCAAGAAGGTTCTTCGATCTGTTTGTCGTCTTTCGCGTTTCATAGCCAACTTCCATTTGTCGTGTGCTTCATATAGAGACGCTTGCGTAAACGATTGCATGTTTGAGCGTTGATGGAGCGGTTGGTTTATGCGCCAACGGTTTACAGCAGTTTCAATCCAAACATAGCGTTTACTGTCGACTTTCCGGCAGCACAAAACACGGTGTCGGGCGCTAAACCTGATTAAAGCTTGCTCTAGCGTTTCCGGTTGCGTATGGCTTTCCGTCTGGCCTCGCGGGCGTTATCGACTTTGGAATCCTGCAGGCGCTTTCGCAATTGGCTTACGAAGCGCTCGTTAAGTATGAATCGGGCAATGTAATCCGGCTTACCTTGCTTTTCGGCGAGTTCGGCGATTGTTGACTTGAGCTCCGCTTTCACGTCGCGAGGCACGATACGTTGTGCGAGGTCTTCTTTGTTGAGTTCGAAATCTACGTCATTAAGCGAACGGGCTTCCTGAACCGTACCCGCCACCAAATCCCATCGTTTGGCGAGTTCATTCTTGGAGAGGGGGCCGAGCTTTTCCTGTTCGCGTTCCAGCAGGAATTCAATCAAGGTAGCGACCCGTTCTTTTTTGACGCGTCGTGCGCGCGTAAGCCACTTCATGTGAGCGGAGCTATCATTTGCTTGCCCGACGCGCACGGGGTTCTTCAGGTTCTTCGGAGGGATCAGGCAGGGTTTGTATTCTGCGAGCACTTGCCGTTGACCGGTGTTAAGTACTTTTTCGACTTTGCGTTCCATGTCGAAGAGAATGGTATCTCGCTGGCCTGCGTGTTGCTTCGCTCGGCCGCGCGAACCGGTCAGGTCTCGCGCGTTGCGATTGTAAAGCCTGATGATGGCATTTATTTGATCGGTGCTGAGATTCAGGCCGTTGATCAGGTTCCAGTTGTTGATCTCCGCGCGGATATCGGACAACACCTTCTTGTCCGACAGATATTTGGCGATCGGGTAGTTTTTCGTGCCATGGTGGAAGATGCTGGTTGCTTCGCGCATCTTGTCGGATGGATTGAAGCCGGCCTTGTCGCAGTAGATGTTCATGGACGCAGGGTGCAAGAGGTATTTGCCTGCCTGTTTGAGGCGAGGGTGGATGAGGCGATTGTGTTCGTTCAGCTTTTCTTTCGTCTGTTCGAGTTTACTTTTTTCGCGTTGTTTTCGTTTATGGCGACGCCAAGCAATACGCCCGGCTACAGCTTTTGCCGGGGCAGTGTGGGATCTTAAGCCTTCCACCCAATCTGCACGCCCGGTAGCGTTGGCAAGTTCGAGTTGCTGATCCGAAAGAAGCCCCAAAGCCTTCAATTCGAGTGCAACGAATGCTTCCATGATCTCGTCGCGGTGTGCGACTTCCGTCCGGTGAATTTCTACAGCGCGTTTCTCTACCATTTCACTGAAGCCGAGGTTGCGCTTGTCTTCTTCGCAGAAATCGCGGTATGCTGAGAGAGCTTGCGGGATAAGCTCTGTTTCCGTTTCGTAAGCCTGGATGTGAAGTTCGGCGGCATCTTCGAGAATGAAGAGGAGTTGATGGGCCTGCTCCTTGCTGAGCGATAACCAGGACGCGAAGGCGATGGCGCGCTCGGCGTCTTTCTGCCTTTTTCGGACCGACTTGGTGGTATCTTCCCGGGAGGGTACATCTTCGGCAAAGCTCGCCGAGGTGATCACTATGCAGAACAAAACCATGAAAGTGACCCTCAGGTGAGCGCTGGGTGTTGATCGTTTCGCGCGGGCGGACATATGCTACCCCTCAATGTTGGACATGTGCTTATCCTCTAGTATTGTACAACGCTTTGCGCGTGGGTGTATTGCCGTGGGGCATTGTTGTATGCGAATGTTTTGAGACGAATCGCTCAGGCGTAGTCCTGTGGAAAAACACCCAGATGGCCCATTGGATTGGAATCCATGCACTCGGCGGGCGAAACTCCCGATCATACCCCTAACTCGCCATTGGTGAGGCGATGGTCGCTCCTTGCTGCGGGCGTGATCTTAGCCCTGGCTGGTGGGCATTGGTGTATCTATACCGGTTACACTATCGACGACGCCTTCATATCGTTTCGATATGCGGAAAACTTCAGCGCGGGCAAAGGTTTGGTTTTCAATCCCGGTGAGCGTGTTGAGGGGTATACCAATTTCTTGTGGGTAATGGTTTTGTCTGCGGGTTCGCTTATCGGGCTTGAAACACTCGTATGGGCGAAGGGGCTGGGGTTCGTGCTCACGCTGACTGTCGTGGGACTAACGATTAGGTTGGGCATCCATGCGGGTAGGCAGATGGGGCTCGGAGGCGGCGTTGTTGTGGGCCTGATTGCAGGGGCAGCCATGGCGAGTAGCGGTTCCCTGATGGCCTCGGGGGCGGATGGTCTTGAAACGCAATTGCTACTTGTGCTGCTGATTGCCGGTACGCTGCGCTACCTGGGCGAACAAAAGAATCGACAACGACTGCCTTTGTCGGCGCTGTTATTTCTGGCGGTGGGGCTGACACGTCCTGATGGATGCCTCTTTTATGTGATGATTTTACTGCACATGTTCGTTTGGCGTTCCCGGTCCCATATTGCGAGTAACGCGGAAAGATCCGATGTCGTCCCGGAAGAGGCATGGCTCGATCAGGCTTGGTGGCGAAGGGGGATCGGCCCATTGTTGTTTATTCTTCTCGGCGGCGCGTACTTCTTGTGGCGTTATAACTATTACGGTTATCCGTTGCCGAACACGTTTTACGCAAAACAGGTCGCTTCGAGCGAATTGGTTGATAGAGGCTTGGAACGGTTGGCGCTTTTTCTGTGGCGTACGGGATTGTTTGGATTGCCGCTGGCGATTGTGGGGGCGGTCCGCATGCGATGGTCGCCGCTGTCGAGCCTTATGCACCTGTTCGTGTTGTCTCGATTGGGATTCGCGGTTTTGTCGGGTGGCGCATGGATGGGCTGGGAATATGGACGGTTCTTCCTTCCCGCGTTGCCGTTTTTGGTCATTTGGGCATCTTGCGGTTTAGTATGTTTAGGTGAACAAGTTCAGCGCTTGCGATGGGGAAATCAGGGCATCGTTACGGTTGGCCTATTGATCGCGGGATGTGCGATAAGCGGCTACCACTCCATGAATTACACCAAACCAACTTGCCATTCGTATGCGCAGGGGCTGGAGCAAGCGCACATTCAACTCGGCGAGCACTTGCAGGAAGTCGCTCCTGCGGGGGCGAGGCTGGCATGTGGCGATGCGGGGGCGTTGCCATACTATTCCGGACTGTACACGATCGACATGCTCGGGCTCAACGACGAGCACATTGCCCATCTTGAAGGGCATTTCTACGAAAAACTCGATCCGGCATACATCCTCGGAAAGGAGCCCACCTATATTGTGGTACTCAGTTCATCGTCAAAAGAGTTCGTGCCGCTTACCAGCATATCCGGGTTGATGTATCTGATTGCAATGAAGAATCCTGAATTGGGTTACCGCATGTCGGCGATTGCCAGGTTCCACGACACCTATTATTTGTGGCTTTTGGAAAAAGGTACGAATGCTTTGAACGACGATGCTAATAGCAGTCACATTCCAGACCTAGCGTTCAAAGGCGTATTTCCCACTGTGAGATACATGGCGCCGGACGGTGCGCCTAGTTGGAATTTGTTCTAGGGTTTCCATCCGCGGAGGATGGTCGCGTAGGCATGCGTCGGTTTGATGATATCGACTTTGCTGGTGAATTTTTCGAGCGCCGGAAGCAATTCCCGATGTGAGTCGACATGGTTCATCAACAGGTACAAGTCGAACATGGATCTGAATGGGTGAAAACCTGATCGGTGATGTCCGAAATCCAGGATCACAAGCCTCCCACCACTTTTGAGCAGTCCGTAAGCTTGATCTAGAGCTTGGTGCCAGTCCGGGATGATCGTCAATGCATACGTCAACAGGATTGCGTCGAATGGACCGCTTAAAGGTAGATGGCATGCATCTGCGCAGATTAGGCTTATGTTCGAGCGGTGCTTATGTTTTGCTTGGCCAAGCAAATGAATGGATAGGTCTAATCCTACGACTAGCCCTTCGGGGCCCGCTGTTTCGCTTAATCGAGGCAGGTTTAAACCCGTGCCACATCCCACATCGAGGACGCGGTCACCTGGGTTGATTTTGAGTGCGTCGATCGCTGGTTTTCGGCCACGCAGAATAGTCCAGCGGGTCAGGTCGTATATCGGAGCGTTCCAGCGGTAGAACCGCTTGATTGTCTCGTTATCGGGGCTCTTAGTCATGCTGCGTATATTCGCTGTTTGCACGCCTAAAGTCCACTCTTTGGGGCGGTGTATCCGAAGGCGTCCATCAACACTTTTAGTATCCAGAATCTTTTAGGCACTGAGCTGCCGGAGTTCGCTCTTTCCGCACATTCACGACTATACCATCTAAACCGGGCGACAAGCAGAGGGACCAGGAGGTTTGGATGGCCGCCGGTCGACCATGGCTGGAAGATGGCCTGTTGCATTGTGCGCAAAGTGACCGACGGTACAATCCACTTCCAGAGGCTGGTATTTTTTCACCACCATCGGGCTGGAGGAGTCTTATCCTCCGTAGACGCGAATTGACAAATCGTTGAGTGTGGCTAGCCGATGAGGTACTTGGCGTGGAATCGAGCCTCGTGGAATACTCCGGTAAGAATGCCCGTCAACGCTGATCAAACACAGGGAACAAGATTCATGAACGTAGACGTGCTGCGAGAGCGTAGGCGCGCTGCCATCAACGTCAAGGCTGTGATTATCGTCTTGATTGTCGTTGTGTTAGTCCTAGCAGGGGGCGCGATTGGGTACAAGATGCGCAAGCGCATTTTGGCGGATCAAGCTAAGGAACAAGGCCGGGCGCTCCTGGCGGATGGGAAGTACCGGCAGGGAGTTAGCAAACTGCGATACTATTTGACCAAGTATCCGGATGACGCAGAAGTGTTGCAGGAATGGGCAGATGCTTCGTTGCACGTCAGACCCACCGACGCCACTCATCT
>JANQHN010000120.1 GCA_028282665.1 Phycisphaerae bacterium | reverse complement strand
CCACGCAGATTCACGACGCCTCGTACCGCGGGGGGGGCGTGGGGAATCGCGCGTAGATCCAGGTCACGGTTGATTTCCTGGACGAGTCGGATGTCGATGCCGATGATCAGATCCGTTACTTCGAACGTAGCGAGTTGCAACTCATCGGTCCTGGTTTGTTTGTTATCTTCAGCTTCCATGACACCTACCGTTTTTTTATCCGCGTCGTTGATGTACGTTTACTACTTATCCCCCGACGTTCGATGATACCGATGCAAGCAGCCGCTTAATGGAAGCGATGAGCTTCTCGCGATCGAGCTTGATTTGATAGTCATTCACGCCCGCTTGATTACCGCGTTCTATGTCTTCTTCGCCCGCGAGTGACGTGACGGCAACGATGGGTAAATGCGAAAAGCGTGAATCTGCACGTATCTGTTTGGCGAATCCCAGGCCGTCGAGGTTTGGCATTTCGATATCCGTGACGACCAGATCGAAGGGATCGGCGTCCTTATCGAGCGTTTGCCATGCAATCAATCCATCCTCACAGGACACAACTTCGAGTTCTTCATCCTCAAGGAACTTAACCAGTTGCTTGCGGAAGAAGTCTGAGTCTTCAGCGAGTAGAATACGCGGCTTGCGTGTACTCTCGACTTCGTGGACCGGCTTGCGTTCGTCGAACCACGCGGGATTCGCGATCTGTGCAATACGCCAGATATCAATCAGGCGCGTGGTCACCTCGTCAACAATGAGTGAACCATACACACCTTCTTCCAGGAACGTGGAATCGTCGACATTGGTCGGTACCCTTCGAATGTCGACGAGATGCGGGGCGATCAATCCTACTTCACGTTGACCGACGTTCGAGACGACTACATGAATTTGTGTTCGCTCTTGCCGTGGTTTCGCCGTGATGTGATCTTCAAGGCCGAGCAGAGGGAGCGACGTTCCACGGTATTGGAGAATCTGCCTTCCGCCGACCGTGTCAATCTGATCCACATGAATGCGCTCAATACGCGAGATAACGGGCATTGGTACGGCGAATTGTTCTTCCGCGTGGTTCGTGAATAACAAGACGCTTTGCATTTCGGACTGACTTTCATGCGTGGTATGGTCAAGGTCTTGTTCGGCGTCATCGAGTGCTCGCAGGTTGGCACGCTGTGCAATACCGCCCACGTCAAGAATCAATGCGACACTGCCGTCGCCCAAAATTGTCGCCCCGGCAAGGCTCGAACAGTCCTTCATATGCCGTCCCAGCGGCTTGACGACGATTTCCTCGGATTCACAGAGCCGATCAACTACCAGGCCGTATTGCATTTGGCCCGCCTCGACCACGATGATATTCAACGCGCCCGCAGGCGTGTCCTCGCGGCGATCATCCTCTTCCCGCCGTTCGATCCGCTTGGGTAACGAAATTTCATTACCATCCCGGCGGTCGGCGAGGTTGACTCGTTCGTCCGGTTCTAATTCACCGGTTATGGTGTCGAGGAAGGTGGATTCCAGAGACAACGCTGAACTCAGCCTGACCAAAGGCAGGAGCGTGCCTCGTAGCCGAAGGACTTCTGCCTGTTTAACCTTGCCGATGCGTTCGCGGACGTCTTTTGCTTTAATGCGTACGAGTTCGCGAATGCTGACCTGCGGTATGGCAAACTTGTTTTCGCCGCACTCGACAACTAACGACGGAATAATCGCCAATGTAAGGGGCAATTTGATCAAGATACTCGTGCCTCGGCCTGGCGTGGAATCAATTTCCACTGTACCGCCGAGCGATTCGATATTTGTTCGAACGACATCCATGCCCACGCCGCGACCGCTGACGTCGGTGACCTGTTCCGCCGTTGAGAGCCCAGGGTGGAATATGAGAGCAAGTGCGTCGCGCTCGGATAATACCATAGCGCGGTCGTTATCCATGATTCCTTTTTCGATTGCTTTCTTTTTGAGTTTTTCAGCCTCAATACCCCCTCCATCGTCTTCAATCGCGATGTTCACTTTTCCCGCTTCATGGAATGCGCGAAGCGAAATCGTTCCCTTCGCCGGCTTGCCGGAAGTAATACGAGTGCTGGGCAATTCCACGCCATGATCGCACGCATTGCGAACCAAGTGTGTCAGGGGATCGCCGATCGCCTCGATGATGGCCTTATCGAGTTCAACATCCTTTCCCTCGATATGCAGATCCGCTTCTTTGCCGAGTTGGCCACAGAGGTCGCGTACCACTCGCGGGAACTTGTTGAAAACCGTGGCGACAGGTTGCATACGCGTTTTCATGATCGCGTCTTGCAACTCACTGGTTACCTGATCAAGCCGGGAGGCGACCGATTCCGCCGTCCGCAGGTTTTCTTTATTGATCAGTTGCATCAGTTGGTTGCGAGACAACACTAATTCGCCCGCGAGATTCATGAGCGTATCGAGTACTTTGACATTGACGCGCAAACTCGTTTCCGGCTGAACTTTGGCCGATGCTGGTGGAGCTGTATTCTTTGTTGGGTTGTGTTCAACCGGTGTGACGGGTATTTCCGCGGGTGGCGGTTGTGTAGAAGCGGTTGCTTCGGGGGCGGCGGACGAAGCCGGTTCTACAGTTGGGGTATCGACTTCAGCAGGAGCCACCGCTTCCTCGGTTGATATTAAGGGGATTGTGGCGATACTCGCGTCCGCCGTTGCGGGCTCATCTGTCTCCCACCCTGTGTCTTCAGGTCCTGCCACCTTGATCACCTGATTCACTTCCAGCTGGAGGTGATCTGCGATTTCCTCGGCGCCTTGACTGGAAGCGGCGAGAATCATAAATGTCAACGCATCAGGTAGATCTTCATCAAGGTTGCCAATCCCCGCTGTGGAGATGTAACTGTCAATTAGCTCGCCCACATCGTAAAACGATTTTAGGAATGTAAGCGGTGTGATGTTCCGTTGTTCGACATCACGCATGAAATCGACCACGATGACGTAGATTGATTGGCCACGCTGTTGACGGCTGACGAGCTCCTTGATGGGAATCATCATGAAGGCGAGCATGCCGTCGGGTGTGGAGATATCGGTCTCGCCCTCGAGTTTGGGAGCATCGGTTGCGGTCTGTTCTGATTCGCTAACCCGTTTAATGGCTGCCACTTGCGCGCTGACATCGACGTTGTTCGATGTGCCGATGTTGTTGACCATCTCGCGAAGCAAGTCCGCGCCTTTCAGCATGGCATCGACGATCTCTCCGGTTGGTACGATTTCCCGGTTCCGGATGAGATTGAGCAAATTCTCCATCTCATGTGAGAGTTTGCTAATGGAAGTCAATCCCAGGAATCCTGCGGAACCCTTCATGGAATGGATACCGCGAAAGACCTTGTTGACCAAATCGTCATCGATATCCTCGCCAGCTTCCTCGATCGCGAGGAAGTCATTCTCCATGCCCGCGAGGCTTTCGCTCGATTCAGTTACGAATGCATTGAATAGTTCGTCGTTGCCAGAGCTCACGGCGGTCTCCTATTCGTGGGGCTTGTGCCTAACGCCCTGTTTTGTGTACTAGTCGGGTGACTTGACGGTGAAGTGCTCGTCCAGTCGCATAACGTGGAAGAGTCCTTTGAGGTCGGGATTCGCCGTCTCAACGGTCAAATTCCCACCTTGGTCCTGCAGTGTCCGATGGCAAACGATAAACACTGCGAGCCCCTTCGAGTCGATGATGTCGACATCTTTGAGGTCAATGGTGATGTTGCGCGCACCGGCGTCGACGGCGTCTTGCAACTGTTTTCGAAACTCCGCAACGTTTGCAGCGGAGATCGAACCGGTTGGTGCAATACGGCATATTTCATTTGTTGATTGAGGCATCGTTCACTTCTCACCTTTTAGGTACCGGCCCCATTTTCTGTGAGGGCACGATCCGCGTTATATTTCTTCGTTAGCACAATCTGATTTCCCGATTCGTTGAACGACATCGAATCGGCGTAGATCTTCATTAAAGCGAGTCCCCGTCCGCCGTCTCCGGTAACGTCGAATCCGTCAGGCCTGTTGAGCCAAGCGAATCCGCGACCTTCGTCGCTCACACTGAGCACCAAGTGTTCGTCTTCAAGAGCGCACTCGATACGCACGAGTTTCGTTTTATCCTTCCCGTTGCCGTGAATGACCGCATTGAGGGCGGCCTCTCTTAGAATGATGCGGATGGCGAAGAGGTCAACTTGGGCATCACGTTGCGACAAAAATGCACTCAACGCCTGGTCGGCCTGATCAATCTTCTCGAGGTTCGCTTGGAACTCGATACGACAGTTGCGTGTGTCTTCCCGACATTCGAACATGGTATCGCCGCCTAACATTCAAATCCCAAAAGAACGATGTCGTCGTCAACGCTGTGATCGCATTCGATGATGAGTTCGTCCACAACGTCGTCGATTCCTCGTCCCAGTGATCCGTGTTGGTGTTTCTGAATCGCTTCCGACAATCGGTTACAGCCGAAAGCGCGACTGCCGGATTTTCCTTCCTTGGTTCGGTAGCTTTCGATCAACCCGTCGCTATATAAGTAGATTCTGTCCTTGGGTTCGAAACAAAAGCTGGTCACGCCCGGCTGAATGGTTTCGTGAATACCTAGTACATCGCCCACGAGATCGATGTAAGTATTTGATCCCAAATGTGAAACGAACAGCGACGGTGGATGCCCCGCTGATGCGATTTCAACGGTCTTTTGTGATCGTGATACTTTCGCGTAGCAGGCGGTAACGTATTGTTCGGCGCCCAGGAATCTGCAAAGGGACGAGTTGAGCATAAGAATCGTGTCCGCCGGCGTTAACGCTTCACTCGCGAAGCTCAAAACGAGTGCTTTTAAGGCTCCGGTTAAGTACGCGACTCCTAGATCGTGCCCTGAGACATCTGCGACAAACAGGCCGAAGCTGTCCTCCGATAACCTTACGATCTCGTAGAAGTCGCCTCCCGCTTCAAGAATAGGGACGTATCGAACAGCCGCACGGATCTCCGAAAGGCCGCTGGGGTCCGTGAGTATGTTCGTTTGACCATGGCGAACTTGATTGAGCCGTTGTGTTTGTGAAGCAACGATGCCTTCGAGCAGAGAGTTTTTCTTGCGCAATTGGCTCCGCGAACGTGCGACTTCCATATGGAGTTGCACACGGGCGATCAGTTCTTTGCCTGAGAGCGGTTTGCAGATGTAATCCGTGCCGCCTGCGTTGAAACCCTCGATCTTATCTTCCGTTGAGTCCGAGGCAGTGATAAAGAGGATTGGCGTATCCTTGAACTTGGACTGCCAGCGCAGTTCTTTACATACCTCGAATCCTGTGATGTCCGGCATCTGGACATCCAGGAGAATAAGATGCGGATTGCTTTGTTGCGCGACTGCGATGCCACTCTCGCCGGACTTGGCCGTAACCACTTGGTATCCCTTGGCGGCTAGCAGCGCGCAAACGATTTTTCTGACATCCTCATCGTCATCGATGACAAGGATGACTTCATGGCCGCCGGGCAGTCCGAATCCCATCGACCTGGTAGATTGCACAGTTTCAGTCGTTGTCGTTGCCATTACGTTCCTTACGACCCATGCGCTAGGGCCCATCCGATCACAAGCGCTGCACATCGGAGGAACTACTCAATTTCCTGTGCGATGCTTGCAAGGCGCTCAGTGAAGTCAAAGAAACTGCGAAGAATGTTTCGGCTGAATCAAAGGAGAGGCTGAGCACTTAGTGTGACCGGATTTGTCTACGTGAGCTCAGGCTGACAGGCGGGTGGTCGACCTGCAATAGGGCGCTGTTTGATCGTCCCATAATTTGATTGCTAATTGTGCCCTGTCGCCCAGTCACCACTCATCAAAAGCACAAACCCGTACTGAATGTAGAGTCTGATTCGGATAATGTTCGCTGCTGGCTTCGCGAATGGCCGATGTTGTTTTTTTCAACAATGAGTCTCCGTCGACAAGCCAACTATGGGACGTGACATGCTGAGAAATAGCGCGTGGATCGATCCATTCGCTGGTCACTGTTGGACTCGGAAAGCATCGAGAAGTCATGTGGAAAAAAGATACTCACTGTGGATGAATCCGCCATTGTGAAGTGGGTATTGAAGGGAGGAGGACAGCGTGTTCGAAGTGACTGGCAGAACCCAAGCCCCGGCAATGCTGGAAGTCAAACCTGACATTGATGTCGTCCTTTTTGACTAGAACATGACAGCCATGAACAGATTGCTGGCCGGACATTCATGTTGCCAAGTCCTTCGTCAAAGATGATATCGCTAACTTCTGAGGTTTGTTCATCGCGAACTACGCAGAAACGCTCTGAAATCCGAGCCGCGTGACGCCTTAGGCCTTAAATCAATACGGCGCATTGCGCAGCGGCCTAAGGGAAATCCCTGGGGTTAGCCACTAAAAACGTGGTTTCAAGCAGGCGGATGAGTTGACAGGTGAATCGTATATTGAATTTAGAATTGGGTCTACAGCGGTGATTTTATAGCTGTTTCAATCAAAGCGTAGCGTCCAAAGGCGAATTTTTTGCATTGTTAAACACAATGTCGAACGCTACATCTGACTAGACCTTGTTCTAAAGCAGATCGCCACTTAGCACATTTGATCAACATCTGAACGTCGACACGTATAAATCAGGTAGAAACGGTGATGGGCATGGTCGCAACATCTTCGTCCGTCAGGCATTCTGTGAGGTTAGGCAGTGAAGCGGTGCAGGAATTATTGGGCCGAATCGGCCGGCCTCCGCGAGATAACAAGGTGGGTGATCGACAACCGAAACGATGCGCATACCGCCACAAGGAAGGCATCGTTCATATACGCCAGCCTGGAGAAACGGCAGATACATCCTACCTCGTACCGACCCAAAATCTCAGTTCGGGTGGTTTTTCATTCCTGCACGGTGAGTTGGTCCACATCGGCTCGAAATGCCTTACGCAACTGATTACTCTTCATGGCAACTGGAAGGATATGCCGGGACGAGTGGTTCGTTGTCATTGCCTGAAGAATGGCCTTTATGAGGTTAGCGTTGTTTTCGAGCGTCCAATTCAGGTTAGCGATTTCCACGAAGCCGCGAGCAAAGTAAACGTGCTGGTTGCGGAGGACAACACTACGGCAGAGAGTCTCTTAAAGCGCTTTCTGATTTCTCTCAACGCGGACGTGAAGTGCGTGAAACAGGGTGTGGGCATGTTAGACACCGTTCAGCGATTCTCGCCAGAGCTTGTGATAATGGATTTGAATATGCTCGATGGCGATGGGTTCACTACCATCGCGCAGCTCCGCGAGCATGAGTACGCAGGGTTCATTGTCGCAATCACCGAAGCGACAAACCCCAAGCAACTCGGCAAAATTCTGGAAGCTGGCTGTGACGAATTTTTGTGCAAACCAATCAAGCGCGAAGACATTTCAAGCTTGCTGAAACTGGTGCCATGTGAGCCGTTGTTGAGCACGCAGGGAGATGATGAGAAATTGGCCTCTCTCATTGAAGAGTTTGCAATAGAACTCCCCGTACAGGTTCGTTTATTAGAGCATTTCGTGCGATGCGCTGACTACGTGGATGCGGCGGAGTTGATCCGTGAAATCAGAAACAGCAGCGAAACCTGCGGTTTTAAGCCCGTCAGCGACCTGACCAGGGTGGTGGAGACCGAATTAATCGGGCGACACCGCGAGGCGGAGTTGGTGGATGGCATCCGACGTTTGAAACAGCTGTCGCTTGCAGTACGCCGTGGCCTTCAACTACCGAGCCTATACATCATACCCGTTTAGCGCAATTGGGAAAGTTGGGCGGACTCAGTCTTGATTCTGTCCGTGGCATCTATCAGTTATTTTTTTTGGATTCAGCCTGAGGTTTTTCAAGTTGTTGGAGTGTGGCATGAGCGGAGGCAATGAACGGTAATGCCTCTTGGTCGTTGCCGAGCCTTTGGAGACATTCGCCAAGCGCCAGTTCAGCCTTGGCCGTTTGATAGGAACCTTGTGTGAGTTTAGCTCGTAGGATGCCAAGCGATTCTCGAAGCAGAGGAAGAGCGCTTTCGTTGTTGCCTTTCCTGCAATCGATACTCGCGACAGTCTGGAGGGCGTAAGCGAGTGCTGGGTGTCCGGCAGGTAAACGCCGCCTCAATATCTCAAGCCCTTTGTTTCCTATCGTTGAGGCCGCATCGAGTTTACCCTGCTCAACGAGAATCTGTGCATAGGTGTCCATGGCCATAGCGACTTCGGGATGTTCGCTTCCCAGCGTGTGCCTGAAAACCAGCAGACTTTCATAGGCGAGCGGCTCGGCTTTGTCAGCATACCCTTCTTCATGCAGAACGGCTGCAAGGTTGAGTAGGCTGGATGCAATGTCGGGGTGCCATTGGTGCAGCAGGGATCTCCGCATCTTTAAGGCGGATCTATGAAGTTGCTCTGCAGCTTGCAAGTCACCACCGGCAAAGAGCAATCTTCCCAAGTTGCTCATCAATGTAGCAACGTGCGGATGGTCCGGTCCGAATACTTGCCTGGAGGCCTCGAGACCTTCCTGATAGAGCGGTTTCGCCTCTGCGTAATCTCCGCGTTCGTAGAGCAGCATTGCCAAACTGTTCAGACTCTTTGCCACGTCCGGATGAGCGGGGCCGAGCGAGTCGCGCCGGATCGATAAAGCCCGTCGCAAGAGTGGTTCGGGTAGCTCGAAATCACCCTGTTGGAGCAGCGTGATGGCAAGCCAGTTCAGCGTTTCAGCTACATTCGGATGGAGAGGCCCCAGGGTTTTTTCTCGAATTGCAAGTGCCTGACGGTAAAGGCGCTCCGCGTCCATAGAGTACCCGAGGTTCATTTGGGCTCGTGCCAAACTGCTAAGGGCGTCAGCTTGCTCAAGTGGACTTGGGATGGACTGTTTTCTGTGGACTTGCACGGCCGCAGCAAGCATGCTTTTTGCTTCGACGAAATTTCCGTTATCGATCAGCACGTTTCCTAGATGGAGTGTGATCGAGCTGATGCGTTTTGGGTCTTTTGTTGAATTTTCATGAAATTGCAGCGCCGCGCGCAATTGTTCTTCCGCCTTCTCGTACAAGCCTAACTTTCGGTAGGTAATACCCAGTGTCTCGCGAACCTGGGCGGCTATGTCTGGCTGGTCGTCTAGCTCTGCGCCTACACGCTGTGCTGCTTTATCCAGGATGTCGCGAACGGGTACCGTGTAGCTTGCCCGCTCCGGATCGATGGAGATGAACATTTGCTGGAGGAAACGACTTGTCTGGTTCGCAGCGTGAGCGTCTGCAGAAGCTCGCACATACATGAAAGACATGCCGGCGCTTGCGCCTATAAGAACCAGAAACAAAAGCCCCAGCAATGTAGCGGATACGGTGTGGCGCGCAACGACTTTTCGCAAATAGTACAGCGTGCTGGGTGGGCGCGCCATGATCGGCTGGTTGGCGAGAAAACGGTCGACGTCATCACCAAGAGCGGCTGCGGAAGCATAGCGATGCGCCGGATCCTTCGCTAGCGCCTTACTGACAATGCGTTCCAAGTCACCTGGGAAGCGACGCTCGCATGAGTTGAGGTTTCGTGGTTGGCGTTCGCAAATCGCACGGGCCGACTCCGTAAGAGAATGATGGGTTAGATCGTGGGGCAACTTGCCGGTTAGGAGTTCGAAAAGAACAACTCCCAGCGCATAGACGTCACTGCGCGTGTTCATGCGTTGAGGGTCGCCGTTAATTTGTTCCGGGCTCATATAAGAGATTGTGCCGACGAGTTGTCCGGCTTGTGTGCAATCGCGTTCGTTTCGACTTGATGGAGAAAGCTCGCGTGCAATGCCGAAGTCGAGAATCGTAGGGCGACCGCTTTCGTTGACCAAGATGTTTCCGGGTTTAAGATCGCGATGAATAATACCGCATTGGTGTGCATGCTGGACGGCTTGACAAAGCTTTGATACCAGACTGAGAACCGTTGGCAGATCGCGCCCGTTGGATGATACGTAGTCGGTAATCTCGACACCGTCGATATACTCCATGGCAAAGAATGGTACGGTTTGATGGCCGAGTGGGACGGAACCAGCCTCGTAGATTCGGGCGATACCCGGATGTTGCAGTCTGCCGAGCACTTGTACTTCCTGACGAAAACGGCGTATCGCCTGACTGGACGGCAGAGCGGAGCGAATGAGCTTTAAGGCCACACGCCGGTGTGGATTCTCCTGTTCGGCTTCGAACACGATGGCCATACCGCCTTCAGCGATTTTACGAATGATTTTATAGTGTCCGATACGTTCTGGAATGCTGCTTTCCTCGAGTATGCCCTTACCTTTGGTGTTCGAAATTTCGACAACCAAAGATAGCGCGGATCCACTTAGTAGCTCCGAGGGAGACGCATCGTTTGCAAGCAGTTGACTCAATTCATCGGCAAGCTCGACATCTTGCGAACGAAGCTCCCGCAATCGCACTACCTGTTGTTCGTGTGAGAGTTCACACAGTTCCGAGAAGACGCACTTAATGCGCTGGTATCGATGGGGAGTCATCATCGTTTCTCTCCAATTGCGAAGTCAACCAAGCGCGGGCCATCCGCCATTCCCGCTCGACGGTTGACTTGGATAGCCCCAGAACGCGAGCCACCTCCTCCATCTTCAATCCGCCGAAGAACCGCAATTCGACGATCTGGCTTTGGCGCGGATCCATCGCTGCAAGGCGCGTCAAAGCCTCGTGCAGGTCTAAAAGCACTATATCTCGGGGTGGTTCGCATGCGGCGAAACCCATCGTCGTGATCCGAACGCGACTCCCACCGCGTTTTGCCGTTTGCCGGGCACGGGCATAATCGACGAGAATCTGTCTCATGGCACGAGCGGAAACGGCAAAGAAATGCGCTCGTCCCTCCCATACCACATCCGTTCGTCCGACAAGCCGTATATATGCCTCATGCACGAGTGCCGTTGCTTGCAATGTTGGTGTTGGCCCGTGTTCGCGCAGGTAGTTTTGAGCCAGCGCTCTTAACTCTCCATAAACCAGGGGAAGCAATTGGCTCGCAGCAGTTTTGTCACCCGCGTTAATTCGCGTCAGCATTTTTGTGATGAAATCAGATGGGTTAACGCTACTCATGACATGCTGCAATTCGTTTTTTGGAACAAATTCGTCGAACTCTCACAGTTTAGCCAATACGGATCGAACTCTGAAGTGTAGATCGACTCGGACGTGGCGAGGTTGAATCTTATAGGACTGCGACTCCTTCTACCTATCGGAAATGGACTGCAGCGGCGCTTCAAAGGCATTTAATTTTTCCTGCATGTCGGATTTTATGATGGTCTTTGCTGCCAATTCTCGTGAATGCATATGGATCATCGTTCGGTCATTTTGTCTGCGGCAAGTTTGTTTGCGGAAGAATCAAAAGGTTGCGGGGAGTTAGTCCCAGTACGGTTTGTCCAACAGTGAGGGGGCGGCGCCTGCGTGGATCACGAGCTGGAACATTGGTTGCGAAGAAGGTCAAGAACGGAGGAAAGAAACAATGAAACAAGTAAGCTCAGAGTCTCAAATTCGGGCAGTGGGAATAATTGGGGTATTTTTACTCTTTGCGATCCAGGCGTTTCCCGCAGTGGCCGATTTTGCGGTTGCCAACCAATTCGACATAGGGATGGGTGAAACAAATTCCATCACATGGAACGGTACCCATTACTTCGTAACAGGTGGGCTCGCTAATGGTGGCTCGCACACGATCCATTTGCTCGATGACACTTTTAACCTAGCCGGAACGATGACGATACCCGCGAATGGTTTTGGAGGATTTGCGCATGCGCTGCGTGGCATCAGCTACGATTCGGTCTCGGGCAATTTATTTGTCGTCGAGTTCGACACGGTGAACCAAGTTATTCGCGAAGTGACGACGGATGGCACGATTCTTGGGACGGTAGATCCGGGTCATGATGCGTTTTTGAATGCCGTGGCGGTGGATCCGGATGATCAGTCGTTGTGGTTGGGCTATTGGGATGGTCGAGTGGAGCACTACCTACAAAACGGGACGTATCTGGGGGGATTTAACGTAGCAGGTCAAGCTTGGACGGGAATCGATGTGGATCCTGTCTCCGACACGCTTTTACTGCTAAACGGTGACGATCTCTTCTTCGAGTACAGCTTCGACGGGTCTGTGGTGGACACGCTTGTTGCATCTGACCAGATTGCGAAGGAGGGGTTCGGTTTCATCTACAACGAGGTGGATGCCACATTGTATGCGCCTGGAACTCCGGGTCTTTTTGGCGATCCCCCGGCTTCGATGACCGTCTTCCAGGATCCAACGCGACCGGTTGTTCCGGAGCCCGGCTCGTTGGTATTGCTTTCGGTTGGTCTACTGATGATTCAGATGCGCCATCGCCCCGTAGGCGGCTCATGAAGTCTTCTTCCTGGAGCGGGATTATCATTCCCGCATTGCCAAACCCCTGCGTATTTGTGGAGAACTGTGCCAAGATCGCGTGCTGTTCTTGCGAATTGACCCAAGGCGATCCTCCTCCCCTTGTCTGAGGGTGGCCGGACGCTGCGATGAGTTTTTGCGGCAAACAATGCCCGGTCTAGGTAGCAGCGTCCGGCAGGGGGTTCCAGCGATTTCTGTTCAAGACCGACATGCTGTCAGGAGATCGAAATGAGGATTGTTCCGCTATGTCGCTGTTTAGTTACGGCCTGCAGTCTCGCGGTTGTTCGCTTGGCCTCTGCGGGAACCCATGGCGCCGTAGGTGACTTGTATGTCGCATCCCAGGACTTGAACATCGTCGCCCAATTCGATGGAGAGTCTGGTGCCTTGGTAGATACGTTTGCGAAAAAGAACGGACTTTCTACGCCAAGCGGACTGGTCTTCCTGCCGGATGGACGAATGCTCGTAAACATCGGTGGATCAGACAAAGGCGTACTGGAGTTCGATTCGGTTGGAAATTTTCTTTCCATTTTTTCCAGTATCGCTACGGGCGAACGTGACATGGAACTTGGTCCGGACGGCAATCTGTACGTGGCGGAGGGTAGTTACGGTGTTCGACGGTATAGCCGACTAACGGGGCAACTGCTTGGAACCTTTACGGTTGGTGCAGAACTTAATTCAGCATGGGGCATAGCTTTTGGTGGACCGAACAACAACTTATTCGTAACGGATTCCGATACGAACCGTGTTTTGGAGTTCGACGGGGAGAGTGGTCAGTTCATTCGGATTCTTACCACTATTGGTGGCTTGCTGGCTTCAGCCTGTGAGATGGGACCTAATGGGAACCTTTTCGTTGGTGCCGTTGTCGGAGATGTGTATGAAATCGACGTGACGACCGGTGTGCAGGTTCGTACTTACGATACCAATACGGCCGTCATTGACTTAACCTTCCATCCGGATACCGGCGATCTGTTCATCGCGGAATGGACTCACAGAGGCAACATTCTTCGGTATGATATCTCGGATGGTGAGTTTCTTGGCATTTTTGCGACTGGCATCGGGCATCCGCGCGGTATCGCTTTCAAACCGTCAATAAACACCACTGGTGCTTGTTGTGAAGCAGATGAACTCTGTGTCGAGGAGGATGTGGAACAGTGCACGGGTATTTGGCTCGGCGCCGGAAGCGGGTGCGATTCTGACCCCTGTGGCGCGTTAGGCGCCTGTTGTTTTGGGAGCGGTTCATGCCAGATATTGGCGGAAAGGGATTGCCCGGGGGCATGGCGAGGAATCGGCTCGTCCTGCGAGACAGAGAGTTGTGTCGGCGCCTGTTGCAGTGGAGACGGTACATGCAACGTAACCGCACAAGACAATTGCCAGGACTTGTGGCTTGGACTTGACTGGGCTTGTGATCCTAATCCGTGCGACCAACCTGCAACTATAGCGCTTTACCACCTTGATGATTCTGTAGACGCTTGGGAGGTTCAAGATGCCAGTGGCAGCACAAATCTTGTTCAGCCATTCAACGCGAATACAGAAGGCCAATCTGCCAAGCCCGGCTTTGGAACATCTGTGGGCAGTTGGTCAGAATTTGAAGCAGCATACCGCACCACGAATTTTCCAGATCTTGCAGGTGAAAATTGGACCATTGAATTCTTCGTCAATACGCTGGCTGATACCAATGGCGATTCCACACCTCTGTCATTCGGTCCGGACGAGGCATGGCGATTTCGTTGGGCTCCAAATCAAGACCACGGGCTGGAGTACCGGACTGGTAATGGGACGGTCATCTCGACTGGGTATGTGGTTTACGACGATCGGTGGCATCATGTGGCACTGACATACGTAGCCAACACTAACCGCCTAACCCTATTTTGGGATGGAACTCTCAAAGGGAGTGCTGTAGAGGCCGTTCCTTCTACGTCGTTTCTGTCAATCGGGTCTGTATTCTCAGGGAATGAGATCTTTCACGGCTTGATTGACGAAGTTCGTGTAACCACAGGCGCAATCTATGATGAAGATTTTCCGATTCCCGATGAACCTTTCATTGTGCTAGTAGAAGGCGCCTGCTGTATGCTCGATGGTTCGTGTGTTCAGACCCTTGCTGAGGATTGTGACGGACAGTGGCTGGGGGGGGATACTGTATGCGAACCGAATTTTTGCGAGATGGCAGGTGCATGCTGTGCGTTGGATGGAACCTGCACGGACGTTGCGTCTTGGGGGTGTACCGGTACGTGGTATGGTGAAGGAACATCTTGCGATTCGCAGCCGTGTGAAGCAGGACCGTTCTTCTGTGGACTTGGCGACTTGCCTGGCGGCGATTCGTGGAGTGAGGCGTGGGCGGTTTCCGCGGATGGGCGTGTTGTGGTCGGTGCGACCAGTGACGAACTCGGTAGTGCACAGGCTTTCCGTTGGACGCCGACCTCGGGAATGGTAGGCCTTGGCTGCCTGCCGGACGCCGCGCAGCGCAGGAGCTGGGCAAAGGCCGTCTCCGATGACGGTTCTGTCATTGTCGGTTGGAGCAAATCCGCAAACACATCAGAGAATACGACGGAGGCGTTTCGCTGGAGCTACGGAGAAGGGATGGTTGGTTTGGGTGACCTTCCCGAGGGGGCTTTCGACAGTGAAGCGTGGAGCGTTGATGGCGATGGCTCGGTTATCGTTGGGCGAGGTGCATCACCCTATTACGGATCGGAAGCTTTCCTTTGGACGTTCGATGGCGGGATGGTTGGTCTTGGTAATCTCTCGGGCGATCCGTTTTTTAGCTTTGCACGTGCGGTATCTGCCGATGGCGAGACGATCGTTGGGCAAAGTGATGAGAGTGACTCGTGCCCGGCGATGGCTTTTCGTTGGACGCAATTTGATGGCATGACCAGATTGGGTGATTTGCCGGGCGGTGCGTGCTGGAGCATTGCGCGTGGTGTCTCGGCGGATGGTACGGTTATCGTTGGCTCATCGCAAAGTGATACGGGGGCGGAGGCATTTCGCTGGACAGCATTGAATGGAATGGTTGGCTTGGGCGATTTGCCGGGCGGCGACTTCTACGCGGAAGGCTGGGCCTGTTCCGCTGACGGTTCCCTCATTGTTGGATTGGGACGTACCGAAGCAACCGTACCCGACGCCGCCTTCATATGGGATGAAACGAACGGTATTCGCGACTTGAAATCCGCCCTGATTCTGGAGTTTGGTTTACATGCCGCAAATCTTGACGGTTGGAACCTGCGAGAAGCACGTAGCGTGTCATCGGACGGTCAAACGATTGTCGGCTTTGGAACGAATCCGCAAGGTATCAACGAGGGATGGATCGTCTACTTGGCTGGTTTGCCTATACCCGGCGACATCGACGGAAATCGCGTGGTGAATTCATCCGACTTCGCGGGCTTTGCCGCCTGTCTCTATGGACCATCCGAAACGTATTCCAACGGATGCGGCGCCAGTGATTTGGACTCGAACGGGTTCGTTGATCTTGAAGATGCTGTGTGGTTTCAGCAAACTTTTACCGGAGAATGACAAACTCTACCTACGGCACCTTCGGTGTTTTGGGCTTCTTGGGACCCACCTGTGATTGTTAGAGAGGGGAGAAAGTAATGTTCACCACAATGAACAAACAAGCAGTCATACTTCATGTAGTTTTGATTGCCGTTTTTGTATCAGGGCTGGCGACCGCTTCTTGGGCAGGTACCCCTCAACCGATAGCTCTGACACAAGTGGCAGGCGAATACGGTCCACAGCTTGGTGTTGGTGTGGTATTCACTCAGTTCGATGCTGATGGTTACACTCACGCAAATCCCATTATAAACAACGCATCCGAAGTGCTTTTCGTTGGGACTATCGGGGGCACCGGAGTGACGGCGGACAATGATACGGGGCTTTGGGTTCGCAAGTTGGATGGAATCGAGTTGATTGTACGCGAGGGCGACCCCGTTCCCGGAAATCCGGAAGGGGTAGTTTTCAATCGGTTCGGTCTGTCTGCATCTCCAGGGTCGCTTGCGATACCTATGCTTCCAAATATTAGCGATTGCGGTGTGGTTGCATTCAAAGCCTCCCTGCGTGGACCGGGTGTGACAAACCAAAATGACGATGCGTTCTTCCTTGCGTATCCGGACAATTCAATCACGATGATCATCCGAGAACGCGTTACGGAGCTTCCTGGCCATCCGAGTGTTTTGTTCGGCAATGCATCAAATGCCGAGATGTGGTTCGGGCAACCCATTCGTCTCACAGGAGATGGACGGTTTGCCATCCGTACGCGCGTTGTTACGGGTGGGGACAACAACTCATGGGATGTAACAGTCACAAATTTACCGGGTACGTTGGACACTTTCTATCGTGGCGGTGACGCAATGCCCGCGCCCTATGATGGGGTGTTCTGGAGCGGCCATAATCCTTCACTCAATGACTCAGGCGTCATTGCACAAACGCGTTGGAACACAGAAACACTAAGCACGCCTTTCGGGCGAGCCTTATGGTCTACACGAACCGGATCATTGCAGGCAATCGTTCGGGAAGGCGATCCGGTTTCAGGTGGCGGTGTCTACGGCGGCATGTCAAACGTAGACATTAATAATCTAGGAAGAATGACATTTCTGGATCGTGGTGATGATCCACCGTTTAGTTTTGCGGTATTTAGCGAGGGATCGTTCGGTGTGCCTATTCCGATCGCCGTTGACGGTGGAACGGCTCCGGGAACGGAGGGCGGGCATTATGCACTTGAATCTTTGCTCCAACCCATCCTGGGCGATAGCAATGTGACTGCATTTCGTGCAGGGCTTTACCACGAGGATCATATCAACAATTCGAACGATTTGGGCATTTGGTCGAATCGGAGCGGACTGACGGTCGAACTGGAACTTCAGAAAGGACAACTTGCACCTGGGTCGGGAGGCTTGGCGTTTTTAGATTTTCAAACACTTTATCTAAACGCGCAAGGCCTTCTTGCTGTGATTGCAACGTTGGATGATTCAACGCGTGGTCTTTGGATTCAAGACACAGCTGGCGAATACGGTCTGATCGTGCGGAGTTTTACGAGCTTCGATGTGTATGGCGACGGCAGCGACCACCGACTTGTTACGGATGTTATCGCGAATGCTGAAACGTTTCACTATGCGTTTGATGCGTCGACGGGGGACGGTCGGCGTATGCCACTTAACGACGATGGAGACATGGCCTTTCGACTTAAATTCGTAGACGGTAGTGAGGGCTTGTTTTCGACTGCGTGTAAGTGGGGTGATGGTGATTGTGACGGTGACGTGGATCTTGACGACTATGCCTCCATGTCGCTTTGCCTGACAGGGCCATTTGGCGGTCCGGTCGAAGAACAATGCGTGATGTTCGACCAAGACGCCGATTTGGATGTTGACCTTGCCGATTTTTGGGTTTTTGGGCAGCAATTCACGGGTGGTTGAGGTCGTATTCGTTATTCCTTCCATAAGTTCAGTTTTCAAGCCAGGGGCATGCGCTTGTTCGTGCAGTGAAGTAATTGTTTAGGAACAAGCCTAAGAACCTCATTAAGGAGCATGCTTTGAGACGACAACCTATCCAATTTGAGGGAGACTTGAATATGCAAGCTGACGCGGCAAGGAATTCCTGTAAGCGTGAAGTACAAAACTGCAAACGAACCAGCCGTATGTTTGGTCCGTCAAATCAACGGTGCTACGTACTCGCTACCTGCTTACTCACACTTCCGCTAACGCTTTACTCTGTCGCACAAGATGCAAACGGTGCGCCAAACGATAAAGCGATAGCCACACCCGGCGACAATGTGAGAATCGCTGACGTGGAACATTTGGTCGTTTGTTACGATCGTGAGCATTATTGTTCTCATCCGCGCGAGGTTCTTTTCAAGTCCTTTGACAATGGAGAGCTAATCATTGGGCACTACCATGCGCCGTGTGCCTACCGTGAGCCGAAGGATGTCTATCACTACCCTATGCAGGCTCGATCGGTGCTCCTGATGCAGCGATCCACGGATGGCGGGCGAACTTGGCCTAGCGAGAACAACGTAGTTCTTTTCGATCAGAGGATGACACCGAAAAAGAAGCAAACCTATTTTTCCCAGTTGCCATCTACTGTTGATCTAGACATGTTTTCGCCAGAGTCGGTTTTCTTTTTCGGGCGAACTTTTTTTCCACCGAAGCACACTGATATTCCAGTGTGTTTCGCTTTACGATCACCGTACAAAGGAAGGAATTGGGAAAAGACACCCATTGTCATTGAGCATCCGGCTGGTAAGGACGTATGGCTACACCGCCATGCACCACCGGTAATTCGCATGCCGGATGGACGGACGTTGCTCGCTGCCTTTCAGGCATCCGATAGAAATAAGTGTGGTCTGAGAGGTGCAGACCCGGCAATTTTTGCCAGCAAAAATCAGGGGCGAACCTGGCAGTTCCTTAGCCGTCCGATCGTTGGCTATGATGGATCGGGACGATTCACTTACACCGCACTTCTTCTCCTTCCCGATGGCCTGCTTCACTGTTACACGCTGCACATTGATCCGGATAGCGAGGAAGTGAATGGAATCAGGAATGCAATCTGTCTTTCAGTGTCGCGAGATGGTGGAAAGCACTGGGACCCACCCAAACCTATCACATACGGACAGGCCGCTTGTTGGTCCCGTCTTTCTGAAATGGAGGCCCCTGAAGGAGCTCTGCCAGAAGGCGATACGGGTCGAGTCTATCGATCGCCGTGGCCTGTATTGCTGCGCGACGGACGTATTTTGGTTACGTTTGCCCGTCGGCGTGCACCGTATTCAATTGGCGGTATCGTAAGCGCGGACGGTGGCAAAACATGGAGCGAAGAATTCGCTATCCGTTCAGACAGCGCAGGCCCGGATATGGGATACCCAGTGGCAGCTGAGTTGCACGACGGTTCCATTTTTGTCGCCTACTATATGCAGGCGAATGATGGAAACGGATTGGGAGGTACGCGTTACATGGCTGCAACGCGTTTCCGTTTTGCTGACGGTGCAGTTGGCATTGCTCCATAAATGGACTGTGACCTCAAAGCCGGCTTCGCAGAAACAGAATCACTCGTAATTTTCTGACACCACGTATGGCTTGGCCGCACCTACCTCCAGCGTTATCAAACAACGCTCGGTTAAATGACCATTCTCCACGCCAGTATTTTGGGGCGAAGGCTATGCGTTTGTTTTGTCTAGAGCAATACTTCGGTCGTCTTCTTTATACTCTGCCGTTCGCTTTGTTTCGTAGAGAGCGATATCGGTTCGTTAAGATGGCCCGAAGTAGTTGCCGCTGATTGGCATGTTTCATTGTAGCGACGACTAAACTTACAAGCCATCTTTTGAGTACACGCGCAAACTTGAGTCATGGGTGGAAGGGGTTTGGTACAATTCGCTCGCTCGGCAGATGTCGACCTTCGCGGTTTGCGCACGGAGATCGCGGCAAACAGCGAGACGCTGTCGTACGCCTACGACGGTTTGGGTCGGTTGACGCTGGCGCAGCGTGGGGTATCGGGCATCTGGATTCGATCAGCCGGATCGAGCGGGCGTACGACGACCTGTCGAGAATGACGAGCGAAAAGCAGAAGCTCTTCGACGACATCGCTTCGACGAAGTCGTTCACCTACGATTACGATCAAGCCGGCAACCGGATCACGGTGACGTACCCGGCTTCGGTCGATGTGGAACTGGTGTACGACTACGACAGCGCGAACCGCGTGGAGATGGTGGATCGCCGTGCTCCGGGTTCGATGACGTACAACACGCTTATAAAAGTTGTACGATTACTGCAGTGGATACTAACGTTGGACGTACGGACAATTGGAGCTTATATGCCAACACATCGACGATTCGTTCACCGGTACATTATTGGAGTATTCTTCGTGGCCTTTGGAGTCGTCGTCCTTCCAACACTCGCAACGGTATACGTGTTGCGGCTGGATCGCCAACGCATTCGAGTGAAGCTGCCAGGTACGCATGTTATCCATTTACCGAAAACCGGCGAGTATGTTGCGTACTTGGAGGTCCCAAACTCCGAAAAAGACAGTGTAACGACCGCCGACCTACTACGCCAAATTCCTGACCATTTAACCGTTGAGCCCGTTGCTTCCGTCTCAGACAGTATTACTGTTGTGCGTTCGTCTGCTTTGCTCCATTACGGTTCAGATGATGGACCAGCGGGAATTCCTGTAGCTGACTTTGAGGTGGATCGACCTGGTGAGTACCGGATCACACTACCTGCGGACAGCATTTTGCCTAGCGTGGTCATTGCCATTCCACCACCTGCAGGTGTAAGTAAAGCACTTACCACGATAGCGGCAGCAGTACTTATTGCCCTGTGTATGTTACTGATCGGCATTTTGATCATTGCTAATACGTTATCGTTGCAGCGTCGCAATCCGGATGAGCAACCGGGCAACCTTCCTCCAGCGTAACCTGCATACATTGTCTTTGTGAGTCATCGCAAATGTGCGCAACGAGTATAGGGATACGATGGCGTTACTAACCCCGGCCGTTATCTATTGTATACATACATAGGTATGTAGTATAATGGGGTATGAGTAGGACAGATACACGAGCCCTGTCTCCCCGGCCCAAGAGGCGTTGCGTTATCGCGTGGTGGAGGCCATTCGGTCAGGGATGAGCAAGTCTCAGGCCGCTAGCACGTTTGGAGTATCCAGGACGAGCGTCTCGATGCTTGGCTTGCCAAGGTGGCCTTGGGCAACATTCATTCTCAGCGGTCCGCGAAACGTGGTCCCAGGGGCGGTATCAGCCTGGCGGGGCACGAGGCAGCAACCGTCGTTCGCCTGATCCAGGATCGCTGCCCGGATCAACTCAAGATGCCGTTCGCCCTTTGGACGCGTGAAGCGGTTCAAACACTGATTCAAGATCGGTACGACTTGGCCTTGTCGTTGTCGACGATCGGGCGGTACCTGAAGCGTTGGGGCTTCACGCCGCAAAAGCCGTTGCGCCGCGCGTACGAGCGTGATCTGGAAGCTGTTCGACGCTGGTTCGAAGAGGAGTATCCCACGATCCGGGCGGCCGCAAAGGTCGAAAACACCGAGATTCACTGGGGTGACGAGATGGGGCTGCGCAGCGACCACCAGGCGGGCACGAGCTACGGGCGCCGAGGCGAGGCGCCCGTGATTCCCGGTACGGGTCAGCGTTTTCGTTGCAACATGATCTCGACGATCACGAATCGCGGACAGTTGTCGTTCATGGTCTTCAAGGAGCGGTTCACTGGCGAGGTCATGATTTCGTTTCTTTGTCGGCTGGTTCGTCAGCAGGAGTGGAAGGTGTACGTGATCGTAGACGGACACCCGGTGCACCGTTCGAACAAAGTCAAACGCTGGGTAAGTAAGCGAGCGAAGCAGGTCAGCTTGCCCTTCTTGACCGGCTACAGCCCGGACTTGAATCCGGATGAGTCCTTGAATCAGGACGTGAAGACCAACGCGCCGGGCAGGAAACGGCCGGCCAACAGGGAAGAAATGATCGAAGAGATTCGCGGTTATCTAAGAAGCGCGCAACGTCAACCGGTGTACGTGCAACGGTACTTCCATCACGATTGCGTCAACTACGCGGCAGAGTGAGAATGTCCAACCATTAGTGGCCTGGTAGCAGGTGAAAATTGGGTGAACAAATGCATGCATGCAATACCTCGGGAGAAGCGCGGAAGAAACGAAGGCAAATTATATTTTTTATGGTATTATCCAGCGTAATTCTGGTGATTGCCAGCGCTGTGATTCTCATAACGCCCTCACGCCTAAAGCGATGGTGTACATCTTCTTATGTCCCTGCTCCAGCAATGTGTACCACTAGCCAAGTCGGTCATGACAGTCTAATTAGAAAAGCGTTGGATTTGTACCGCGAAGATACAGGAGCTTATCCGGATTCTCGCGATGGTCTAGAAATATTGCTTGCCGCAACAGAGGCAAGCGGCCACAAGTACGTTGGACCTTACCTATCTGATCCTCGTGAATTAATTGATGCGTGGGGCAATGCGCTGCGTTATGAATGTCCTTGCACGCGAGATTCTGCGGATTATTGCCTCTGGAGTATTGGTGAAAATAGCATTGATGAATTCGGCCAATCTGGCGGAGATGATATCGGCTATTAATATAGAAATGGTCCCGCATTACAAATAAGTCGTCTGAGGCATACCCTTAAGAGGTTTCTATGACGCAATCGGCGGATCATTTGCGAAAGATTTCAAATGGGCTTTTTCTTCTAATTATTGCAACGTTTGGCATTTGGGTTGCTACGCTTAGAGGGCATCTTTCCTTGGGTATAAGCGAAGTTGTTGTTGATATAAGCTTTGCACCGGTTGCCGACAATGAGCACGTTCCGAAATGGGACATTTGGCTATTCCAAAATACTGGTCCGTTTGTTAGTCAACGAAATTGGTTTTTTTCTCGATTCTTCGTAGCGAGCGTGCGAATTTCTACAAGATGCCATTGCCTTCAAAAGAACGATATCCTGCATCCAAATTCTCACACTGTTGCGGCTGTTCCATTATTTGCAATACTGGTTACTCTTGTGACGATCTTGTGTGCTATTTGGGTTTGGCATCTAAGAACAAAGAAGCGGCCCGGTTACTGTCAAGAATGCGGCTACAACCTTCAAATGCTTGTGGGAACGCAATGCCCGGAATGTGGAACTCCAATCACACATCAATTGGACACGGCGCATCCCAGATCGAATGATCCGGCAACGTAACGAGTGACGACGAGGGGTACGGTTGACCGAAATACCGGTGCAGTACTCGCCACAGATGAAATAAGAGGTGGTGTGCGAGCTGCGGGCATTTATTTCGAAGGAGATGAGGTTATATGTGCATGTTGCGATCGAGCAGCGCGCGAAGGCGGCTAGGACTTGCGGCCGTAGTTCTTGTGATTTTGGGCTCAGTGTTGTTTGGCGCTCGGCTGTTTGGTCCGTCTGCCGCATTCAACCGAAAGGTCGCCTATATGCGACTGGTAGCTCAGAATGACGGTACTTCCTACGGTGGACAAGACATCACTGTCGCCAAGCGGCTCGCTGATTTAAGTGAAGAACGCCAAATACAGTTATTTCCACTTTACCAAGCTGCAGAGCACGATCAACTCCTCCAGAATTCCTACGCATATATTATGCTTGTAGCCCAGAATTGGCAGTATCTGACATATGCTAAAAAAATGCGAAACAGATTGAATCCATCAATGAGTTTCACGTTTGGAGGCGTGTACTGCAATCTAAAGAGTCAGATAAGTTGCTTAGTAGAGATTATAGAGATGAAATGTGCAAGATACTCCAAACACGTGGAGACAATCATTCAAAACTCGTCGTTGGAACCTGGCATGTAAAGAATAATCGCTACGCTGAAGGGCTTCAAGCATTTGTTGATGTGGGCGCTAGTGGAGGAAATTGGAGCTTGAGTGCAAGCGATTGCGCTTCTTTAATACCACGAAGTGATCTTTGTAGTTTGCTGGAAAAATACTTAAATCAAGTAAGCATGAAAGGGGTGGTTGCTGCCGATCTGATACTGGAATACTGTGATGATCAAAACGGAGCGATTGAATACCTCAAGAAGACAATGGATTTAGGAAACCAAAAAACTGCCTCTCATGCCAAAAATATTCTAGAGATGTATTCCCCATGAATATTCCTTTATGGAATACGATTACCGGGGCTCCTACCTGACGAAGCGTCGCTTGACGACGACGTACACGGACGCGAACGCGGTGAGCAAAGTCTGGCTTGATACGGACCGCGAGTACGATGAGCACGGCCGTTTGACGAAGCTCAAGAACGGGATGTTGACGAACGCAAGCACGCCGTGGACGCGTACGCTTTCGGAGTACGACTACACGCGCGACAAGTTGGGCAATCCGACGTCGGTGGCGGCGAGCGGGAGTTTTGACAGCCTCGGCCTGCACAAGGACATCGACTACAGTTACGACAGCCTGTATCGCGTGACGCACGCGGACTACCTGTCGGACACGGAGTCGGAGACATTCGTGTACGACGATTTGGGTAACCGGGTGACGCTGACGCAGCGTGACGGGACGGATCTGTTTTACGCGAACAACGTGGCCAACGAGTACGTAAAGATAGGCAACCCCTTGCCCGGCAGCGCGAACGTCATTCATGATGCCGCGGGCAATTTAACGAGTGACGACGAGGGTTACGGGTACGAGTACGGTTACGACCACAAACTGGTGCGCGTGTTCGACGACGCGAATGGCAACGGTGTGTACGATGTCGGCGAAACTCAGATCGCCGGCTACGTG
>JANQHN010000113.1 GCA_028282665.1 Phycisphaerae bacterium | reverse complement strand
CAGTGAGTGGCTTGCGGGGTCGGATCGTATCAGTAGGTGTTTTGGTGCTTCGGGGTGCTTGCCATGATGGTGTTCGTCTGCGAAGCCCCTTCTTGACGCTCTGCATCAACAAGGGGCTTCGCAGACGAACACCATCATGGCAAGCACCCCGAAGCACCAAAACACCTACTGATACGATCCGACCCCGCAAGCCACTCACTGAACCAAAGTACACCGAGAGCAGTCTCGAAGCAGAGATCGCAAACCTTATCACGAGAGCTGGAGGGCAAGTCATCCTCCACCCCCATCTTGAGGCACCCTCGGGGAAGTTTATCCCCGATATCCTGTTCTGGTTGCCCGCGGGCGACGCCGAACTCCTAAACCCGGCAGTTGTCGAAATTAAGGCAGGGCGATTGCACAAGCCCTATTTGGACCAAACTCAGCAACAACTGATCGAGTTCATGCAGGAGGCAGGAGTACGTACAGGTCTTATCGTTGGACGCGGACTTACACCCGATGCACCCAGAGGATTCCGTGGTAGCCCCGCGCTGAACATTTTTTTTCTCGACCTCGACGAGTTTCAGAACTTGCTCCGTAGCAGCCAGCTGGGCGACCGACTGCGGGAGGAAAGAAACAGAGCAGTACACGGGTTGCGTTAGGCATGGCTGGTTTTCCGCACACGGAGATCGCGCGTCGTCTCTCGGATGGAGACGCGGCGGCAACAACGGAGGGAAAAGGCGCGGCTCTCGAAGACGTTGTGCAGTGTTCTTTTTGCAAGATTCGTGGAATCGGTTTCTTGCGACGCGACGTAACGAACAACGCCGGATCAGCAGAAATCGATATTCTACTCTTCAACCAGCGGCACCCACTGGGATTACCTTTCCTCCCTGACTATCTCATCTTTGAATGCAAGAATTGGGCGGCGCCCGTCGACAGCGCGACTGTGGATACGTTCATTGGGAAGATCCGATCGTGCCGACTAGAACTGGGAATCTTAGTCGCAGCAAACGGTATAACTGGCAATCCAGCAGAACGTACTGCGGCTAACGACATCATTCGTCGGGCCTTCGACCGAGACAACGTCAAGCTATTGGTCATTACCCGCCAAGAAATCGAGGCGTTCCGGCGAACTAAGGACGTGGTTGCGCTCGTGCGCGACAAGTTCGGATGCTTGATAATGGGCCTAGCCTCCGTCTGATTGCTAATCGGTCAATCGTTCAAACAGCGACTTTTCGTTGCTTTCGTCAAACACCACGATCCCACGCCGGTAAGGGGCACTCGCATACTCGCGCTCCTTCAAACCCGGTAGCGCCATGCAGATGCCGAACACGGTCCCGGTAACCGTCAATCCCCTGTCACTCCTACTAACGTCGACCACACGCAGGAGACTGGCCGCTTCCTGTCTTCCCCGGAGCCACGTGGACCACGCGGAGTTCGATGTGGCTTCCCAACAGTCGAACGTGTAGCGAAACTCTACGTGATTTGCTCGTCGCACAGCGCGAGCGGTCTGATCTCGACCATCGTCTCGACTTACGGCGCGAGAAAAGGAATGTGCTCCCTGCACAAAAACGAAATCACCAGGTGACACAACTGACGCCAGAATGCCCCTATCTAGGTAGTCCGATGCATTGAAAACCGTCAAATGATCGAGTACCGCATGCATCACACTCCGCACGTAGGCATAGAGAATCATTCCTTCCATTCCGGAGTACATGTAAGAGAGATTCTCCGGCCTCGGTCGAAGCCAGCCGTCCCGCTGGACCAGACCAGAATCCCAAGCCCCGCGAAACGATGGGAGGCGAGCCAGTCGTACTCCCAGATGAGAAGCCACCTCGAACAGACGAACATGATTGAAATACCACCATGCGTCGCCATCTAGCTGGGAAGCTTGAAGGACTGCACTAACATCAGTGCGAGCAACCTTCTTCTCCCAAGCGTCCTTCATACTCGCAAGTGTGGCCTTGTTCAGATTTCGAGATAGGCTGCTCACCGTGTGCGCTCTATCGTGGTGCTCAAGACACAAAACGGCCAAATTGCTCGGACTATGGTCATGGCTCTCTGACCAATCGTGGATGTGATGGACGACTATTGCCTTTGCAGGATCGCGACAAACGCAGCATGTAAAGCGGTTAGCGACGAGTACAAGGGTCAAACTCTCAAAGGGAATCTCTGGACGACGCCCCTTGTGGATCGCCGCAACCTGTTCTGTGGATAGACCAAGGGCCTCAAGCTGTTGCCCCGCCGCCTGTTTGAGTTTCCCGAGTGTCCATCCTTGTTGACGAAGACTAGCCGCAGTCGCGCTATCAATGCCGCGTGTAAGTAGCGCCGCTTCCGTACGATTCAGTTTGCTTGGATCACGGGTTAATCGCATCGACATTGTGCGGTTACAGAAGCTACCTGAGCCTACTGGCCGATACGCGCCGCGAGCCGTCAACAAACTCAACCTCCGAAACAGGGTTCCCCGCCACCGCAGCGTCATTCTTCGCGTCAACGAGCTTTTGTTCCCACCCCTCCTTGCTACCTACATCTATTACTAAATAGAACGCGCGCATGGTTTCTTCAGCTGCCTTGTAGGCTTGCAACTGCTTGGTGTAACCCTTCAAAAGCGCAGGGTTGCGCGACAGCTTCACCTCGACCAAGACCTTGAGATTCATGCCGACAGAGAACTTGAAATCGACAACACCGCTCCCCGTGTCCGCCTCAGGTGTCACGTCTACGTCGTTTGCTCTGCAGTACGAGTAGGCGACTGCGTGGAATAGCCGTTGCGCCGATTTCTCGGGCCGGGGCTTGCCCCGGTGATATAACTCCTCGGAAAGTCGGCGTTCTTCGACAAGGAATCGGAACTGGTCGATGATTTTACGAACAATGTCGGTCAGGGCGTCTAAGTTTTGGGTTGCGGGATGAGCGAGTTGAAGCGGCTCCTCCTCCGTGACCCAAGCAACTACTCGGTGCCAGATCAGCTCTCCCAGCGGGTCACCGGCGAAGTCGTAAGGCCTAGGATTTGCCCCCCGGAGCATGTCGAGAAAGACTTCGAAGCTTGCCCGATCACGAAGAGCCCAACCACGAATGGCATCCTTGTCCTTTCGCGACTTCCTTTGCCACATCTCGGCAATCTGGTGATTCACGCGAGCGCGCAACCCAGCATTGTGAGATGCCGCATCGGCTACGTCGGACCAATCCGTTGCAATCGGGAGGTCTCGAAGCACATCTTGTGGAACGAGGACCACAGGCACGGGAGTCGCGACGAATGGATTGACCGGAAGATGAACTGCAACCTGCTGGCCGTACTGCAAAGTTAGATCAAATCGCTCACGAGGGACGTCCAACCTGTCAAGAACCCTGCAAGTGTACGCAATGAGGTCCGGCAGGATGATGTTGGTGGTCATGTCACTGATGCGATCCGGACCTATCCCTTCCTCTAGCAGGGCCAAGGCAGCGAATAAGTCAGGATTCTCAATTCCCATTCGCACGATCGTCGCCGCCGTTTGCATCACGCCGTCGCGGGTGTAGGCGCCGGAGCCACTTCCGGAGATTGAGTCCCCACCGTAGCCGAGGCAAGTCCACTTCACTTCTGGGAATGTCAACAAACGTTCCGCATTTCGCCACGGAACGTCACCGCGTTGTTCAGAGGCCACGAGAAGCTGAATCACCAACCCGAAATGGTGCTCGTATCGCGACTGGGCATGGTCATTCATCTCTTGGTGCTGACTATCAACGAGAAGGAGCGGATCAATAAACAGCTTCGTATCGACGTTGAGGCTAGGATCAAGCGCGCCAAGCTCAGAAAGACGCGAAGTTGGTACCGCGAAGTGCTCCGAAAAGAGAACGGGACGGACGATCCTTCCCATGGTCGGCTCCGAGAATCCGTGACCCTTGACCGAATCATCTAACCGGATGTCCCCCACCGTAAAGCGAGGGATAACCAGACAACAATTGGTATCTTTCGATCATTAATCTACCATATATAGTAGTAAACAACTACCAAAATTAGAAACACCTTAGCATTCAGGCCTATCGCATGGACTGGTAGACACTGGTTTGGCGGATCTTCAGCGGCGGAACTGCTGCACGGATGACCCGTCGCCCAGATTCATACGGTTTGGCTCCCCACGAGCAGCGGCGCAGATATGCCTAGCCGTTACGATATTCAATTCTCATTTTCTATCAGAAGTTGTGCCCGACGCCACCGTATGGCTTGGCGGATATTAGCCAAGCCACCCCGCGCGTTTCGCAATCTCAGCTTCGTTTCCTACGAAAGGTCGCCTCCATTTGTCTTGGCCGCCGCGGATATTTGAGCTTTCCACCCACTCGCCGTAGCTGTATGAGCAAGACCAATTATCACGCCAGCCGAAACCAACACCGAAGATAGTGAGGCTGGCATTGAGTGAAAACCGACAGCTTTGTTAGTCGCGGACGACAAAGGAGTGACCGTGACGAAAGCGCGGATCAAGTATGACGAATACAAAGTGAAGGCGTTCCTGGACGCCAACATCATTCTTGAAGGCCGCCCTCTGTCGGAGCTGCCTTGGGATGAGATTGACACTGACGGACCGATTCTTGTGCTCCTGACCCCTAGTGCGATCAAGGAAATCGACTCCAAGAAACATGATGGTCGCATAGGCAAGGTCGCTCGAGCGTTCAACAGGCTATTTTCTCCGGTCGCTACGGGCGGTCCACCCATTGTTCTCCGAGAAACAGGACCGCGCGTTGAGCTTGCTATGGCAGGCGCCGCTCGAATCCCGTGGGATCAGCACGATGACTTAGACCCCGCCGATGGCGACTCCTGCATCGTTGCCGAAGTACTGCACGCTATGGACATGACCGCATCCGGGAAACTGATCGTGAGCCACGACATCAAACCCTTAGCTTTTGCTTCCAACTATGACGTGGCCACGCTACATGTCTCGGACAACTGGTTACGCCAACCCCAACCCGGTCCAGCCGACCGGGAGAATCAGCGTTTAAAGCAACGACTCGCGCAATACGAAGCGACGGAGCCCGCCTTTGAAATCGGGATCGAGCTGATCGATGAAGAACCCGTTTCGGTCGTGCACATAGAGAACCTGTCCGATGCCGAACGGGCCGACATTCAGCGAAAGATCCATGAGTTGAACCCGCCCGCGCATCAGGGACGAGGTGCCTACGGATTGATGCCCGGCCTCAACACTTTCGATCCGTCATACGATGACCGGTTCGAGGCCTACCGCAAACGCATCCCGGCCTTCCTGGCGAGTTACGAGCAGAATCTTGAGAACCTGTTCAACCAAGCACGATTCACCATAAAGGTCCAAAATGCCGGCAAGGTTCAAGCGGAAAATTTGCTGGTAGAGGTGTCCGTCTCCAATGGGTGGGTGCATGACCGCTACGCCTTTGTGTCGCCCAAAGGACCGAGGGCGCCACAGGTGCGAAATTTCCCTGAATTCTTGACAC
>JANQHN010000082.1 GCA_028282665.1 Phycisphaerae bacterium | reverse complement strand
ACGACGCACAAAGAAGTTACGAGCAAGACTCTTTGCCCGGGAAAGCATTTCCCGGGCAAAGAGTCTTGCTCGTAACTTCTTTGTGCGTCGTAATTTGTGACGGTGGAATCCGACATTCGCTGCACAGAAAGATGAGCAGTTCGTGCAAAGCGGCCAGTTGTTTGGGACTGGGTTTCTCGTGCTGGAAATTCCCCACTAAACAGATGCCGATTCCGTGTTCGTTGTAATAATTTGTTGTCGTCTTACAGTGCGCGCCGTGCTTCTGTTTGCTCCAGCGAGGCCCAACTTCGATCGAACCATCCGGCGAATCAGTACCGTTACCTACCACGAAATGATAACCTAGTTCGTCCCAGCCTCGCTTCTTGTGTGCTTTATCAAATCGACCCGCCCCCCCCGTATCCGTCGCGCTATGGTGCAACACAATACGCGACCATCGCGCGCTAAGTTGGCTATGTTCCGGATACCAAGTCCGCCCGTGATACACCGCAAGTTGAGGCGCCATCCGCTGGGCAGGCGTAACGTGCGCCTGATGGTCGATTACAACAGCAGGTCTGGTCGGCCTGACGAAATCCGAAGCGCGATAAATTTCAGGTCTGTGGTTAGCCCAACGGCTTTCGACACAGGCGGAAAGACACCAACCCAACAAAAGGATGCAGGCGACGAGCTTTCTCATGAAATCAAATCCCGTGTTTTTTCGGTAGTAAACCATTAAATCCTTGATCAACTGTACTTCTTATCGGTCACTGCTCCAAGGGCGGTGAAGCGAAATCACCACAAGCTCTAAAACGGCGGTAGCGCCAAACCAAATGACCGTAAGCAGTTCGGACCGCGATGTGCCGCACGCCGACCGCCTCACTACTCGTCAGTGTCCTGAGCGATACTTTCTTCATAAAAAGCCTGCCAAATCGCGTTGGCAAAGAGTTTATTCGCCATCTCGTTCGGATGATGATCCGCGGGATTCACAATCAACTCTGACGGTGTGTAACCTTCGATTGCCGGCTGAAGATCGACCACCGGCACGCCAAACGGCTCGAAGACTCCTCGTACTTGGTCGTTGATCGCTTGCCCATTATACGAACCTGGCTTTGTTCGTATAAACGGCAAAAGAACAACGCGCAGTTGCACTTCGTTTTGCTGACAAACTCCCATGATCGCCGCGTAGCGAATTGACTGTTCTCGCCAAATTGCGGGATCGGCGTAACCAGCGGCCAACCACTCCCAGTAGTCGCGGACCGACGGCACCAGATACGCATAGAACCTGTGGTACAAATAATCCAGTAGAAACGATGAGTCAGTACGAATAAATTTACTATCAGGTGGTTTGATCGGATCGAAGTTATCGGTTGTCGGAAGCAATGTCTCAATATCGTTGGGAAGATGACAAAGCACAACCTCGTCAACATCGTACTTCTCGATCATCTGCTTGATGGCTTTGAAGTGATCGCGCGTATTCCAACCACCCCAGGCGACATTCATCACTTCAACCGCACCTAGACTGCGTTGGTCGAATCGCGATTGAATCACGTCCGTGAATCGGTCTTCCCGATTATTGATTCCCCACCCGTACGTAAACGAATCGCCAACGAAGGCGATCCTTCGCACGCCCTCGGGTTTGGTCTCTGCCCACTCGTGATCGCGGTGACTCAACGAATTAAGCTGCGGATAGACGGCGAACCATTTCTTCGCTGTCAGCGTCGTGCCAAACGAATCCGTTTGCACACACAGAAACCGCAAGTAGCTTTCCGCGATCAAACCCACGAAGCAAAGTAGCACGAGCCCGATCAGCACGTTCCCTACAATCAGCCGAAATCGCTTACGCTCGGTTCGGCGTGTGAACTTGAAAAAACAATAGGCGTGCAGAATCAACGACGCGAGGACGATCCACCACCAGAGATAGTCAGAGAAGTAGCCGTAGTATCCGGTGCTGAACATGCGTGTTAACCCGCTCTTATAGCAGCTTCAATCCAAACGTAGCGTTGAATGTCGACCTTCCAGCAGTACAAAACGCGGTATTGGACGCTACACCTGGCTAGAGCTTGCTCTAGGTGAAACGTGACCATCCGTTCCTCGATGTCATCATAGACCTTGGGTAAAGAGGTTCCAACATCTACCTTGTAATGACTCTTAGAGCGGGGCAAAAGTGTGACGGGGCTGTGGGATAATCAGATGGAGAAAATCCGGGAGGAGCTACGGCGAGAGCGCCGCTTCGACTGGATCAGCAGCGTACAGGTGCAGCGACGCTCGCCTCCCTGCTTACGCCGCCACCTAACCCATTTCTTGGCTTTGGAAATGTCAAATCTCGGCGTACTGTCATGCACGCCCACCGCCTTCGAATCGGTGATCGGGCAATTGACCGAGTCTCCCTACCAGTTCTCCATCTGGTTTGAGACCCAATCGCCGAAATCGACGTCATCTTCCTCGCCGATCGCACTATCAATGAGGTCACCGAAAGTGACTTCTTCATCCTGCGGGTCAACGACATCCGCGAAACCGCGGGCAACCGCAGCCACTTGACTCATGGAGCACGAGGTGGCGAGCATCATGCCTCCGGCCAGCATCATCGTTGCAACTCGCAGGAATGTGTTCACGAAATTCCGCACCATGTGACTTTTCCCCTATTTTCCACAATTCCACTCGCTTAACGCACTGAAGTTATCGGTCATTCATCCCTGTTTACTAAATAATAACGCCCTATATTCTATCTATTTTACCAAAAAGAACCGCAGTAAAGCTCGGCTTTTTGCATTTTTTCTTTATTTTCCACACTACAACCGTCTTGGCTCTTTGAGTTATCCACATCCGCGTGTGAGCAATCCGCCGAAAGGCTCGCCACAAACTGAGCTAGCCGCACGTGTCGTCCAGCCGGTCGGCCAGGATTTCCACTCTGTTCCCTCGCCTGGCTGTTCGATTCGCCCAGCGTAGCGGTGATTTAGGATTAGACGCACTCGCCACTGTCCAGGCCTTCGTTTGCGAATTGCTGTTGACTCAGAGATAGCTTTTTCGTAATCTCCCCCCTTCACTCTGGTTGTGACCGGAGTCGTTGAAACCCATTGCCCAGGGGGCGAGTCGGCTTGGTCGATGAGCTGGCTGGTGGGCGTTCCTCTTCGCGGCGGAACGTTCAGGCCTCGGCATTTGGGCTGCCGCCGCGAGCACTTCGCTTTTTAAGCGGCTTTCAACATCAATATGCAATCCGGGATGAGCGTTTCGATGGTTCACTCCGGTATGGCTGCCTGCTAACCCGGTGGTGTAATTGGCAACACACCAGGTTTTGGTCCTGGCGTTCCAGGTTCGAGTCCTGGCCGGGTTGTCACCTGAGTGTCCGCAGTAATGAAGCGGTTGAACGTTCGTACTTCCTTCGTATAGGAAGTAACGAACGATCGGCAACTTCCGAGAGGTGACCGATGATCAATGTGGTCCGTGACGAAGAAGCAGCCCCCGACGGCCTTTTGGTCTTCGGCGGCACTGCCAGTAGCGACCTGACGGACAAGATCTGCGCCTACCTAGATATAGCGCGTGGCAAGGCGGACATCAGCCGTTTTCCGGACGGGGAGACGTTGGTCAAGCTCAACGCCGACGTACGAGGCAAGGATTGTTTCATCGTGCAATCCACCTGCCCGCCGGTTAACGACAATT
>JANQHN010000386.1 GCA_028282665.1 Phycisphaerae bacterium | reverse complement strand
AAGCCTGCCGCCGGAAGCGCAAAACATCGACCCCGCGCGCCGATCGCATAGCAACGAGTTTATCGATTTCGACGCGCTCGCCGGCAAGCGGGTTGCGGTGATCGGGGCCGGGGCGTCGGCCTTCGACAATGCCGCGGTGGCGCTGGAAAGCGGCGCGGCCGAAGTCCGCGTGTTGTGCCGCCGGCCGGATATCCCGCGCATCAACAAGCTGACCGGCATCGGCAGTCCCGGCATCGTGCACGGGTGGTACTCGTTGCCTGACGCCTGGAAGTGGCGCTTGCTGCATTACAACGACAGCTGTCAGACCCCGCCCCCAGGCACGTCGATCCGCCGCGTGACCGATTTCCCCAACGGGCATCTTCATACCGGATGCCCGATCCGGTCCATGACGGACTCGGGCGATGACGTCGTGATCGAAACGCCGCGCGGAGCCTATACCTGCGATTTCGTGATTTTCGGTACCGGCTTCCAATTCGATGCGTCGCGCCGGCCCGAACTCGCGGCGTTCGCGAACAACATTCTGACCTGGGCCGACGCCTTCGTGCCGCCGCCGTCGGAGCAGGACGAAGCGCTTGCCAGCGCACCCTATCTCGGGCCGATCTTCGAGTTCCGCGAGCGCCGCGCGGGCGCGACACCGGGCCTCGACCGGCTGCATTGCATGAACTACGCGGCGACCCTGAGCCACAGTAAGCTGACGGGCGACATCCCCGCGGTGACGCAAGGGGCCAACCGGTTCGCGCAGGGCGTCGCCACGGCCTTCCTGGCCGAAGATGTCGATTACCACTACGAGCGATTACTGGCGTTCGATACGCCGGAAGTGATCGGCGACGAATGGACCGACGAACCCTTGCCCTGAGCCGCGCCCGAAAAAATCACCGGCGACGGCGCGCAGTGCATGGTGCGTATTTGAGTAGGTGATATACTACCGGCCTATCCGCAACGTGAAGACCCTAAAGGAGCGTTATGGCACTCATCGACGTTGGCGCGGCCGCGCCGGGGTTCAGCCTGTCGAATCAGGACGGAACGTCGGTCGATCTCGCGCAATACGCCGGGAAGAATGTTCTTCTCTGGTGGTATCCGAAAGCCGATACACCCGGGTGAACGGTCGAAGGCAAGGGGTTCCGTGATCGAATCCAAGATTTCAACGACCGCAACGCCGTCATCATCGGCGTCAGTTTCGACCCGATCGAGGCGAACAAGAAGTTCCAGCAGAAGTTTGAGTTTCCGTACGATCTGTTGAGCGACCTGGACGGATCGATGTCCACGGCCTACGGCGTCACCGAACCGGGCGCCGAGAAGTCGCCGCGGAAATCGGTGCTGATCGGGGCGGACGGCAAGGTGCTCAAGTCCTACGCCACCGTCAAGCCGCCCGAGCATCCCGACCAGGTGCTGGCCGACCTGGACAAGTTGACCTGAGACAACGGACTATTGGCCACACGACAACGGGGGCTGCCGATCGGCAGCCCCCGTTCTTCTTTCGCCTGAAAGTAGGCCGGCGGTTACAGCAGTCCCGCCGAGCGCGCCCAGCGGTATTTCGCCCCCAGCACGTTGACTGGATTGTGAATTTCGTTTGCAAACGCCAATTTCATGCCATTTTTTCCAATCTTTCGCAGCACTTCCAACCGCAGGAAGTTAGGCGGCGAAAACAACATTAAGTTGTAAATAATTTTGATTTGAGTTACGATTGTTAGCTAAGACACGTTGTGCATGGCAAGTGCCCGTCTGATTAAAATCGATGAGAAAATGTTGATTAAGAAGAAATAAGATCTTTTTCGGGGCTACGTGTACTGAGGAATTTAGAAGATGCCTAAGAATTCTACAATTACTGGACCTGATGGAAGTAATAAGTCGGATATTACTGGTGTTGACGGTGATAAACAGGAGCTGGTTCGCAAGCATCCGATTGACAAAATTCTCGCAGGTGTCGCTGTTTTTTCCTTATGCCTCAACGCCTATTTAGCATGGGATAAATTCCAACATAAATCGATTGCTCAACCGGGTCCCCAGGTCTCGCGTATAACTATGTCAGGTCTGAATACAGATATTGTGCGGACATTAGTCAACAAGGGAAAGGTGATTGCGGAAGAGTTTCCGAAACCCAGGTTTGCGCGCACGCCAGCTTGGCAAACTGCGGTCTCGGAGCTCGAGACCTTACCTGCTATTAGAATTCGGCAAAACAAATATAGATTTCTCGTAGTACAGAACAGAACCTCTTCTACTTACGAAGAACTAGTCGTAAGAAAGGGAGCAGAAGCAATTGCGGAGATCGGGGTTCTGGACGGAAATTCTTCTGTCCTAGTTTATTACGTCACCGAATCGGATATAGAGGCTGCTGAGGTTACCTATCGAGTTCGCGGCGCTCGATCGGGTGGTGCTGTAAATGTTCCTCCACGGCCAAGAGATGCCGTCGAACTTCTGAGTGAACTGTCAGATGGTACTCTGCGACGGTACGGCAATCTGGAAGATAATAGTGCTCGTCTCAACGACCTTATCAACGCTCTGCGGCGATCGCGATGAGAGCCCGAGCCCGTAATCCGATAGCAATCCTAAGTATTGCGATCATTGGCGTGACGTTTCTCGCTTGGCCAGCATTTGGAGCAACCGAGCGCTGGGAAGTGGATACTCCAATTGGCAAGATCAACATTGTGTCGGAAATTAAAGATGCTTTTCCGAGCTTTCGGTCTTCCTCTGGTTACTTGAGTCTGACTGGCAAAGAGAGATCCGCCTTTAACCGGACTGTGTTGAGGCAATTCGGGATGGGAGCGGAGGAGTGGCCAACTCACTCATTGGCTGATATTCATGGCCTATTCGCTATACCGACTGTTGTCATTGGCGGGGTCGAATTCTTCTCAAGCCAGTACTCCCGGAATGTCGAAATATTACGCCACCGTCTTCCGGAGAAGACCCGCTTCAATAATCGCATCACAGTGCGGGTCTACTCATCGACTGAAAGGTTGCGCGCTGCCCATTCTGGTTGGGATGCAGTCGAGGGGAAAGTCGGGTACTTCGATGTCGACAACCGTGAAATCGGAATTGCGATCGATGAATCATTCCTAGACGAATTCTACCCTGAGCATAGTGCTTTCGTCGACATAGGTAAGCGGGCAGCCGTTGCTCTTAGGGCGTTGCGGAGGTCGCTCCTTCCGACCCTTTATCATGAGTTTGTGCATCTACTACAATTGGAATCTGGCGAATTCGAATACGATTCTCCGTTTCTGAGCGAAGGTCAAGCCACGTACCTTGCCTCAAAACTGGAGCGGCAAGAGATTCTTTTGCCCCTGGTGGCTGTTGAGTTTGGCGAATCCGAAAACGCCCTAAAGGCTGCCGCTGCGGTCGCCGTGGGGCGGCTGCTTACACCCGATGAGTATTCGCGATTAGCGAGGCTGCGGACGATGCCGCTTGGAGACGGCGGGCGCTTGGAGGCGGTATTGCTCATGACGCCAAAACAGTTCTTAGATCCCAAGTTGGCTCGCCAAAACTACGATCTTGCGTGGCTCTTCTTCTTCTTCCTCGACTCTCAAGAAGAAACGGCAGCCGAATTCAAGCGAGTAAGGAAGATCGCGCTAAATTTATCGGCGACCCGTAAGCGGCATCAATTGGCGGAGATCGAGGCTAGAATGGCGGATGCCGTGAAGGCGAACACTGATGATCCTATAACAGCTCTCTCTTTCGCGTCATTACTCGCGAAAACGGTCGGAATTCACGATCAGGGAATTGTACGAAAGGACCCCAAGCCATTAAGCGTTTACGCTGCTTACACAAATTTGCTCAAAATCGACCCTGACAACCCTGAACTGCAGTCGTATTTGGGTGATCTTTTTCTTCAGCAAGGATCGAGAGACGTTTTCGTTGCTATGTATGATCGTGCTTTCCGACGCCAGTCTCAACCGGGTGCGATGCGTCTGGGCGGCAAGGTGCGAGTTGTGAACCGTTATGTCGACGCGCTCTGGGAACTGAGGCTCTATCAACGGGTCGCGGATCTTGTGCAAGACTATTCGTTCACTGACCTTGATGTAAGATCGCTTGCGGAAATCAATCTTAAGTCGGCGTTCTTGGAGAGGTTCGCGGGTGCTGACGCAGCGACCCGAGACAAACTCGAATGTGAGTTTCAGTTGGGCCAAGAGTTGGCAATGCTCTATGCGCTTGATCACAACCCATCATTGCAGAATGCTAAGAATGTGATCAAGGCGGAGGGCGATGAAGCGACCCGGGAGGCCTATCGGGGAATGCTCGAGCTAATGTCTCGGAAGTTTAGAGCGAAGCTCGGACGCACGATGAGAATGTGCCGTATTGAGAAAATCCCCAAGGACGCTTGGTACCTCACGACCTGGCAAATTTCTCAAGTGCGAATTAATCCATCAAAATATGTTGCAATTGATCGTGAACATATCCCTCGGCCCAAAATGAGTGCTTGGGATTGGTTCTACAATTCTCAAGAGCAAAAGGCTGCAGAAAACCAGATCGAATCGCTTACGAAGGCCCTGGAACTCGACCCTTTCCATCTTCCTGCGCTAATAAATCGATGCCTCGCAAATAGAAACCTGGATCGATTCGAAGCTGCACTACTAGACTGTAACCGCGCAGTCGAAGTTGGGCCAACGCTATCTGTGGTATACAACAATCGTGGCTGGGTTCATTTCGGAATGGGGAATCTTGATAAGGCGATTGCCGACTATTCGCAATCTCTTGAGATCGACAAGAATTACTCCATTGCGCTAAAAAATCGAGCTCAGGCGTACGCGAAGTTGGGGGATTTGAAGCTGGCGGAATTCGATTATCGTAAGCTGGTTGCGGTTTACCCAGAACATCCTGGCCATCTTAACGAACTAGCTTGGTTCTTAATCGATCGCGAAATAGATGTATCTGAAGGTGTTGAACTGGCAAAGCGTGCGGTTGAGAAACGCCCATCAGACGCGAATTTGTTAGACACACTAGGATGGGGTTATTTCAAAGCTGGTGAAACTCAACAAGCCATCAAATGGCTTGAGCGTGCGACTGCGGCAAATCCAGATAGCGACGAAATCCGGAACCACCTAGAAAGTGCCAAAGCTGCTCTAAACCATCAGTAGGTTGCTGAGTAGCACCAGATTTGTTTGTTGAGCAACTAAACGCGGCAAGGCGTTGCGGCGGATCGTTAACAAACACCTTGGGTATCGGAGTATCGATTCCCTTTGGTTACAACAATCCCGCGCTCCGCGCCCAGCGGTATTTCGCCCCCAGCACGTTGACCGGGAGTTCGGTCGTGTAGGGATAGGCGACAATGTCGCGTTCGTAGAGATATTCCGACGCTTCCTCGACCTCCACGTCGCCGACCAGCGAGGCGACGACCGGCTTGTCGATGCCTTTCTTGCGGGCGGCTTGGACGACCTCGGCGGTCAGTTTCGCGAAAACCATCGGCGGCGTCACGATCGTGTGCCAGTAGCCCAGGATCAGCGCGTGGATGCGCTCGTCCTCCAGCCCCAGCTTGATCGTGTTCGCGTAGGTCTGCGGCGGCTCGCCGCCGGTGATGTCCACCGGGTTGCCGGCCGCGCCGAAGGGCGGGATGAACTCGCGGAAAGCGGCGTCCAGGTC
>JANQHN010000199.1 GCA_028282665.1 Phycisphaerae bacterium | reverse complement strand
CCGCTCCAGGATGTTCGAATCATCTGCTCTTTTTTTGTGCATCAGGAGCGTATCGATCATCACGTTACCGACAAAGGCGATTTTTTCTTCCGGAATGCCTTCGCGTTGCAAATTTCTCAAACCGCTGGGTTCCGTGACGAATAAAAGATCGCTGATAGCGTCAGTCAGCAGGCGATTGATCTCTTCCGGCATATTGCGATCAAAACTGCGAAGTCCCGCCTCAACGTGAGCCAAACGAATACCCAGCTTTTTGGCCACTAAGCCGCAAGCGATAGTGCTATTGACATCACCGACAACAAGCACCCAGTCCGGCTTTTGTTCGAGGCAAATCGGCTCGAAACGTTTCATGATTTCGGCGGTTTGTACAGCGTGCGAACCACTTCCAACTTCAAGGTTGACATCGGGCTTGGGAATGCCCAGTTGTTCGAAGAAGAGTCGGCTCATGTTTTCGTCATAGTGTTGCCCTGTATGCACGAGCACACTGTCAACTTCACCCGATTGCTCGAATGCGGCCATAACCGGTGCGATTTTCATGAAGTTAGGGCGCGCCCCGCAGATCGAGATGATTTTCAGCATGTTACTCCCCAGCCTGTTATCGCTTCTTCACTCGAGAATGAACACAAATCTAAAGGATCATCAGACGCGATTCGACCCTGCAGAAATCCTGCCCGTAAAGCTTCGGGCAATCGGCCTGCTGTAGTTATCGGCTGATCGGCGGATTCGACGCCAAAAACCGGTGTGTTGACCGCCCAGCGAGGCGATCACGATAGCGATTTGCGGTCCAATGTGCAAATCGTAAGCTGTGACCTTACCAGGCCTATAAAACGGCTCCCTGCCACACTACTGCGTGCGGCAGAGAGCCGTTCATACGATCCGAATTGGCTGATTCTCCGGCGCCGTGATTACGGTCTGCCAGTGCCCTCCCACGGGTCATCATCAAAGCCCAACTCTACCCAATCGATCCCACCGGCATGACAGTCCGTACACCCGAGAGCCTGCTCCTTGGGGGCGATCTCGTGGTTTACACTCATGTACATGACGGTTTCTACGAACTCATATTCACCTGAATAGTCCTGGCCGGCATAGGCGGCGCCCTCTTCCAACGCCAGTTTCCAGTCAAACTTACCCCAGTAAGGATTTTCGCCGCCAGCCGTCCCGAACAAGTGAGGCACGACCATGATCTGATTTACGGGATCAGCGGGAGTTTTACCTTCCATTTTTTTGAACGGATAAAGTTTCGAACCGGCATCTTCGAAGGAACCAACAGGCTCGGCGAGGATGGCCGGCAAGGTTTCGTAGTGCCGCTCATCCGAAATCACAACGCGACGCCACTGCCCGTTGAACCATTTAAGCTCGGGTTTGACATTCATATCCCAAACGAAGCTACCTTTTTTCTTGTCATAAGTCGGCTTGCCAAATTGATCGGTCGGGATGGGATCGATGTCCTGACCTGCTTCACTCCAGTCCCAATAAGTTTTGGTCGGCGTCTGGCGGGCGATAGCTGGGATGTGACAAGCCTGACACGCGACCGAATCAAGGTGTATGTTGATAACATCAAGCTCCTGATGAAGGTTTGATTCGATGTGGCAGTTGGTACAGGCAACATCAACACCCGCTTCATCCCGAGAATGAAGAGGCATGCCGGCAATGCCATGATCTTTTGTAATGTGGCACTGCTGGCAAGAATAGTTTAGTCCGTCAACGCCCATGTGAACGTCGGCTTCACGCGAAGTGTTGTTCAAAACCGCGGCAAGATCACCGTGCTTCACGTTGTCGCCTCCACCGGCAAAATAATGGCACTTGCCGCAGTTTTCACGGCTAGGTTCTCCCACGGCACGGGCTACAACTTGCAGGTCGACACCCTCTTCAGGAAGTCCGGCCGTTGCCTTGGCTTTGCTGTAAGTACCGGTTGTGTCATGGCAGATTAAACAGTCAATGTTGGCAGGGTCTTCAAAATCAAACGAATTGTTGCTCCACCCGTAACTTGGGTGACACTGAGTGCAACGCCCCTCGTTTGAAGGAACCGCGATACAGAAATTGTTGATCAAATCACGCTTACCGTGGATTTCCTCTTCTCGGCCAATGATCCCCGTGCTTGTTCCCTGCCAGTTCCAATGCCCTGACGCAAGCATCTCATCACCAACGTCCGAGTGGCAGATAAGGCAGTCCGACGGTCCCTCATAATTACGCCCAAGGACATCATCAAAAATGACCGCATGCGCTGTCTTTTCAGCGGGCGGTTCATTGTCGTTAGTATTCGCCGGGGTATTATCGTTCGTGTTGGCCGGTGTGTTATCATTTGTATTCGCAGGCGTGTTATCATTGTCGTTGGTGGGCGGACTAACCTGCGTACAGGAAAATCCCACAGTGGCCAGCAACATGCACGCGACGATAGTCGCCCCATCCCGACCTGCATTCAGCTTATGTATCGCAGTCATTTCAAACTCCGTATTTTTGGAGAATCCAAAGTGCCTATCGTTTTCTATATCGCTAAACCTACCTCCTTGTCGGCTTATAGTCAATAACTCGTTCAAGTTTTGTTCGGCTTCTTTCTTGCATTGTTTTCGCATTAAGGCGCTATTGCTTGCTTTGCATTTCTTCATGAATTGGTGCATCAAGGCCGACAAATTTCACGCTGTTGCTTTCTGCTGTTCTATCTGTGCCGAGCCGTGACACTTTTTGTTTGGTTGACGTGCGAACAAAATGCCGATTCGTTCGCCAAGCCACCTAACAAAAAGATTGTCCAGGCGGCAATCACTGCGTCTGCTGGAAGTTCAACCGTTCGTGCTCCACGGCGCCTCTTGTTGAAACGCAACACTAGGACACTTCGCGCCGCGTTCTGATTGACCGCCCACTTTCTCAAATCACAGGTCGATGAACGGACAAGAATAAACCAATTAAACAAAATTCAAGACGTGTGCCCAAAGCGGAAAAACGCTCTTTCCTTTCGATTTTGAAAAATCACAACCGGACGGGTTGATCTCCTACTCCAAATAGGCCATTTGAATCGTTTGCGTTTGGTATGCAAATTGATTGCCGATGATTGGTCGGGACGTTACCATACGGAACAATCACGAGCATCCGCAGTCCGCACGGTGACGCTCAGCGGACTGATTCGACACCGATCACCGCCAGGAAGGATGTCAACATGACCGAACTTCGCAGACAACATCGATCATTTCGCTCGCGTATCGGGTTTTTCCGTGCTATCGTTGTGTCATCGGCGTTTTTGATGGTTTCCTCGTTGGGGTGCTGTGGACCATTTCACCCTCCGACGAACACTAACGACAACCAAAACAATAACGACAACTCGCCGGGGCCGTTCAACAACACGACTGATATTACCAATGCCGGGGCCGACTACATTGGCTCGTCAGCCTGCGGATCTTGCCATTCCGACATTGCCGAACTTCACACGCTTCATGGTCATGCGAACATCCTTAGTGAAATAAAAGGACAACCTCCCGCGTTTCCCGATGCTGCCACACGGGCCTCAGTGCCAGATGCCCCAAACAGTTTTTCGATGCCGGACATTTCGTACATTGTCGGCGGATACACTCGTGTGGCGAGATTTGTTGACCTGGAGGGGTACGTGCTTACGAACGACGCCGACG
>JANQHN010000109.1 GCA_028282665.1 Phycisphaerae bacterium | reverse complement strand
CAGGTCCGTCCATTGCATCACCTCAATGATGCCTGTCAAACCTTTCCTCGCGTGTTTCAACCCCAGTTCGATCCGTTCCTCGCAAACGGTCCAAGCCTTTTCAAATTCCTCACCTATTCGGTACATCTTGGCAAGCTCAATGTAGCTGCCGCAATCCTCCTTATCGATGTCAATACATTCTCGAAATCTGGCAATCGCGTCCTCGTAAAGTTTGTCTGTCTGTTCGGTTTTACCTGTCCGCCGCAACGCCGCTACCCACTTCGTCTGAAAGTACTGCCCCAAACCAAATTTGGCGTCGAAAAGCGCTTCATCATCATCCTCAGCCAATTCGAGAGCCTTCTTAAAGTAGGACATCGCGAGTTCATCGTTTTTATCCAACCCCGCTACCCTAGCGAGAGCCAAATACAGCTTCGTCGAGGACTTGCCCGCTGAAGCAAATCGTTCTTTCAAGGTCGTCGCAAAATCTTCTGCCTTTTTCTCCCAACGAGTTGCCTCCTCGAACTCGCCGTCTTGCTTCGCTACGAACCGCTTTTGGTAATAGTGGATCATCAAATCAAGCGCGTAGTCGATTTCCTCAGGCGCAAGTTGTACTGCTCGCTGCAATGCCTCCTCGCCCTCGCGCTCGTTTCTTTCGTCTCGATCCTTCAAGCCGATCAACGCGAGGCCCGTGGCGTTGTGCGCGAGTGCGTTTGCCGTATCCTGTTCTTTCAGTTTGCTCGACACTTCGAGTACGCGACTCCATGTCACGTTATCACGAGACAGGCGAGCACGCCGCAGGTCAAGCTCAATCGGTTTCTCGTAGGCCTCCACAAGCGCCGGATTTGACGTACGGGCCATGTTCCACGCCTGCATAGCACGCCGCTCATCCCCAAATTCCAATAAGAGCTCACCTTGCCGGACAAGATCACGCTCGTCATTGCCGTTTTGCCAAGCCATCCCGTACAGCCTGATTGCGGTTCGCAAATCACCCTGTTCATAATGCGCCTCAGCCATTTGCCGGTTGCGTTCCGGATCCGTCTTCTTGAGTTGCATGATCATCAGAACCGACAACACGATGATCAGCGCAAAACCCGCAAGCGAGAGAACGATGACGAGGTTCTTGTTTAATTTCTTGGCCATCTTTTGCTATCCATTAATCGTGGAAGCCAACGAACGATGTCCACTGGCGTGTTCAACTTGCGCTAGGGAGTCAACCAAGGCTCTTTCGGGGAGAAGCAGCTCACGCTCCATCCCCAGCGAACCTAATTTTCCTCAGCAAGGGCCTGCTCCACCTCTGCCACATCAGGCCAATGGTCCGAAATCAAAATCGGCAATACGTAGCTGAGGAAATCTGCCGACGCGGTTAGGCTTTCTTCTTTCGACGCATACTTCGCTTCCGCAGTGCCCTGCATGAACCGTAGCTCGACTTTGCAGAAAAAGGCATGATTGTACGATGGATCGTTCAATTTGAAACGTACGCCCTTCTCTGTTGCCCTGAATTCATCAATACAAAAAAAAGTGTAGGGCACAACGAACTGCTGATCATCAAAGATCTTCGTACGTTGAAATGTGCATACGCGGATAGGTACGGTTGAACGCTCGGGGGCTAGAGTCTTGATCTCAAGATAGGTGTTCTCTGCATCCGCCAATTCGTATCCCGACCCGATCATGCAAACGTCGGGCCTGTGTACCGCAAGATAATGTCCACCCGTGTAATAGGCGACGTGGAGATGCACCCGGTAGGTCGTTTCGTTCGGCTTACGCCGCGTATCCTTCAAAACCCAATCGATGTAAGATTCGGTCCCAAGCTGCTCGATCACAGTCGGAGCGAGTACATTTTTGTGCACGACCTCATATGGACCGAGGCGACTCGCATCCAGAGAATCCAGCGAAGCACGCAACTCTAGAGGCTTTTTGGCGCTGCGATACCCGAAATGGCTAGCTAATGGCCCCATCAGCACGGCTACGCCAACGAGCAACACCACGGCAATCACAAACGGGAGATTTAACAAAGACGCTCCGCGGCTGGCGTTGTCGTCCGACATCTAAACTAATTCCTAACAAAGAGTTACAGCAGGAATTCGCGTTTGGAAACTTGCGCGAATCTTAAAGGCACCCGCTCTTCTCGTCAATCGGCACATCGCCACCTACAATTCATGCCTGCCCCAAAATGCACAACACATACGTTGGACGCAACCAAGAAATTCCACTTTAATTCCTTGTGATTCACAAGTTCGGTGCGTACCATCAAGCTCGGTCCATTTCTACGGCTACCATGTGAAATCGGTTCAGCACACCGAATAATTGTCCGATAAATCAAGGTGGGACTACTCGGAGGCTTTATTAATCATGATACTTCGAGTGGGCTCGTTTGGACATTCGTACACCAATGAAGGTAGCCACATGGATCAGGCACAAAACCGCCCCAAACGTAACAAATGCCTCATATTTGGTGCGGGAGGTCATGGGCGTGTTGTCCTGGATATCCTGTGCAATATGAAGCAATACGATGTAGTCGGTTTTGTCGATTCCTACGAGCAAATCCACGGTCGGCGTATCGACGGTGTACCTGTCCTTGGAAGCATCGAACAACTTTCCGAAATCCGCGAGCAGTTCGGCGTTTATCAGGGCGTAGTCGCGATTGGGAATAACGGTGTGCGGAGGAGTTTCGCAGACCAGATCGAATCCATGGATTTCGAGTTGATCAACGCCATCCACCCCTCCGCCCGAATCGCCCGAAACGTCACACTTGGCAAAAACATCGTGGTCGCCGCCGGCGCGATTATTTGCGCCCACTGCCAGATCGGCGACTCCGCCATCCTTAACACGGGATGCGTAATCGATCACGAAACACTCATTGGTACCGCCACGCACGTTTGTCCCGGTTCTCGCCTGGCTGGAAGGGTCACGGTCGAGTCCGGCGCATTCGTTGGCATCGGCGCAACCATCATCCAGAATCTTCGCGTTGGGTACGAGGCGGTAGTCGGTGCCGGAGCGGTGGTCATCGGCGACGTCGCTCCCATGTCAACCGTCGTGGGCGTTCCTGCCCGGGAAATCAAAACGCACGACCCGACTGACGACATGCAGGCCTGGC
>JANQHN010000111.1 GCA_028282665.1 Phycisphaerae bacterium | reverse complement strand
CAGACGCGCGGGATTCAAAATCCCGTCTGGGCAACCAGGTGAGGGTTCGAGTCCCTCCTCCGGCAGTACCCCATATCGCAGTTTTTGGCTTGTTTCCAGGCAGCGCGGCATCCTAATCGATGGACACGCTTCAGTCAAACTAATACACTGTGGACCATCGTTATGGCAGACGCCCGTCTGACAATGGGATTTTCGCGTGAGGCTCAACAAGATCAAAGACCGCCGAGGCAACCGCGTGTGGCAGCTTGATCTGACCATCGGTTTGCGACGGAGTCGTCTCGTTATCTGCGACGCTACATCCAAGCAGAAAGCCAATGCCGCGAAGCGTTTTGCTGGCAACGTCGATCGGCTGATTGCATGCCAGCTGGCCGGCGATCCGATTCCCTCGGACCTGGCCACCTGGATCGACGCCCTACCCGTACGGCACACCAAAGCTCTCGCGAAACTCGGATTGGTCGGTCGCCACGGCGGCTCCCATACCGGGCACCTGGCCCAGCACATCGACGACTTCGAAAAGTCGATCCTCTCCCGCGGGCGTACCGACGATCATGCCAAACGCACCCGTTATCGCGTGGACGCAACCATCAAGAAGGCTGGGGTGGTCTTTGTCAGTGAGCTCAATACGGAAATCATTTCCGCGGCGCTCGATGATTTGGACCTGTCACCCGCCAGCCGCAATCACTACACGACCGCGCTGCGGTCTTTCGGAAAATGGCTTAGCCGCACCGGTAGGTCGAGCCACAATCGCCTGGATGGTCTGTCCGGTGTATCGAGGCGAACAGCGGAGCGTCGATCCCTGGACGAGGAAGAGATTTCCGCCCTGCTCCGATACTGCCAGGCCACAGACGATATGCGTTACAACCTCGATGGCACACATCGGTACTGGATCTACCGCATGGCACTAGAAACGGCTCTGCGGCGTGGACACCTCAGTGCCGTGCGAGTTCGCGATCTGGACCTTACCCTTAAAGCACCACTCATTCGCAAGGTCGAATCCGCCAACAACAAGGCGGCGGTCTCGGTACCGCTGCTCAAAGAGACCGCTCGCGAACTCAAGGTCTACGTCTCCAAGATGCATCCGGATGCGTTGCCGTTTCCAGTCTCGTCCGCTTCCGCCTCCATGCTTCGTGAAGATCTGGAGGCTGCCGGCGTCGGTACGCGCGACGTGACTTTTCATACGTTGAGGCACACGGCGGCGACTCGGGCCGGACGGACAATGACACTCAAAGAGCTTCAGGCATTCGGCGGGTGGTCCACAGCGCAAATGGCCATGCGTTATGCGCATAGTGAGGACGAGAGAGTACGTAAAGGACTGAGGAAATTGCCGTGTTAGATCCCCCCCCTGCAACGAGAAAATATCTCACAATGGCGATGCCGGACTTGAATCTCAGATATTGGAGTTCAGATCGACACTTACATTGACTGGCGAACACGCACTGATCTCGTAACGCGCTCCGCCTTGTAGATTTAGCTGGAGTATATCATATCAGGCACCCTCTATCTGCTGAAGCAGTGGCAAGCATCCTTTGAGGACAGCAGATTGTCTTGTGCTGATCACAAATCTCGACTATTCATAATCCGCTTCAGCACTTTACCATTGATCTGGATGCGTTTATCTAACTGTTTGCTGGTCAGTCTACGCTTTGGCAACGTATTGAAGTAGAATTCACGCTCACAGTCGTTGGTCAAGAGTTTGCGGTGGGCGTGGTCTATCGCCTCTGCGTTGAGAGCCCTGCTGTGATCGGCACTCACTCGATTGACGGCAGCAAAACTTTTCGCTGAGGCAAGCCCGAGAAATCTCTTTACGCAACAGTTACCTACGATCACTTCGTTTTCGTTTTACGTTTTGCGTAGCACGCAGGGTTCATTGATTGGAGGATGCCCACAAAGGCATACGTCCGGTTCCTTTGTTCTGTAAACCTCTGCCAATTCCCATTCGAGTTTCGCTTCATCCCACACGTCCGCCTGACTTCTCGCAATGATCTCCCTGGTCCGTTTGTATTCAGCCATGGCTCATCTCCGTCTACGTTCTTTGACGGTCATCGATATCGCTCTGGCTGACCTCTGAGCCATTATCGCCAAGTAACCTACGGAACTCCTTCTCGACCTCATCCATCCGTATCGGTAGTTCCTCAAGGACTGCATCGATCCGATCATGTAATCGCACAAACGCTTGCTCTGTCCACTGCGCGTTCGGTCTTCGTTCTTTTTGTACGTCTCGTACTAGCCTTTGTATTCTGTCAAGCACTTGTCTGATGCGGTCTGCCAATTCCCGCGGAAGGTAGATCGCGCTGGGGTGAAAGTGCTCATTGATAGCATCGAAATGTTCCGACAGACGGTCAAGCAGTTCTTCGTCTGTCGAATGCTGAAAGCGGATGTCGCTTGCATATACCTGCAAGACGGAGTTTGCTCGTTGAAGCCCTGCATATATTCCTGCTACTACCTCAGCCCGTCTCTCTTGGAGACCACGGAACTGAATCTCTCGTTCAGTTGCGACGATATGCAATTCGGATCTCAGTCGCTCAACTTCCTGACTACGGATACTCTCCTGATACGCCTTGAACGCTTCGAGCTTCTGATTGTATTCGTGCTGAATTGACGCTCTTAGTTGGTCACTTATGAAAGAGCGCAGAAACCAGACTGCTGCTGATGAAACCACCCCTGAGCTGACAACTGACGTGACGACCGACTCAACTGTGTTTTCCATCGTCCAACCCTCCAGACAGCCCATGTTAATAGTATGCCCTCGATAGGTCGATTCTCTTTATCAAGAACATACCAGAGGTCCATTCCTGCGGAAAGGAATACACAAAGTGAAACGCAAGTGTCTTGTTCGCAATCACTTGTGTCACTACGCCATACGGGAATTGAACCCGAGACCACCACGCGTGACGAACATGGAAACCCAAGCTAGTGGTCGACCGAACTCGGCCCAAAAGCCGGAATCACCGTGCACCAGCAGCGCGAGTTTGCCGCTTTCCTTGTGATAGTGCATTGCATGATTACGCCAGTTTGGCAATACTGATTTGGTCGCATCCAGTTCAATAGCAGAGGTAGGTCACGTGCTCAAGAGTCCTTTCGTCTGGCTACCTGCCTAGGTTGCGATGAAGGTCGCGCTACGTCTCTCTGCGACCGCGCGCACTAAGACTCGTCGTTTCAGCAGTGTTTGTTGCTCCTGACAGGAAACGAAGGTATGTGGGAAGCGATAGATTATGTCAATGGTCCGTTTACTCTCGTTGCTTTCATTGCTGCGCTCGCCCTATTGGCATACCGTTTTAGCGTCTCTCGCACTATCACGCTGATCAAGTCAGCCTCCGAATCTGATCGCACCTCATTGATCGAGGATGTTCTGGAGGGCTACCATGTCGATCTATCTAAACTGACACGCGACCAAGTCTTCATATTCGCGTTGGAGAAGCTACGTCAGCGAGAGGCCAGATTTCGTTGGGGTGCGATACTGTTGGGGTTGTTCGGTGTGCTTGGTTTCGTACTTCTCTTTACTGAGGGACGGAACTCAGCTCATACACAGCTTAAAAAAACCGTCGTAGATACCGCCAATAAGTATAGTGACAACTCCAAAAGCTATGCCAGCTTCGGCATTGGCGAAGCGGGCCTCGGCAACGCGCGCTTCGCAAACTGGGCCGTGATTCATAATGGGGTTTTCGTCAACACAGGAAATCACAATCCTGACATCACGATCGAAGATCTGCGAGAGCTGATCTCTGAATATGAGATACTACTACACACTGCGAATCTCAAGTGTGACCGCGAGACGATTTCTCGGATTCAGGAGGTACTTGATCATTCCAAAACCCTCATCTCTCAGGAGCAGCCCGACTGGGATAAAGCGACGGCGAAACTCTCAGACATTATCGTGAGACAAGATCAATGCCCCACCGCCAAGTTGATCGCACATGCGCGAATCATGCGCGCTACGGCATGGTTAATAAGCGGGGGACGTGAACAACGGGCGATAAGGGACCTTGATACAGTGCTCGAAATGGAAGGCATACCGCCTAATCTACTAGCGGAGGCGCGGTTGACTCGCGGCTGGGTGTACGAACAATCGTCGCCACCGCGTATCGACGAAGCGATTGCGGACTACTCGGCCGTCCTGAAGCTGGAGGGCTTATCTCAGGATTTGCTGGCGGATGCACGCTCGACTCGCGGCTTGGCTTACGCACTATCGTCGCCGCCGCGTATCGACAAAGCGATCGCCGATTTGTCGGTCGTCCTTGAGATGAAGAGCGTGTCGCAAGATCTGCTAGCGGAGGCGTCGCTGCACCGCGGCTTGGCTTTCGCATTGTCGTCGCCGCCACGCATCAAGGAAGCGATCGCCGATTTGTCGGTCGTCGTGGAGATGGAAGGCGTACCGCAGGATCTGCTGGAGAACGCACAGTTGAATCGCGGCTCGATTTACGCACTATCGTCGCCGCCGCTTTTCGAGGAAGCGGTCGCCGATTTCTCGGCCGTCCTGGGGATGGAGGGCGTACCGAAATTTCTGCTGGCAATTGCGCGCTCGAATCGCGGCTGGGTTTACGCACACTCGTCACCGCCGCTTTTCGAGGAAGCGATCACCGATTTCTCGGCCATCCTAGAAATGGAAGGCTTACAGCAGGATCTTTTGGCTATGGCGCAATCGAACCGCGGCTGGGTTTACGCAAATGCGTCGCCGCCACGTATCGAAGAAGCGATTGCCGATTGCTCAGCTGTCCTTACTATGGAAGACGTACCGCAGGATTTGCAGGCAATGGCACGATCGCACCGTGGCTGGGTCTACGCACACTCGTCACCGCCGCATATTGAAGAAGCGATTGCCGAATACTCGACCGTCCTGGAGATGGAGGGCGTGTCACAAAATTTACTGGCGAGGGCGTTTTTGAATCGCGGCGGGATTTACGCACGCTCGTCGCCGCCGCGTATCGAGGAAGCGATCGCCGATTGCTCGGCTGTCCTAGCTATGGAAGACGTACCACAGGATCTGCAGGCGATGGCGGAGAACGCACTAGATTTGCTGAGAAACCTGTCAGACCGTCCCTAAACGTGATGTTTGCGCAGTGTACAGCATCGATGGGTCCCATGAGTCAGGAATTGTTCGAATTCGACGAAGACCGCAAGTTGAACCGCCTCGCCGCCGGAATCCAGTCACTCGCCACCCGAAACGTCTTCCTCGGCACGTCGAGTTGGAAGTACACCGGCTGGTTAGGTCGGATCTACAGCAATTCGCGCTACATGAGCCGCGGAAAGTTCTCCCGCCGGAAATTCGAACAGACCTGCATCGAGGAGTACGCGGAGACGTTCCGGACCGTCGGCGGGGATTTCTCGTTCTATCAGTTCCCATCGGCGGACTACTGGACGAACCTCTTCGCCCAGGTGCCGGACGGATTCACCTTCGGTTTGAAGGTGCCAGAGGATATCACGGTCGAGCGCTTCCCGAATCTGAATCGCTACGGAAAACGAGCCAGCAGGCAGAACGATGAGTTCCTTAACGACTCGCTACTCGACGGATTGTTCCTGCAACGCCTAGCCGAAGTCGGCGCATCGGCCTGCGCGCGTTCGATTAGCGCCGCTTCCACGGCGTCAAGATCGAACAGCAGTCGGCGACCTGCTTGAAATGAGGGAATCCGACCTGCCCTTGCTTCACGGCGCAGCCAAGCCATCGATAGGTCATATCGTCGGAAGTGTTGGGCGAGGTCCCGTAGCGTGCATAGGCGTTGATCGTTCATACTCAAAGCATACGCGAAACCTTGCGGATCAAAGCGGGCATGAAATGCGGATCATTCGCGGAACATTTGCGGATCAGTCAGATTTTGGGCGGACCAAGCGATAACATCCCTTGCTACCCTGCTGAATCATGGTCCCCAAAGCCGAATGCGGTTCATATTCGCAAACCTTGCGTTTCTTCTGGCGGAAGGTCTTTCGCATTTCAAACCGATCGGCAGAAGATCCGATCCGCTTGCCGATCGTTTCTTGAGACAGGCTGTGTTCACCTTGTTCCCATGCCTCCCACAAAACACGCACTGCTTGGCATTGGTTGCCTTTGGAAAAGGTGTACCGCGTCCCGAACCAGTTGACCGAGGTGAAGTCGGGCGCATGGGTCGGGGTCTGTTCGTCGTTTTCGTCGCCGGGCTTCGCTCCCGGTTTCGGCATGGCGGCTTTCGCATCGGTACTAACACCATCGTTCGCCGCCTTGAAAGCTTCGGCGAACGCTTTGCCGCCTTCGTCCCAGTTGCCGATGTTCACCGCCGGCGGGTTTGCCGCTGGTCGCGGCTCGTTCACCGGTTCAGACGCTTTCGGTCTCTTTCTCGGCACAGTGGGGAAGGTCTTAATACCTTCCATCAGGCAATCCGGAAACATGAAGTTGTACCGCTGTAGCCATGCGCGGGCGTCGCGATGGCCAACCAAGCGGACTGCTTCAATGTCTTCGAAGTAGGAATAACTCGGACCGACAATCGCCGTCACGGCGATGAATTGATTGTCGGCCGTTTGGTACAGAAGTTCTACATGACTGCCGACGATTTCATACACACTGGGGATTACGACTTCCCATCGGTTTGTTGCGTGTCGGTTCGGGCTGAACAATTCGCCTGAATTCAGCGTCATCGCTCCTGTTTCAAACTGAAATCGCAATTGCACCATGTCAGACCTACTTACTCCCACATTGAACCGCCGCACGTCAAAAAGTTTGTCGATGCCAGTGTCCCGTACCTCCGGCTCACCCAACCAAAAGCTCCCGCCAGACTGACGCAGGTTATGCGCTGACCTTCTTTTCGCCCAGGCTCCTCGCTTCGACCTCGGCCTTCATCGCCACGATCTTCTATCGTAGCGTCATTACTATTGGTTAGCGTTTGGAGTGTAAATTGCAGACATGCCAGAGGCAAATCCCCAACCAATACGAGTTGCCCCTAGTGACACCATAAACGTGCCGCGGCAAAGATATTGAGTACCCCACGTAATATTTGTTTAGAGCCAGATGCATCAAACAATCCTCTCGGCCTCCCCCTGACATACTCATAGAGGTTCATGCCATCGACGTACCCGGCGGGATCCCTTTGCAGCCACCGTCCGTGCCTGAGGTCGTAAGTACGATTCCTATTGTCCCAGATAGTGAGGATGATGTTCGTGTCGTCGCCTATCTGATCGGTCATACGACCGGCGAAAAGGTAGGGGCTGCCCACCGAACTTCGCGGCGAAGCCGTCACCCGCAGGCCGAAGGCATTCTTCACGATACACTTGTCGCATATCCTGAGCATGACCGCCAAAAATACGTGTTGGCAAGCCGGGTGTGCTGTGTGGGTTTTATTGTCTAAATTGAACGAACGACCCTAGGTTGACCTGTTATTGTGACTGGTGACAATGGATAATGAGGTTGACCGTAGATCACAATAGGTAAGTAGCGTCGACATCACTGGCTTCAGCGCCTTTAGCTAATTTCGTGGCAAGGAAGCACATCCGTGATATCCTCGAATAAGCAAACTTTCGGAACTCCAAAAACCATTCTGGTAGCTCTGTTCCAAGGGATCGGAGATTCAGTGCTTGCTACGCCCGCCTTGTGGCACATCCGGAATAGTTTCCCAAAAACAAAAATAACTCTTACCGGCTACCAAGGAATCGAAATCCTTAGCGCAGAATCCTGTGTAGACGAGATTCTTCCAATGCCTAGCAAGGCACGCCTCCTTTCTGCTGTAGGTTTAGCCTGCACGTGGAACTACTTGCGTACTTTGCGAGGCCGTCGCTTCGACCTCCTCATTAATCTAACCACACCACTCACACCACTAACACTTGCGAAGTGCTCAATCTTTAACTTCCTTTGTGGTGCCTCTTTTGTACTTGGAAGCAGATTCGACGATTGCCTGGTCTTTACTTGGCGTGTGATGGCCGTGAGCTATAGGCATCAGGAACACGAGTATCTACAGAAGTTTCGACTTTTGCGAGGATTTCAGCCTCCAGGATCACTTTCGCCGCCGTCTCTCAGAACCTGTAGCGAATCTCCCACCCTCAAAAATTTACTACCTGAGGAACGGCGACATCCGCTGATTGGAATTGCCATCGGTGGCGCTAACCCATCACGCCGTTGGGCACCCCTGAAGTTCGCCAATTGCATCCGTTTGATTCAAAAATCGATCCGTGCGGATTTCTGCCTGCTGGGGAATGAAGCGGATTCAGCTGATGCAAAAAAGATACAAACCGTATTAGACACGAAAGTGTTTGATTTGACCGGTCGAACGCCCATCAGTTTACTTCCTGGTGTTATCAGCAAATGTGACGTCGTCTTGGCTAATGACTCTGGCTTGATGCACGTAGCCGCGGCAGTAGGAACTCCTGTTGTTGCTATTATGGGCCCTGAGTCTCCCAAGCGTTATTCACCTATCTCTCCCGCCCATCTGAAAGTGGAACTCTACAGAACTGCCAAGTGCAGTCCATGCCTCAGGCGGCATTGCGACACACAGGAATGCCTAGCATGGCTTACTCCTGAACACGTTGCTTCTGCAGTCGAGTCTCTATTGAAAACTAGCGTAATTCGCCTAAATTCAAGACTTACGCATCACGAGTCATTTCCAGATAGCGACAGGGAGTAGGATTAAGATCATAGAACTCTGGGAGAGAAATTTGTGAAATACGATTTTTATGCCAGAACTCCTCAAGAGCGCAGAACCCGAATTATATCTGCCCAACAAGTTTTGTTTAAGCGAATTCTTCGCGATCTCACGTTTACTAGTGCAGTTGAAATTGGTCCTGGATTCGGCGGTTTCGCTCACTACTGCAGAGCTCGTGGCGTTGACTATTTTGCCGCAGAAGAGAACGAACAACTTGCGATGGATTTGCGTGGTGAGGGATTCTCAATTATCAAGGACGCTCTAAATGAATCGCCACTAAAAAAATCATCTGATCTCTTGTTCATGTCCCATGTCATCGAACATTTTCCCTCTTGGCAAGACGCAACTTCAAATCTCAAGGGAGTTTGTGCACGGCACCTTACTGACGGAGGGCACATCGTACTTCTATTCCCAGACGTATCCTGGTCTCCACGCTCATTCTATTATGACTATACTCATTCGTTTCCGACTACACTTATTTCTGTAGAGCGAATGTGCGAAGACTTGGGATTCAAGACGATACGCAAAGGCCATTACATTGGTCGATGGATTTATTGTTGGCGATTCATGCATCTGCTTTATTACTGCTTACCTAAGATGTTACTAGGGGATTCTATTCGCTCAAGAATGGAGTTTACTTTCGCAGTTCACGGCTTTTTGGTGGTGCGATACATGCCTACCAATTAGGGGCAGAGATTTCCCGAAAAATTTGTCGTCATGCTTCCCTGTTTCGAACGCCCGCTTTTAGGAATTGCACGCCTACACTCAATTACAGTTCGTAGCTACTGGAAGCTACGCAAAAGCCATTTACGAGCCTTTTCAAGAAGAAAAAAATTTCGCGAAGCCATTTCTTTGTAGCATTCTCTCGAATCGGATAATTGGCCACATTGCACGAAGCAGTTTTTTGGATAGTTTCAATTCGCTTGGCGTTGTCTACTCCCTACTGTACTGTTGTTCGTATCGTCGTCGATCTGATCGGTCGTGCGACCGGCGAAGAGGTAGGGGTTGCCCACCGAGCTTCGCG
>JANQHN010000060.1 GCA_028282665.1 Phycisphaerae bacterium | reverse complement strand
TTCTAGTTTCACTGCTCCATTGCCCAAATAGCTGTCTATCTCCGCCGCGAGCGTGCGGTTGATTTCGTGTTTGCGAGAAAGACAATCTCCTTCGATGAGAGTAAAAGACTCATGCGTGCTAAACCGATCGCAGAGCAACTTGCACATATTCCGATCGATCTCCACGCAGATAAGCCGCTTCGCTCGGGCAATGAGCAGGTCCGACAGGCCGCCCGTGCCCGGTCCGACTTCGATAATCAGGTCGTTCGAACCTATGCCGGCGGAGTCGGCGAGCTTCCGCATCAAATTGCCGTCAATCAAAAAATGCTGCCCAAACTGCTTCCGTGGGTGAACGCCCATCGAAGTCAATTGCTGTTGGATTTCGGACTTGGTTTGTACGTGTGAAAGATTCATTACCTGCAATCGTTTAGAGGTTGGACTTGCGGTAACGCGGCTGAGTTCAAATGGTGGTTGCTGCCGGTCGGTATCGGCCATGAGGAGCCCAGCCACCGGGTTTTGTTTCAGAGTAGTTTCGATCCATGTGTAACGGTATAGGGCGAGTTTTTAACGGTGAAATACGTGATGCCGGACGCGACACAGAGCTAGAACTTATTCTAGCCCAATTCAAATCCTCCATTATAATCTTAATCGATTCCCGTCACCACACAGGAGAAATCGATGCGATCTCACGAAGTCCTCAGGAGAGCGATCGACACCATCGGTGTCAAGGCGCTGGCAGCCAAACTCCGCGTTTCCCCAGCCTTGGTCTACAAATGGTGTCAGGAATACGATCCCAAGGACCGCGACAGCAGCGGTGCTCGCAATCCGCTGGACCGAATCGCCGATGTGGTCTCCGCGACGGAGGACACCGGCGTCGTCAGTTGGCTCTGTCACGAAGCGGGGGGATTTTTCGTCCGAAATCCCAAACCACCCGAGATGAACGTCGATGCAGAGCTGCTCCTGCACACGCAAAAGCTGGTTCAGGAATTCTCTCATCTTTTGGCCACGGTAACCCAGTCCATTGAGGATGACGGTGTGATTGAACCCAGCGAAGCGGACCGGATTCGTAACGACTGGGAGGTGCTCAAAAGCACCATTGAGGCGTTTACGGTTGCGTGCGAACGCGGAGCGTATTTCGAATCCCACCGAAATAGGGACGACACCGCTTTTGGGATTTAGGTTGCATTGGCTGATATTCGAAGATTCTGTAGTGAAGATAGTGAGAAGGGGCTGCACCGTGCTCGCTCGGGGGGCAAGCGAGCACGGTGCTGTGGTCGTCAGCGTCACGATGGGAATCAGTGACGCTTTAGGGGGAGTTCAATAGAAGGCCTATCTTTGCTTTTCTTAAAGTGAAACGTGAGTCGCGTTGTCAAATTACGCATTCTAAATTCATAAATTCCTTTTTCGCTTTTTCCGGTGTGCTATTGAGGAAGCCCTCCATTGCTCCACGCCCAAAGTCCACTCATCACGCATGGTTGGTGGACACAGTTGTTTATTGGTTCGTGAGAGTGAGAAGGCAAGCGTTGGCTGTTGTATTAATTTGTCGCAGTCAAAATCTAAGTAGCAAAGTGCGATTGAGTTACGGCTTTTCCTTTGCATTTTCGTTATGGGGCGTTTGAGCTAACCCGCTTGACCTGCACTACTTAGGGGGGATAGAATAGCTGTTAATGGGACGCTCCACTCTCGCAGGAGGAGGAGTTTTATCCCGCCCGTGAACTGACATAAAAAAGAAGCGGCTCGCATGTAAGTTGATGCGCGGGCTTTCTGGTGGGAAAGGGCAATTCGAATGATGTCATCGCACAACACCACGGCGTTTGTTGTGGCTTTGTTTCTATTCATGGCTTCCAGCACGCTTGCCGGGAACATTCTGCTGAGCACGGATGGTGTTTACGAGGACAATGCGCAAACTGCCGGAGCTTTGGGTTACACCGTCTCCAGCGCGTCGTTGTCTGAGATCATGAACATGTCGCAGGCGACGCTCTCAAACTACGATGCTGTACTTGTCAGTCCGGGTTTTGGCAGCACGAGCTACAATAATCTGCGCGTTGCTGTGGCTTTTAACGGTTCACTGCAGGAATTTGTATCGCAGGGCGGTCGGCTAGTCGTTAGCGTTGCGGGCAACTGGGGGGACCAAGCAAATATCGCGCCTAATGGCGTGGACTATATGCGTAATCCGCTGCATAACGCCGAGACGATTCAGGCGCCCAACCATGCTTACATCACCGGTATCGGTTCGAGTGGTCACACGCTTACCGAAAGCACGTTCGATAATTGGTACCAGACCGATCACGGTTACCTGACCGGTTTGCCGTTCGGCACGACCACCATACTCCAAAATGCCGATGGTGCGTCGATGATCGAGTACCCGGTCGGTGAGGGATCAGTCGTTGTTACGACCCTGACGATTGGTTGGAGCGTGCATGAAAACGCGCGAGGCGATGCTCAGGAGAACCTGATCGATTATGCGATGTACGATCCAATTCCCGAGCCTGCAACGTTGTTGCTGTTCGGGTTAGGGTCGGCTGTTTTGTTGCGTCGCCGTTAGAGCAGATCGATTCCGACTTTCTAAACGAACAAACGCTGCGAGCAGTTCGCAGCGTTTTTTGTTCGTTCTGCCTAGTGTCGGTTGATTGCTCGTGTTTGCTACAGTTCTAAGTCGGTCCCGCGATGGCGGTCCGTTGCCCGCAATCAAGCGCTTACCGGCTGTAATTCCTTCGACGAACGGGACGTCGCTTCTCGTTCCAGTTGATCCAACAGGCCAAACAGCTTGCCCGTAATATCCTGGAACTCATCGAACAAGGCATTAGCTTCTTCTTCCTCGCCCTCATGATGCAGTTCGGCGATTCTGCGAGCAGTGGCGTGAACGAGTTCGTGTTGTGGGTCGATGTCTTTAAACGTCTTCACATCGCCGAACTGGGACATGCCTTCGCCGAAATACCACTGGCCAAAAGCGCAACTGTGGTGGTCGCTGATCTCTTCAGGCCTAAGCGATTGTGTGCCGGCTAGTAGCTCGGCCAGCTTTTTCTTCCACACGCTGTGGCCTGCCTTGATGGCGGATGCCTGGAATGTTGATTTTCCAACCTTGAACTTGCCAACGAGTTCCTGCATGTGAGTACTGACGGTGGAGAGTTGTTCGCTTGCGGTCTGCGTACGGGCTGCTCCTTTGGAGGCTCTACTGGAAGACGTATTCACGCCAACCGTGTTTTTGGTAATTTCATCGGTTGCGGTTGCGGTTTCGGTAACACCCGCTGCGACGGTTTCGGAGGCCGTTGCCGTTTGGGCGATGTTCTCAGAAATTTCGCGGGTGGCGAGGCTCTGTTCCTTTACGGCAGTGGCGATAGCGAGTGATGCCTCGTTGACATTTCGAATGACTTGACTGATCTCACCGATCGATTGCACGCTTTCGTTCGTGGATGATTGGATGCCTTCGATTCGATTTCGAATGTCTTCCGTTGCGCTGGCGGTCTGCTGGGCGAGTTCCTTCACTTCCGTCGCGACTACGGAGAAGCCTTTGCCTGCTTCACCGGCTCGCGCCGCTTCAATGGTTGCGTTCAAAGCCAGGAGGTTCGTCTGCTCGGCGATATCCTGAATGGTTTCGATTACTTTGCCTATTTCCTCGGCCGCCACACCGAGCTTTCCGATCCGATCATTGCTGATTTCCGCAATGCTGTTTGCTTTTTGGGCGATTTCGGCGGCGTTGTTCGCATTTTGTGCGACTTCGGAAATACTGGCGGTCAGTTCTTCCACCGCAGAGGCCACGGTCTTGATGTTGACCGACATTTCTTCGCCTGCCGCCGCCATGTTGTTCATGTTTGCGTTCATTTCTTCCGTCGCTGCGGAGACGGAAGATGATCGCACCATCGTCTGCTCGGCGCCCGCCGCAAGTTGCGTGGCCGTGGCGGATAGCTCGATGGCGGAACCATTCAGTTCGTTGGCCGAGTTGGCGATTTTGGCGACCATTACCCTCATGCGCTCAGTGAACGCGTTAAACCACTTCGCCATGATACTGAGTTCATCACTGCCCGATTCATCGAGGCGAATCGTCAAATCACCTTCGCCCTGAGCGATGTCTTCCATGACTTTGCACGCCATTTGAACGGGTCTGACGATTCCGCGAATGCAGAAAAGAGCAAAGCCAATACCTACGGCGATTGCGATGCCGGAAAGCGTTAAGGCAAACCGCGAGCTGGCGTTTGCTGCGCTGTGGGTTGCGGCCACTTCATTCTCGACGGCATGATAAGCGAGTTCTTCGATTTCGTGTGCGACTTGCAAAACCGCCAGACCTTCTTGGGCGTGGACAGATCCTTCGTCCAGTGCATGGCTGTCACTGTCTTTTCCGACGAGATGCCCCGCATAATCATGAATGAGCTTGGAGGCGAAGTCGGCTTTCGTCACTATTTCGCGCCTGTCGTGTTTTTTGGCGAGCGTCCTGATTGTGGCTGCTTCTTTGGCCAGTTCTTCACAGCATTCCTTTGCTCGCTGTAATGCGTTTGTGTCTTTCGACAGCAAGAAACGTGCTTCTTCGTAACGGCACTGATTAGTGTATTTTTGAATGAGCAAAGCGAGTTCGTAGATTTCGATCTCACCCGCCAGGAAGCTATCATACCGTTCTTGAACCCGGTTCAGTGCGGAATTGGAGCAGAGGGTTATGACTGCGAGAAGGGCTAGTACGATGCCGAAACTGATTCCCAACTTGGTTTGAAGCTTCATCGATAGCGACTCCAGTCAATGATGGTCAATGGGTAGCTGATTCGGGACGCTAGGAACCTCTGAGCGGGCACAGCCTGAACAGCTCACCTTGACATCGGCTTACTCCATTCATTCCTGGAATTAGTGTTTTCCCCTATTTGGAGTGTTTTTTGATTGCCTGACGGGTTTTCTGCAGTAGTTTAAATTGTTGTGCAAATGGTTTATGCGTTGGTTGAAGATGGGGGTGCGGGCTCGGCGAAATCCGGTCCGATATTTGGCATGTTTTCCAGGTGTAGAGTGCGTGTGGGGAACGCGAATTCAACATCCATATCTTCCGCAAGCTTCATAATCGAGATGATCATCTTACCGCGCTGCGCCAGTTCCATGCCCCAGTCAGGCGTTTCAAAGAAACAGTAGAGCAATATGTCGATCGAAGAAGCGGCGAAGTTATGGACGTAGACGTGGAAGTAGTCTTTTCGAGTATATGGATGCTCTCGAATAAGTCCCCGAATTCCTTCGCAGAACTCTTCGATCCGATCGGGCGGTGTGGAGTAGGTGACGGAGATCAGCGTCTTATACCGCCGATAACGCCTCGCTCCGAAGTTATCAATGGTCGCGCTCATGAGGGAAGCGTTGGGGACGGTGATCAATGAGTTATAGAAGGTACGGATGCGCAGGCTGCGGAAACCGACCGATTCGACCGTTCCCTCCACGTCGCCGATCAGGACCCAGTCGCCCACTTTGAAGGGTCTGTCTACGATGACGGTTAGCGAGCCGAAGAAGTTCTTGAGCGTATCCTGGGCGGCGAGTGCAAAAGCCAGACCACCGAGACCAAGACCGGCCCACAGCTTAGTAAGATCGTTGTCGGTGATTTGTTGGATAATGAAGATTGCGCCGAAGACGGTGACGAGCGTTTTGGCGACTTTTCTTGCGAAGGGAACGATCATGTCGTCCATACGCGTCGTTGTTTTTTCCGCAAGGTTTAGGAAGAAGTCTCCCAAGAGGTCAATGATGCGGTAGATGGTCCAGACGGCGGCGATGGCGGCGACCGTCTTGACGGTGAACATCAAGACAATGTCGACTTTACCCGGCAGCCAGAGAATCTTCAGACCAATCCACCACACCGCAGCCTGTACCAGGATACCGACCGGCCGCGTCCACCTCTTTTGGACTTTCTCGTCCACCGTGACACCCTGGCGTCTCATCCATAAACCCGTTCCGAGTTTGCAGAGAATCACGGCGATGGTGTGTCCGATCCGCCCCACGGCGAGGAGGGCGAGGAGGGCGAGCCATTCCCAATGTTCCATTAGAATCCACTCGCCACGCAACGCTTCGGGTACGTACTTGCGAATGCTCGCCTTTTTCAATTGGTGTAGAAAGGCGACGGTTTTCTTGGAGAAGAGCCATTCACTTTCGCGTTCACTACCTTTTCCCTGGCGGACGATTTCGATCTTGCCTTTGGCCTGCTCAATGTACTCGATGGTGTGGATGTAGGGCGCACCCTCGGGATTGTTGGGTAGCGATATTACCGCAAAGGACTTGTCCTTCTTGAGCAGTTCATACAACAATGACGACAGCTCAGCCCCCTTGGCGTTGCGGTTGACAGGCTGGTAGTCGACAAGGTCCAGGCATTGGGCTGCTTTTGGCCAGTCGTTTTCTTGCGCGGCGTCCAGGAAGGTCTGCATGGTCGCGCGTGGGGAGACGAACTCCGGCGAAATGCCGGAATTTGTTTCGGGTTGAGGCTGGAGTGTTACTGGAGCGGCCTGTTGCGGGACTGATGCGGCGGGAGGTTGGTCGGGTTCCGTAGTTGCCGGTTGTGCACTTCCGGTCGGTTCCGTTGTTTCAGGAGCGGGAGTATTCGAGGGACTCCGCAGAAATTCAATCG
>JANQHN010000045.1 GCA_028282665.1 Phycisphaerae bacterium | reverse complement strand
ATCTTTTCCTCTATGCGGACAATGACCCACCGGTCGTCATGCTCGATGCGCCTGTCGCATTTTCGCCGGCGAACCAGGTCTTCCCGATTCACGTTAGCGCGACCGACAATGTTTCGGTTGAATCGTTGACGCTTACCGTCAACGGAGAATCGGTCGAAATCGGCGAAGGCGGAGTCGCCTATTATGATTCCCTCGCACCGAATCTCTACGAAATCATTGCCACAGCGACTGACACCGCTGGCAACGCCGCACAGGCGAACGCACGAACTCTCGCCTACGATGAGGGTGAATCCACCACGCCGAACATCGAGATCATTGATCCGGTCGACGGTTCCACCATCACCAGTCCGGCTGGCATTGTGGGGACTGTGCAACAGCAAGGTTTGGCCTACTGGACGCTCGCCTACAAGCGATCGATCGATGAAGAGTCCGCTTACGTAGAAATCGGGTCGGGAAATTCAGAAGTGGTTGAGGGGGTGCTTGGATCGTTCGATCCGACGATACTTATGAATGGCCTGTACAACATCCGGTTGTATGTCATGGACGACACTGGCACTTTCTACGATCGCGAAGTTACCTACTTGGTTGATGGCCAAATGAAGATCGGCAACTTCACCATCAGCTACACCGACTTCGAAATTCCTGTCGCGGGTCTGCCAATCACGATTAAACGCACCTACGACAGCCGCAACCGCAGTTCGGGCGACTTCGGCGTAGGTTGGACGCTCGACATTGCCAGTGTACGTGTCGAAGAAGGCACTGAATTGGCGGAAGGGTGGCAGGCGGAGTTGATCACGCCGGGATTAGGTGTGCCGTTTTACGTCTTTGCACCCGCTCAAGCGCATATGGTAAACGTGAGTTGGCCTGGTGGTGAGAATCAGGCATACAACTTGGTTCCGCCGACAAGGCCTATCTATGTGTTCGAATACCTTGTGGGGGTGCCGTTTGAACTTCAGCCGCTTGCCGGATCAGCGACGCTCAAGAACAATATGGACCCGATTCCGTTCCAGGACTTCGGCGGATACTTGGGCATGGGGCCGTTCTCTGGTCATCCGGGTGAACCGTACGATCCAAGCACCTATACCCTAACCGGCGCGGATGGGACCATCTACAACTTCGCGGGCGAAGGACGAAGCGCCGAATTGACCAGCGTGAGTGACCGCAACGGCAATACGCTCGATATTGGTGAGGACGGTATCTTCCATTCAGCCGGCATCGCTGTTACTTTCGACCGCGACGCCGCGGGGCACATTACCGCAATCCACGATCCTAACGGACACACTTGGCGGTACGAATATGACGGTCACGGGAATCTTATCGCCGTGATTGATGCGGAAGGCAATCGAAGCGAATTCCGCTACAACCACCATCACGGCCTTACCGATGCAATCGACCCACTCGGCCGACGCGGTATCCGCAACGAGTACGACGACGAAGGTCGGCTTACCGCAACAATCGATGCGGAAGGCTACCGTGTGGAATACGACCGCGACATCGACGCGCGACAGGAAGTGCTCGTAGATCGACTTGGTCACACGACTGTTCATTATTACGACGGTCTCGGCAACGTTGTCCTCAAAATCGACCCGTATGGCGAAGAGACGCATTACGAATACGACGACCGTGGCAATTTGCTCAGCCGTACCGACTGCCTGGGACAAGAACGTTCGTTTACGTACAACGAGGACGACTTCATTCTGACGGACACCGATTGCACGGGTGCGACGACAACGTTTGTGCGCAACGAACGAGGCGATGTACTATCCGAAACGAGTGAGCTGGGTCACGTCACGTTCTACGCATACGACACTAACGGCAACCGTATTTGGCAGCAAAACCCGGATGGCGGTGTGACTGCGCATACGTACAACGAACAAGGTTTGCGTACGGGCACGACCAATCCATTAGGCTTCACCGAATTTTTCGAATACGACGATGCGGGACGACTGACCAGGCACGTCGACTACGATGGTGCGGTCGCTGAAAATACCTACGACGGCAACGGCAGGCTACTGACTGAGATGCGGTACCGCACGTTGCATGATGGTACGCAGGAAGCGTCTGTGACGACGAACGTTTATGACGCTAACGGACGTCGCGTACAGCAGATTGATCCATCGGGTGTTACAACGTTGACGACCTATAACGCGGCTGGCGAGGCTATTTCCGTTACGGATAAGGCCGGCCGGGTTATGGAATACGTTTACAATCTGGGCGGCGTGCTTACCGAAGTGCGTTACCCGGATGGTACGACTGAGACGTATGCGTACGACGGCGAAGCGCGTCGCACGAGTTTAACCAGCCGGCTAGGCCACACGACGCGCTACGAATACGATAAGCTCGGTCGACAAACGAAGACCATCTACCCTGATGACACACCCGCCGATCCGGATGACAACCCGTATCAGGAACGGACTTACAACTGTATCGGACAGATCGAGGCGTTTGTCGATGAACTCGGCAACCCGATCACCTACGAACGCCCGGACTGCAGCACGCAGATCGTGACCGATGCCCTGGGCCGGGCTACCACGCACGAATTCGACAGTACAGGTAAGACCGTGCGAACCACGGATGCGCTGCAGCGGAAGACGGAGTTTGAGTACGACAGCATGGGGCGTCAGGTCTTCGCAACTTTCCATGATGGTTCGACGCTCGAGACGCAATACGATCAGGCCGGGCAAAAGGTGGTACAGATCGATCAGGCCGGTCGAGTCGTACGCTACGCGTACGATCCCACGGGTCGATTGACTAAGGTAATCACCAACGACGGAACAAACGATTTGTCTACCACATACGGGTATGACGAGTTCGGGAACCAAATTTCGCAGACCGATGCGATGGGGCGACAGACGCGGTATACCTTCGACGTTCGTTCACAGCGGAAGTCTCGCATTCTTCCGCTGGGTCAGGTCGAGACGTACACCTATACGTCAGCCGGAAAGAAGGACACGTGGACCAACTTCAACGGCGAGTTGACCGCATTCACTTACGATTCAGACGGATTATTGGAAAGCGAGTCGAGCCCGTACGGTGAAGTGTTCTATGACCACTCCATCATCGGTCAGCGTACGCAGTCCGGTGACGTGGAAACGATCTACGACGAGCGTGGCAGACCGGTCGAGGTCGCCACCGGCGACACCGAGCGCATGACCTATCAGTACAACGATGCGGGCAACAAAATCTCGTCGACGTGGATCAAGGATGGCTTAACCGAAACCACCACTTACGAATACGACGCGCTGAATCGTATGTGGCGTGTGCATCATCCGGGTGGTGGCGTGAGCGAATACGCTTACGACGAAGTAGGTAACCGCCAGTCGCTCACACTACCAAACGGCCTGGTGACTTCGTATGCGTACGACGATCTCAACCGACTCACGAGCATCGAGATCCGCAATTCCGATGATTCACTGATTTCGCGGTACGTTTACACGCTCGCTCCGACGGGACACCGCTTGGGAGTGGTCGAGACCGACGGGACGGGCTTGGTCCGAACGATCACCTACGAGTACGACGAGCTATATCGACTTATTGCTGAGGTAATCGACGAAAACGACGCATTAGGCTTTGAAGATCGCACGATTGCGTACACATACGACGACGTCGGCAACCGCCTATCGAAAACCGTGATCACGGATACCGCTGTGAATGCGACGGCGTACCTCTACGATGACAACGATCGACTCTTTGATGAAGTCCTGACGCGCGATGAAGGTTCGGGCCCGATGATCGTGAAGGCTGTCGCATACGGCTACGATAGCGCAGGGAACATGACTTCGCGGACCATCGGCGACGATGTCGACGAGTACGGTTACGACCACCGAAATCGCCTTCTTAGTGCAAACATCGTAACCGGCAATTCCTCATCGATCACCTTTACTTATGCAGGCGATGGCGTGCGTAAGAGCAAGACGGTTGATGGCGCAGGTACGACGACGTACCTGGCCGATCGCACGCCGCGAAACGCGCAGGTCGTTGTGGAGGCTCTGACGCCGCAATCCGGTGATCCCGTAGTGACGTCCTACATCTACGGTGACGATCGACTGACGATGCGTAGGCCGGATTCGGGCATATCGTATTACCTGCACGATGGTCAGATGTCCGTGCGGCACCTGGCTGACCCGTCCGGTATGGTGACCGATACGTATACGTTCGATGCGTTCGGTGAGATGTTGCGTGCAACTGGCAACACGGAAAATCCGTTCAAGTACGCGGGCGAACAGTATGATCCGAACCTTGGATTTTATTATTTGCGAGCAAGATACTACGCCGCATCGCTTGGTCGATTCGTTTCGATGGATCCGCTGATGGGATCACGTTTCGATCCGGCTTCGCTGCATAAGTACCTCTACGCGCACGCTGATCCCGTTTCTATGCTCGACCCGAGCGGCCGGACTGCGACGGTTCAATATGCGGGCTTGATCCAATGCATCAGTTTCCCCCAATTCTGCCTGGTCGGTTCGGTGATCTGTTACGCCGGTTCGGAACTGTTCTTCACCACTGTGATGCTCTTCAACCTGTCCGACGCGCCGGAGGATCTGCCCAGTATCATTGACGATTTGTTTGGCGATCAGGAAGGTACGGGCTTGATCCTGATATTCGTGAAAGCGTTCATAGAGAACGCCCAGTTTGCGGCGGAATCGTACAACAGCGGAATGCCAATCGAGGCTATCCGCAACCAGATGAAGAACAAATGCATCGATGCAGGGCTGGAATGCCTGGAAACCGTCAGAGCAGCCTGCGATGGACCTTTCGTACGGATCGCGGAGTACTTCCTCGAATCACTCCGCGACGCTTAACTAAGTTATTGCAATGCCGGACGCAGGATGTTCGATGCGGGTTCTTCGACGCCGTTGAACTTTACTTCTGAGCCCAACGCCCGCAAATTTTGTACGTTTCTGCGGGGAATCAAACGAACAATCCTCTCCCAGTGTGGTGCATCGCTCGCTTCACTATAGCAGTTTCGATCCGAACGTGGCGTTCAATGCCGACTTTCCGGCAGTACAAAACACACGGTGCCGGACGTTACACCTGGCTTGAGTTTGCTCTAGCGAACGATCAACCTTCACTTTCTTTGTTCTTCTTATGCCAAGCCGCGAGCACTTCCTTCTCGCGATCTGCGGCGATTCCCGCACGCAGTTTCGCGCGACGTTCTTCGGATTGTTCCTGCCACCATTTGAGTGTAGCGGAGATAGTCGCGGGCAATTTGCGGCATGTCAGGCCCTCAGCTTGCGCCTTCGCGGTATTTATCGTGCCGAATCCCGCATATTCACCTTCTGCGGGAAGCCAGGCAGGCATATCCGACCACGGAGCGACCTTCTGCTCCTCAAGAAATGAATTGGGCACCCACGTGAATTTCGCGTCCGAACCTGTGATCTTCTTGCTTTCGTCGAGTACCTGTCCGATCGTACGTTCGCCGCCGGGGCTTGTTGCGTTGTAGGCACCCAACAAACGCTTCTCTACAGTGGTAATTACGAATTCAGCGAGATCACGAACGTCAATATTTTGAACGAGATCTTTAGGCGAATTCGGGCAGAGCGTTTCGCCACCGTGCGACACACGAACAGGCCAGTACGTAAATCGATCCGAAGGATCGCCCGGTCCGACAATGAGTCCGGGTCTGACGTTGGCGACGCGTCCCGGCATCACCTTCTCTGCTGCCTGTTCGCACAGCGCTTTCATTCCGCCGTAGTAAGGCATCACTTCACGGTGATGCTTAATGCGTTCAACCACATCCGGCGCGACTTCTTCCAGCGGCGCGTCTTCCGTCATGTTCGGCTTGCTGTATTCCTTATAGACTGAAATCGTTGAAATCACGATATAGTGCTGCACGCGGTCCGCCAACAGCTCTGCTGTCGCTTTAACTGTTCGCGGGACGTACGTGAATGGGTCGATCACCGCGTCCCATTTTCGATTGCTTTTAAGCGCGGACAAGTCGCTGTACCGGTCCCCGCGTAACTTCTCCAGGTCGGGGAACAGGTGTGGATTGGATTTCCCACGGTTGAATAATGTCATTTCGTGCCCCCGAGAGATCGCAACCCTGACCGTATGGGGACCGAGAAATCCCGTACCGCCCAACATCAAAATCTTGAGTTTCTTCTTGGTCGGTTTCGCAGCCGATGCTTTCGTTGTTAAAGCTTCTGGCAACAAGGCGGCAGTACACACGGCCGCACTACCCACTGCTGCTGATCGTCTAAGAAAATCTCGTCTCGTTGATTTCATTGTTAATCTCCCCCGCGGCGCTGATGAACCACTCACTGTTCGTTTGCGCCGACTTTAGGCCAATTGTTTTTTCCCTCCGCCGTATTCATCTCAACGAGTGAATCTGCGGCGGCCAATCTCTTCTGCTGCCATCCGAGCAGCAATCCGAACAGCGCCCAGATAAGCGCAAGCGGAACAGCCAGCAGCATGCTTTTACCCAATACCATACCTGCTCCGCGCAAGTAACCATCCGTGAGTGCGCCGGCGACATCCCCACTGCGATAGACGAAAGTGTCGATAACACTTTTGGCTTTGTATTTCGCTTCGCGAGACACGACCGTGAACAGCGTTTCTCTTGCCGGCCGAATGAACGCATAACGTCCCGCGCGATTTGCCGCCTGCAAGATCGTGATGACTGCAAGGGAAGGTATGATCCCCAAGAGTACGAATCCAAGGCCCGTCACAATCGGCACGGTCGCCAGCGTTACGCCCACGCCCAGCCATTTTATCAATCGTCCCGTGATCATAATTTGGGCGGCGAGCGTGACTATCTGCGTGATGAGGTCGATACGGCCGAATATCTTCGTTCGCCAGTTGATGACCGACTCTCCCTGTTCGATGACCGACGAAGTTTGTTCAACAATCCGCATCTGTGCGAAATAGAGGAACGTTGACGTCACGGCCATTAGACCTATGTACACACACAAGCCCATCAAGTAAGGCGATTGAATAACCTGCCACAGTCCATGAAAAGCCCCGCCCTTTGTCAAAGGACGTTCGCTTTCCGGCAACGCGAGATCCGGAGTCCGGGCAATCACTGGCAGCGAGCCAAGCGTTCCAGTCGGTGCAGGATTTTCATGCTTGCGTTTTTTTTCATGGAAAATGAATCGCCGTCGCGCAGCTTCAAACGACCATACCGCTGCCTCCAGCAGTAAAATGGCCGCGCAGATCAACCCGGTTGGACCTAGACGTTCGGAGAAAACGGTGACAATGGACGACCCCGCGATGGCTCCTAATGTGCCGCCGATCGCGATCATTCCAAACAGTCGCTTGCCTTGTTCAAGCGTGAACCCATCCGCCATCACCGCCCAGAAGATCGATACCGCGAACAGGTTGAACACGCTAAGCCACACGTAGAAAACGTAACCCGCTCGTTGCCCTGCCCAGTTGGGCGCCAAATTGAGCACCAGCATGAACGCTACAAGATTCAACATAAAGAATCGGTACGCCACGGGAACGAACACACGCCGTGGAAACAGAGTGGTTACCAAACCAAACAGCGGATTCGCTGCCAGCGTAACCAGCAACGTTCCCATAAACAGCCAACTTAACGTGTCGATGCCACCAGCAAGACCCATCGCCTCGCGCAAAGGCCTGAGCAAGAAGTAACTGCAAAGAACGAAGAAAAAATAGACGCACGACAACGCCGCCGCGACCCATTCGTCGTCGCGTACCAGCGTCAACCGCTGCATCAAACTCTTGACCATGCCGCAGTACCCGTTCCCTCGATACGACGGATTATCACGCCGTCGTCGATCTCCAACAACAAGAACCCCTTGCGGGTCCGCAATCGAATCATGGAGTTTGCGAGAGGATGCAAACACGTGAATAGCATAGCCTGACAGATTCGTCCTGCTTCCGTCAACACCCTCGACAACTACCAACAACACTCCACAGCAGCAGACACTATAGCTTTTGCCGCAGACGGATGATGTGCCTTCCGGCAAACGGTCGTTGTTTATCTATGCGGACCAAGTGCAAATCATCGAATCCCGTTCGTACCGCGCTGATTGTGCAATCACGGATTTCCTACGAATACGGCTTCGATCGATCGCAATTTCACCTGAGGCAATGCGCAACTTCGTTGCGTTAGTACGCGGTCAGTGCGGGACTTTATTTAGAAGATTACCCTGCTGATGAAGTTGTAGGGCCGGTGAATGAGCCAGTCGGAGGTGGGCTGCTTGGTACGATCGACACCAGTGGTCTTACGCACGGGCGATTATAGCTTGTGCGTATTTGTTGCCCACGATTGCAGCAACGGGTAGCTTTCGATCTCATCGCAACTCACGCGAATCGAGCCATGGGATGGGGTGTTTCTGGAAAGGCCTATCGACTGTGAGGAGACGGTTGGCTTTTCGGATTATTCCATCTTTGAAGTTCGCCACGCGGGCATGGATCTCGAAGATTTTGCCCGCCTTCAACAGGGTTTCGGCCCATAAGAAACCATCGCGTCAGGTAAGGATCGCTTAGAGAGGCTCAAGTTTGTCTGCTCGGGTATTTCCGGACGAATACTTCGACGGATTTAGGGAATAGAATACACATCAGGCTGTTGATGACGCCGGCGCATAGGCGTTATTGGGGATGGAGAAGGCACTATGAAAATCAACTACAAAAAAAATGCGAAGCGACTTTGGAAGGAGTGGATTCAACCGGTCCTGGCTGTGTTGATAGTTCTGGGCTGCTTTCGGTCTGCCGTCGCTGATTGGAACGACGTCCCCACGGGTTCGATGAAGCCTACCATTCTCGAGGGCGATCGCATCTTCGTGAACAAGCTGGCTTATGACTTGAAAGTACCGTTTACGAAATGGCGACTCGTTCAGTGGTCCCAGCCCCAGCGCGGTGATGTCGTCATTCTGTTTTCTCCCCGGGATGGTAGCAGGCTCGTCAAACGCGTTGTGGGCATTCCCGGAGACACTGTCGAACTCAGCCAAAACGCGTTGATGATAAATGGTGAGGCGGTGAGTTATGAAAAGCTCGATCAGTCTTTTGTCAAAGCCATTCCACCACAAGAGAGACCGAAGCACGCATTTGCAAAAGAAACACTAGGAGGGCGGGGGCATCCCGTCATGTTGACGCCACGCCTACTCGCGCCCAAAAGTTTTGGACCCGTCACTTTGGGAGTGGATCAGTTCTTCGTGATGGGAGACAATCGCGATCAAAGTAGCGATTCTCGGTTCTTCGGCTTGGTTGATCGATCGTTGATTGTAGGGGAGGTAACGGCTGTCGTGCTGTCGTTTGATCGTGAGAATTACTTCGCGCCGCGATGGAGTCGCTTCTTCACGTCTATGCCCTAAGCCGCGAACATGCTGCTTTGTACAAAATTACGTCAAAACCGCGTGAGCGGGATGGTGATTCTGCCTCGGTGCAACCGACGAACCACAGGTATCCGGCCCGTCACCTGACACCTTGCTCGGCTCTCTTCGCGAAGGTTGGACGCTCGGCGAAGCTTATTATCTCGCAAATTCGCACCGGGGTTGGATGTGGACGTTCGTTGGAGACTCTCTGCTTGTAATGCCTAACTGGCTTGATCCTTATCCCAATCACTCAGACGGAATCGAGGAGTAATAAAAATTCGTCAATCCTGTTTTCCGAGTAAGTGGTTTCGCTGCCGAGTTTGCGAAATCGAGCCGGGGTACGGCTACATTTGTGGATTGGACTTTTCCATCCGTTTGAGGTATTCCCATTCACGTTTTGTGTTTGCGCGGATGGCGTCGAGATCCAGCTTGTCCTTCGGGAATCGACGTTGCTTTTCATAGTACTGAGCGGGGTCGGTTCCGTCTGGCTTAGCGTTTGTGAAGTACCGTACGCCGTCGAACACTTCGTACAGGTTGAACAGGCCGCTGCCAATGGCTAGCCGTACGAGTTCGACCGATTCTGACGGCTCAGATTTCCAGCCGGTTGGGCAGGGCGAATGGATAAGGAAGAAACGCAACCCTTTTATCTGAAGAGCATTTTTGACCTTCCGCTCGAAATCTGCCGGATGCGCAATGGAAAGTGTTGCGGCATAAGGAATGCGATGGGCCGCCATGATCGCGACAATATCCTTTTTTCCCTCCTGCTTGCCGCGTGGCGTGGTCGTGGTCTTTGCGCCGACCGGCGTAGCCGATGACCGCTGTCCGCCGGTGTTGCCGTAGATTTCGTTGTCGTAGCAAAAATACATGATGTTATCGTTTCGCTCTGCCGCGGCTGAGAGCGTGCCCATACCGATGTCGTATGTACCGCCATCACCTGCCCAGCAGATGACGTGACTGTTATCATCGGGATTAATGTCGCGCACCGCCGCCACACCGCTCGCGAACGCAGGTGAGGCGGCAAAAGTCGCGGCGAGGGTTGGTACATTGTAGCTCGTGGTCGGGTAAGCCCCAGCGGTTACGATGCCGCAACAGGCTGGGATGACGAAGGTCTTATTCTCGCCCGCGAGCACACGGCCGAGCATGTTGAGCGCGATGCTCATCCCGCATCCGCCGCAATTCGTATTGCCGGGCCTGAGCAGGCACTCATCGCTACAAGTAGCCATCGGTTGGGTTGCGGTTGCGGTCATACCTCGATTCCTTTCCAAATGGGATCCGCGGCGGACGTCCGGGCGTTCAAGTCGTCGATCACTTCATTGACCATGGCGGGCGTGACATCCCCGCCGCAAACGCCGGTCAGGTAATTCTGAATCAATACCTGTCCGTCGCCTTGATACGCAGCCTTGAGGTCGTGCCAGAATACGCCACCCATTCCCGACGCATAGTTGCGGTCCAAAACACCGATCTTTTTAGCACTGCAACAGACGGCTCGAATCTCCTCACCTGGAAACGGGCGGAACATCTTCACCCGAACCATGCCGACCTTTTCGCCTGCCGCCCGACGCTTCTTGATTTCTTCGCGGGTTGTCGTCGCAATGGTGCCGGAGGTGATGAAAATTGTCTCCGCGTCTTCGACTTCGAACGGTTCGAGGATCGCGCCGGGGTCGCGACCGAATACATCCTTAAAAGCCGCTCGGTGTTCCTCGTACACATTGCTCACTTGTTTGAACGCCTCGTCAATTTCCACACGCTGCGACATCGTCTCGCGGGGCCAAATGAGCCCGCCGATCGTCTTGGGGTTGTCATGATCCACGCGCTGTGGGACGTCGCAAGCCGGCAGATATTTATCCACCAGCGCCTGATCGGGCAGGTCGGTTTCCATCTGTGTGTGCGACATGATGAACGCATCCATAATGACCATGGACGGCAACAGGATGCGATGATCCTCGGAAATGCGAAATGCCAGGAGAATGCTGTCGGCAACTTCCTGATTGGTCTCGCAATAGAATTGGAGCCAGGCGAAATCGCGCATCATCAACGTATCGCCCTGGTCAGCCCAGATATTCCACGGCGGGCCCAGCGTGCGATTCACCGCCGCCAGTACGATTGGCAGGCGATAGTAACCCGCGACGATGATGTTCTCCGTCATATACGCGAGCCCGTTCGATGAACTTGCAGTAAACGCGCGAGCTCCCGCGAGCGACGCGCCGATCGTAACGCCCATCGCACTGTGCTCGCTCTCGACCGGAACGACGCTCCCTTTGCTGAAAGGAAACTTCGCGACGTATTCGACGATTTCCGTTTGCGGCGTGATGGGGTAGATGCCGCACGCGGCCCCTCGACCTTCGCGGTTCGCTTCGCCCGCGACGCTCAATGCATAACCGGCTGCGTGATTCCCCGTCACCAGTTCCACAGTCATCTATTCGCTCCTTGTCCTATCAAAGCTCGGAACGGAGGCAGCCTCTTTTTCAAAGCCTGCTCATAAACATGACGCTACGCGGGCACTCGGTCGAGCACACGCCGCATCCCTTGCAGTAGTCGTAATCGAAGATGAATTCGTGCCCGACGCGCTTAAGCACACCATCCGGACAATACGTTACGCAACGGTCGCACTCGTTGCACACACCACAGCTTAGACAACGTTGTGCCTCGGACGCACTTTCCAATCCGGTGTGAACCTCCTCAAACGTCATGCGGCGCGATTCCGGAGGAAGCGATTTGCCCGGATCCTTCGCCTGTCGCTCGAACAGATGCATCCGCAATCCATCCGGGCCGAGTACGCTGTCCGGATCGTGCGGGGCGGCGAGGAGTTGTTCGCCCGTGAAAGTCTGATGCAGATGCAATGCGGCACGCCGACCACTGCCGATGGCCGCCGTGACCGTGCCCTCGTTCGTCGACAAGTCGCCTACCGCGAAGATCGGCTTTTCCAATACGCCCAGCAGGCGTTCACCCTCACGAACTTCGGTGCCTTCCGGAAAGATCGAAAGTTCCGGTGACTGCCCCAACGCGAGCAGCACGCGGTCACACGGGATTTCGAAGTCGCTGCCTTCGATTTCCACCGGACGGCGACGCCCCGATTCATCGGGTTCGCCGAGTTCCATTTGTCGGCAGGCAAGCGTGTGCTGCTGGCCGTTCTTGGAGATCTTGATCGGCGCGGTTAAGAAGTCGATCGCGATGCCTTCCTCGATCGCCTGGTCCACTTCCTCTGCGATGGCGGGCATTTCTTCACGTGTTCGCCGATACACCACGCGCACGTTTTTGGCGCCGAGCCGGAGGGATGAGCGGGCCGCGTCCATGGCGGTATTTCCGCCGCCCACGACGACGACTTCCTCGCCGGTAACTTCCATCTTGTTTTCGTTGGCGCAGGCGAGGAAATCAATGCCCTGCATCACAACGTCGCCGTCAAGACCCAGCTTCAATGCTCGCGCTTCCTGTAAACCGGTTGCAACGAGTACCGCGTCGAACTCCTTCGATAGGGCAACGAGGTCTTCTTTGAGCACGCGTTTGTTCAATTTCGTTTCTACGCCCAGATCGAGAATTCGTTGGATTTCCTTGTCGAGAACGTCACGCGGCAGACGGTAGGGCGGGATGCCCGTACGCAGCAA
>JANQHN010000014.1 GCA_028282665.1 Phycisphaerae bacterium | reverse complement strand
GCCTGTGAGACGCATCCGGTTTCGCCGAAAGTGCGGAATCGCCAGGCGCGCGTAAAGCGTTTTCCGGCCATTCGCATTGCACGCTAGCTAATCCAAGATCCTCATCTTCCGGAATGATGGAGCATCCCGCCTCGAGCACGGCGTTCAGAAAAAGACCATCCACCTGGGTTCGGGCTTCGTCGGGCTTGCCGGTAAGTAACAGCCAAACTTTGCGCCCCTGGCGACCGGCTGACCGGATTTTACCCAGTACTTCGGTAACGCCGGCTGCGATTCGTTGAGGATCTTCAAGCTCGCGCTGCGCGTTCGCCCATCCGACTTGCTGATCGTGCTCGGGGGGATATGAGATGATCTCAGTCTCGATTTTCTGACGATGCCTTTCGTAGACAGTGAACCACTTGTACATGTTGATTGATATGGCAAGGTCGTTGGGGGCGAGATGTTGTTTGAGCACTTCACAGCGGCGGGTTACTTCATTGCCGGCTGGAAGCAAGTTAACCGTCAATGACACGACTGCAGCGGGGACTAAGAGTGCGAATACAGCCAAAGCGACCCGCTCGCCAATGATTGCTCCTCCACTGCTCCACCAACGCCGCACTACCAACACAATCGCGAGCAAACACGCCGGAAATGCGATCATGTCGTAACGCCCAACGATGTAAACAGGTTTGCTTACGATCGAATAAACAAAGGGCCCGATCAGCGCGATCAGCGCAACGCCCAGCGTGAATGCAATATCCGAATCAACGACAAACGTTCGTTTGGCCGGCACGGTGGTTTTATTGGTGGAAATCTCGTCGCAGTCCGGCGATCGCTCGGCGTTGAAGCAGCCCGACTGTAACCAACTCACAAACGTCCAAAGACCGAACAGCGCGGGCGCCAGCAGGATCAACCAGACCAGATACGAACCGCTGCCGCCAACGCGCTGAGCTAACCAACCCAGCCCCATTGGCAATTGCCCGATGTATTCAGGATAAAGTCCGGCGGGCAACATCACCCATAAGGACCGAAGTAAGGCGAACGCCGGTGGATAATCAAGCCAGGTCTCTACAAGCCAACCTTGGCTTCCTCTGCCCGTCACCGGCGCGATGTCATTTACATAAAGTGGAATCAGCACAACAGCCAGAATAACCTGCGCGACACCCCATTTAATGGCGAAGTGTTTCCACCGCTTGCACACGGCTAAACCCGCCAACGAGGCAGGTAGAAAGAACAGCGTGTAATAATGTGTCCATACCGTGAGCGCAGCCCAAACGACGTACACAATCCACCACGCAACGCGTCCGCTGCCCGCCGCACGCCATAGTGAATACGTAAGCACGGACAGTTCGAGCACCCAAAGCGCATATACCCTTGCTTCTCGGCTGTAGTGGATATGCAGGGGATGCAGCGCGAGCAGCATTGCGAGCAACACCGCCGTTCCCGCCCCAGCCATGCGCCATGCAATCAGCGAAAGCGTAAGAATAGTGACACTGCCCGTCATCGCGGAAAACGAACGAAGCCCCCACGCATCCTCACCAAATACGCGCGTCCATCCATACAGCGCGTACGTGTACGGCTTGGTCGTCAATTCGAGGGCGGGGTCAGGTCCGTCCTCAGGCCACTCCATCAGGTTGTGGACGTAATAAAAAGTACAACTCTCATCCAGCCATAAGTCGGCCGCGTCCAGTTCGTTGAATCTCAGGTATGTCCCGACACAAAGCGCCCCAAGAATGCCTACCACAGCCCAAATGGGAATTCGTAAGCTATCTACAAGCTTTGCGGGTTGTGCGGTTCGGCCTAACGACGCTAGGCGAGCGGTTGGTGGTCGTGAGGTATCCATCGTTTATAGCCGTTTCAATCCAAACGTAGCGTTGAATGTCGACATTCCGGCAGTACAAAACACGGTGTCGGACGCTACACCTGGCTAGAGCTTGCTCTAGTTCTCGTACACGTCGAAGTCCGCGCTCGTTTGCATCGTGATCCATTCCCCGTTGGTCAGGTCCAGGTAGTCCACGAACAAGTCGAGGCTGAGTTCACCGGCGGCGCCGGTCGTGATCTTGCACAGGTAACTGTCCGACGGGCCCGTCGTGCCCCGTTCGCCGGAGGCGATCCCGTCCGAGATCATCGTTCGGCGGAAGAAGCCGGTCGGGTAGTCGAATGCGGGGATCGGTTCCTCGCTTAGCGTCGTAAGGTCGATCGTCGAGAACAGGCCTGTCGCGGACCACGCGCCTTCGCCGGCTGGTGTGGCGGCGGTGATGCATTCGTCCGCGTATTCGCTGATGCAAAAGAGCACGTAGCCGCTGATCGCATCGGCGCCGGTCGACACGTGCAATTCGTAGGTCGTGTTGGCGGTGAGGTCGTGAACCGGCTGCGTACCGTCGATCTCGTAGAGCGCGATGCCGGCCGGGGCGGTGTATTCCGGCAGGTCGGGCAGCGGATCGGTTGCCGGCTGCGCAGGCAGAGCGGTGGTGTTGGTGATGCGGATGCAGGCTTTGCCGCCCTGCGGCGTTTGTTCGCTGTGCAGGCCGTGGACGTAGCTGAGGTCCGGGCTGACGCCGACCAGAGCACCCTGGGCCTTGATCTCGAGGTTCGATTCGAAGGCTTCGCCGTTGAGGATTTCGAGGGTGATCGTCGCCAGCGGCGTGGCCGTGTCGAGGATGCCGAGCGCGTCGTCGAGGATGAGTTCCGGCTGAGCGGCCGCAAAATGGTAGTTCTTCGCGGGCAACGCGGGAGCGCCCGGCTGAGTCGTGAGCACGAACGGCGCATGGGCTACTACCCCGGCGATGCGGAAGTCGTCGCTCTTGCACCTCAAGGAAACGTCCGCACCGAATATAGCCACCTCGCCCGGTGTGGAGGGGTACAACGGCAAGTCGATTGTCTGAGACACCGCGTATTCCCCGGAGAGGGTGCTCTCGGTGGCGTTGGAGTAAACGTCTACTGAGGCGCCAGAGACATCCCCGAGTGCGAAGGAGACAGTGGAACAAAGCACAACGCACGCCCATCCTGAAACCAACAACCCGCTAACCGTTTTTGTGTATTGCATAGCCCACGTTCCTAAGAGTACCTTAAACTCCAAAATCTAAAAAAGCTGAAATCCGATTTTTCACGATTGTTTTTCCACAAACCCATCTGTGATAAACCGTGGGAAGATCAAACTACGCCGTGTACCAACAGGCGAACTAATTTTCCTCCAGATCGTCAAGCAAGTCTTCTCCACTGCCGTGATCCCAGGCGTGCGCTTCCAGGCGTTTCGCCAAATAGAC
>JANQHN010000006.1 GCA_028282665.1 Phycisphaerae bacterium | reverse complement strand
TAGCAGGTCGCTAAACAACCGAATCCAGGTTTGATCAAAACCACATGTAAGCCCTCAAATTGGCTCAAGGGTTAGGTATTGAATCGGAGTCAGGCCTTTCGTGAGATTCAAAAAGCCACGAAGAAGAGTTCTTTAGCGGCCTGTTAGGGCGTGAGAACCGAACTTTTGCATCGAATTTGTTCATGACAAACGAACGCACGTGAATCTCTCCTAACTGTGATGCCTCAATCTCTACGAATGGTCCGTCTACCCTGGCGGGCGAGGAGAGAACGACTCGAACTCCGCCGGAAAGAGAAATAAATGCATGATTATAAAGCAAAACGGCCAGGCAGGTTTCGAAGGATAAACGTATAGCCATAGAAACAAGGCGGATCATTGCAGATCACGACCTATGGCCTGAGTCGGTAGAGCTCGCTGTGCGGACCGGATCATACGAATGACACGACTTGCTCTCTGTGTTTAGGGGCGGTTCAACCATGTCTTCTCACGCTGATTCCTTTGGCTGTTACGCTATGCGGGTTCTTGACAGGCGTAATTTATGGTACTATATTACCGTGGTAACATGGTAGCGAGGATTCACGATGACTAAAAATCGACCCGTAATCGAGCGCGTCCAGACAGGTGTTCGCATGGAAAAGCGGATTCTCAAGGTCTTGAAGGGGCTTGCGGAGTACTTAGACATCTCACTGGGGGACCTGCTCGAGGGAATCGTTCTGCACGCTTTCGAGGGGAAAGCGCCTCCGTTCAGCGACGATCAGCTTCGTGCGATCGAGGATCTCAAGCGAGTTTACGGGCTCAAGTTGGGGGCGGCCGACAGTCATCGTCTGGTTGAAGGGACTGCCGCGGAATTAGAGGGAAATAAGTAGATGCGACGCTTCCTGTTTTGGTTTTGCGGTAGCGCCATCGGTAACGACCAATCTGTGAATTCGCTTTGTTCGGCAGGCATTGGAGGCTTGCTGCACGCGCAGGCACGGCTCGAATCGGTTGGTATGAAGGTATGAACCGGTTTCATTTCCGGTGGACGACCGACCGGGCGAAATCCGTCGCCGGTGCCCAGGGCACATGCGTACTTTCCAGGCACAACTTAGAGCAAGCTCTGGCCAGGTGTAGCGTCCGACACCGTGTACTGCCGGAAAGTCGACATTGAACGCTATGTTTGAATTGAAATTGCTATAAAAAAGGAGATGTTCTATGAACACTGAACTGTCTGACATGAAGATCCAAGAGTGGCAAGCCAACGGACCAAGGTACGAGCGCCGGGTCATCACACACAAGCACGTATTTGCAACGACGAGCGGTAAGCTGTTCCCGTTGCTGTGCCCGACCACCGAATTCGACTGGATAGAGGGCTGGCATTGCGAACTGGTGTATTCGCACTCGGGATATCACGAGTACAACGCCATCTTCAAGACCAACTTCTTCAACATTGAAGAGACGTGGGTCGTTTCACGGTTTGAGCCGAACAGGGCTATCGAGTTCGTTCGTATCTCAGAACACATTTCCGTCAAGTTTGATATCAGCGTGTGCGACAATCTGGATGGAACCTGCACCGGGAGCTGGGTTATCAACCTGACCGCACTGACTTCGCAGGGCAACGATATACTTCGACAGATGAAGCCCGAGGAGGAACCTATAGGCATTCTGATCGATGCATTGGATCACTACATTAAGAACGGGACGATCAAGCCTCTGCCCGCTGGAATCTTCGATAAACGGATGTAGTGGTGATAGAGCCACCTTTGTACTGCCAGAGTGATGGACCCTCCAATGGTGGCGGGTACCGGTCCGGGCATTTATAGCAGTTTCAATCCAAACGTAGCGTTCAAAGTCGACTTTCCGGCAGCACGAAACACGGTGTCGGACGCTACGCCTGGCTAGGGTTTGCTCTAGTGGGTTGTTCCGGAAGATCCAACGGGTTAACTGTAATTTCACGAGGCACTGATCATGACGACTGAATTCCCCAAGATACATCAAACCGGCAGCTTTGAGCTTGCGAGGCCTCCCGCGGAAACGATTCGCCTGTTCACTGCGCCCGGAGAAACGTTATGGGTTCCGGGGTGGGAGCCTCGAATTCTGAGCGGGAATGGTACGGAGCGCGGCACTGTGTTCCTGACCGGAGAGGGTGAAGGAACGGCGATTTGGATCGTTCTCGAGTACGACACGAGTGTGCATCGGGCACGCTACGCGAAAGTCACGCCGCGATTGCATGCAGGCACCGTGGACGTCGCTCTTCAAAAAAACGAGGCAGGGGGGACTATTGCCACGATCACCTATGAGCTGACTGCGTTGAGTGACGCCGGATCGGAAGCACTCCAGGCATTCGACGATGCGCCATACTCAAAAATGATGAAGGAGTGGAAAGCTCTCATCGAACAGGCAGCTATTGACTACGAGGCCCTTGCTGCTGAATGACACGAGGCTACCTCCCGACTATGTAGTGTTTAGCCAGAAAGAGTCCCCGGTTGTCAGCGCAGCTGGGAATTTTACCACGAAAGCAAATCCCTCAAAAGTTTAGCCGGTATTCTGTTGTCCTGTGTTTGTAGTGCCTTTTCATGTGTCGCTGGTACTTCGCCGGTCATGTTTTGTCATGCGCTGTCTTCGTGGCATCTTAATACTGCCGTGTGTTGAATTCGGGACGGATTTCCATACGATCATGAGATGAGATGCACGCACTGCGATTACCTGCTGTTCAATCTTTTGGGGCGGACATGTCCGGAGTGTGGCAGGCTTTTCAGTGTTACGCAATATCACTTTGAGCCGGGCGACGTTTCGTTCGATTGCCCGCACTGCGCCCAGGCGTATTACGGCAACACCGCGCAGGGGCTCCCGCATCCACCCGCCTTTCGATGCGTGACCTGCGGCATGGGTGTGACTTTGGAAGATCTCATCGTGAGGCCTCGATCGTCGCAGGCGGAGGGGCGGCTGCATGGGCGCTCGCCGTGGGATCGGCGCAACCAACTGGGGACGATGAAGGCTTGGTGGGAAACCGTGAAGATGCTCCTGGGAAGACCGGGGCAGTTCTTTACGGAGCATGCTGGCAAGTCCAATATGGAGGCTTGGCTTTTTGCGTCAATCGTTTCGTGGGTGATAGCTATTCCGAATGCTTTGCTCCAGGCGGGCTTCCAATATTTTCTCGGTGTCCCATTTGGGATTGCTGAAGTCATGGGCATGATCGCCTTGGGTTTTGCCAGTGCCTTGTGGATTCCCGTTGGCGCTGCCTTCATGGCTTGTTTGATCCGAATCGGATTGATCGGAGTTCATTCCAACAGGACTTTTGGCGATGTTTACAGAATCGTTCTCTACTCAACTCCGCCCGCCTTGTTTTCCATTATTCCTGTCATCGGCGGATTTGCGAGCATTTGGCAGGTTGTGATCGAGATCATCGGTGTTTCGAAAATGTACGGCATTTCCGGGGGAAGGGCGGCTGCTGCGGTTTTGCTGCCATCGGTGATTCTCGTGATTTTGGTTGTTATTGCTGTCTTTATTATTCTCATTTAGCGGATGCCTTTTGGCGGTTGTCGGCGTTTGCGTTATGAACTGCTTCAATTGCGGCTATGTTCTGTTCAATCTGCCTTCGCGCATTTGTCCGGAGTGCGGGGTGGGGTTTGATCTTGCGCAGTATCAATTCGTGTCGGGCTCGGTGCGTTTTGATTGTCCGGGTTGTGGAAACGGATTAGTGGCGGGTGAGGCGTGCCGTGTGCCTTCGAGTGGCGCGGCCTATTGCGAGGTCTGCGATCGGGAAGTACCGATGCAGGAGTTCGTGGTCAAACCGCTGATGCCGGGAGCGGTGGGCAGATTGATCGGGCGATTTGAGTGGCTTCGGACTCGCGGCGTGCCATCGCGAAGGGAAGCGATACTTGTGCTGGCGGGGGCGGCTGCGGTGTTCGCGGCGGGGCTCCTCGCTATCGGGGGGAGAGCGCTGGCAGAGCTTCTCTTATGGTAAGAAGGCGACAGTTGGGGGTGCGGCAGGTTTGACGCTGTTCTATCCGATTGATGCGGTTAGCTGGGTTTGCCGCAGCATTTCTTGTATTTCTTGCCGCTACCACAGTGGCAAGGCGCGTTTCTGTCAGGTTTGGCATCCGCAGCGATGGGCTCGACAGGTGGAGGCAGTGGCATGTCGTCTTCGCCCGGCAATTGTTTTTGATGTTTGCGCTCCTTATCGCGACGATCCTTGAATCTACGTTCTGCAGGCCCGCCTTCGCCTTTTGCTGACATGGTGTCGTACTCCTGTAATCCGGGCACCATTCCGTATTTTGCCCCGGTCAACCGCATGCTTCAGGTCATCCGGTTTGATAAACCGGTTTGCTACATCATACCGTTTGGCGTCGCGTTTGGACAAATGCCGATAATCGTGTGTATGGTCGTTGATGGCAGGGGGCGTTGGACTGCCATCGCAGGGTTTATCGGCCGAACATTGTAGGTGGGGCTCAATGGTTGCAGTTGTCGAGCGCGTGTGGACCATCGGGCGTAAGCAACATTTAGGGACGGATCATGTCACCGCTTTTTCGGCTTATTTTGTCGCTGGGCACCCTTTTAAGCGTGTTTCTCGTCGGCACGGTGGGATACATGGCCTTGGAAACCGAAGCGAATCCACCATTTCTCGATGCCGCTTACATGACCGCAATCACGCTTTCGACGGTAGGTTATCAGGAAGTCTGGGAGTTGAGTCCTGCAGGTCGGGTGTGGACGAGTCTCATCATTTTGTTCGGGATAGCGGCTGCATCTTTTTCGTTGACGTCGATGGTGACGCTGTTCGTCAGCGGGGAGATCCAGGAGGCGCGTGGGAGAAAGCGCATGCAACAATCGATCGACAGGATGAACGATCATGTCATTATTTGTGGATTTGGGCGAATGGGTTCGCTTGTGATGGAAGGTCTCAAAGGGCGGGGCGTATCCGTGCTGGTGATCGAGAACGACCGCAGTCTGGAAGAGGATCTGCACGGATCGGGCATTCCTTACATTATGGGTGATGCAACGGAAGAAGAGCATTTGGAACAGGCGGGTTTGATGCGGGCGAGTGCGCTGGTGACGGTGTTGCCCACTGATTCGGACAATGTGTTCATCACGCTGACCGCGCACACTTTGAATCCGAAGATGCAGATCATTGCAAGGGCGGAGCAGTCAAGCACGCTTAGGAAGCTCAAACGGGCTGGCGCTTCGAGCGTGATCTGTCCGCAGATTATTGGCGCAACACGGATCACAAACGTGTTAACCAGGCCTAACGTCGTGGATTTCGTCGAAATGGCGAGTAAAGGTGTGGATCTGGAGATGGATGAGTACATCATCAATTCCACGTCACGTCTTGCGGGGGTGTCGTTGAAAAAATCGTTGGTTCGGGAGAAGACCGGCGCGACTGTGGTGGCGATCAAACGGACGGACGGGCAAACGTTGTTCAACCCTGATCCCTCGATTGTTCTGGATGCGGGAGACACGCTGATTATCGTCGGGCCTGCCGGCGCTTCGGAGAAGTTCGATCAGTTGGATTAGCGGTGTCAGTGTTACTTCCTGTCTGCTTTGCTCGATCGCGGCTACAATGAGGGTTTGATTTTGAGCATCAGTCGTGATGCCTATCGGAAGATGATTGTGGTTGGCGATCGTAAATGGGGTACGCGGTGAGTTTTGTTTTTCACGGCTATCGAATCAGTAGGCAGATAGGGCTGGGGGCGGGTTCGCGCATTTACCTTGCGACGGCGGTGGCGACCAACACGCCTGTCGCCATCAAACGAGTTGTACGCAACACGCCCGAAGACGAACGATTCCTGCAGCAGATGGAGAACGAGTACAAAATCGTCTCGGAACTCAAAAGCCCGTACATTCGCAAAGTGATTGAGATTCACCGTGTGCGAAAGCATTTGCAGCTCAAAGAACTCATCATGGTGATGGAGTATGTGGACGGGCTAACCGTCGAGGAGGCGAGGCCTAACCGGTTGAATACTTTCCTGGTGTTGATGAATCATGTTGCAGAGGGTCTGCACGAAATGCACGAGCATGGATACGTGCATACGGATATCAAGCCCAACAACGTCATGATTGCGCGGGGTGGGGCGGTGAAGATCATCGATTTCGGTCAGTCGTGTCCGCTGGGGCATCGCAAGGAGCGTGTGCAGGGTACCCCCGACTACATTGCACCTGAGCAGGTGCGAAAAATGCCTTTGGATCGCCGCACGGACGTCTACAATTTAGGAGCGATGATGTACTGGCTTTTGACCTCCGAGCGGTTTCCGACGGTGCTGAATAAAAACGCAGACGCCGGCCAACACGTTATTGTCGAGGATAAACCGCGATCACCGGTTGAGGTTAATGACAAGATACCGCGTTCGCTCTCCAGTCTGGTGATGGAGTGTTGTAGCGACAATCCCGATGGTAGGCCTGCGGATATGATGTCGGTCGTCGGTCGGCTCAAAGCGATTCGTGGGCAGTGGCGCAAGCAGCGGGCAAGCATGATCGAGAAGCTACGTAAGCAGATGGGGTAAGTAATCACGACGGCACGTTTAAGTGATTTGGGGAAGAGGGTCGGACGTAACCATGTTGAAGGGCGCGTAATGGCAGATGCCGCTAAGGACATTAAGACGTACGAAGAGGCCGCGACCTTGTGCCGTGAGGATGAACTACTGTTGGGTTGCACGCTTCGCTTCCCGGATTATGGCCAGTTGGTGGTGACGGGTGATCTGCACGGTCACGCGAGGAATTTCGAAAAACTTCAACGGTTTTGTAACCTTGAATTCGCCGGGGCACGTCATGTCATTTTGCACGAACTGATTCACGAGGAGCTCAAGTCGTTCGAAGCGGTCGACACATCGCACCGGTTGCTTTTGAAATGTGCGCGGTGGAAGTGCGAATTTCCGGAGCAAGTGCATTTTCTTATGGGCAATCACGAGCTTGCGCAGTTCGGTAATCACGAGATTACGAAGAATGGTCGGGCAATTCTGCGAGATTTCGAGGTCGGTGTGGCCATTGATTACGGCAAGAACGCGGACAGGGTGATGGAAGCGATCGTTTCGTTTTTGGGCACGATGGCCATGGCTGCGCGCACCCCAAATCGCGTGTTCATCTCGCATTCGCTACCCAGCCCGCGGCACTTTCCTGCTTTCGACCCCAATCTTTTTGATCGTACGCCCACTCCGGAGGACCTGCAGGAACACGGTTCGGCCTATTTGCTTGTATGGGGGCGATACCAAACGGAAAACGAGCTTCTGGAATTGTCACGCCTGCTGGATGTGGACTTCTTCATCTGCGGCCATCAGCCGCAGGAAATGGGCTACGAAGTGATCCACGAGCGAATGGTGATTCTGGCAAGTGACCACAACCACGGTGTATTCCTGCCGCTCGATCTCGCCAAACCAGTGACCATGCCGGCACTCGAGGGGGGAATTAAGAAGTTCAGCGGGGTGGTGTAAGATCCGGGCAAATTTGAGTGTCGCAAAGTTCTATGTCGTATATGGTTCGTTACCCTTCGCTCGATCCTGGCTTCAAACCTTTTTGGGGCATTTTCAAAAAGCGGTTAGAAATATTCCACGTTCAGGTTCAGCGTCCCAGTAGAGGCCGCTGTGCGGATCTTTGGTCTTGCTATTGAAAATAGCCCGCGTATTCATTCGCCCTGCGCTTTTGGATAACTAACACAATGCAATGATGCAAAAAGCCCGCGAAGCTAAAAAGCTTCGCGGGCTGGGATTGTAGTGATTGGCTGTTTAGGTTCGTCAAGTCATGCGGGTCGGTTATCCGTCAATGCTGAGCTTTAGCCCAAACCGAGCATTGCGCTGATCTGCGGTGCGAATTTAACAACCAGGCCGGCGAACACAACGCTGACCATACTCATGAGCTTGATAAGGATGTTCAAGCTCGGGCCGGACGTATCCTTAAACGGATCACCGACGGTATCGCCTACCACGTTGGCTTTATGAGCTTCGCTGCCCTTGCCGCCGAAGTGGCCTTTCTCGACGTACTTCTTCGCGTTGTCCCAAGCGCCGCCGGCGTTGGCCATAAAGATTGCCACCGCGAAACCGCTCGTCAGACCGCCCGCCAAAAGACCCATGACTCCCGGTACGCCAAAGAGCAGGCCTACGAAGACCGGCACGATGATCGCCAGCAGCGATGGGAAGATCATTTCTTTTTGAGCGCCTGCCGTGGAAATCGCCACACAACGCGCGTAGTCCGGAATCTTTTTGCCGTCATGCGTCACCTGTTCACGGGGCCAATTCGCGGAATCTGCCGCCTGCTCCTCTGTCATGCCTTTCGTCGCCATCAAGTACGCACCGACCTGCTTGAACTGGTCGCGGCACTCGAGCATCATTGCATAAGCGGCACGTCCTACCGCCTGCATCGTCAATGCACAGAACACGAACGCGAGCATCACACCCGCAAACATGCCGCACAGGGTTTTTGGGTTCATCAGTGTGACATCGTAAAAATCCATAAATTGTGCCAGTGATGCTTTCCGTGTGGGCACGATCTGGACTTCATGCGAATGGCCTTGATCGTCGACGATGGTTGTCGTCCGGACGAAGGAGTTCTCTCGCTTGGCTTGAGTCAACCCGGTGAGTTTAGCGTTCTTGCGTCCTTTGTCCTCAAGCCAGCTATCTAGCGTGGCGCGCGGATCGTCGTTTAGCAGCATGTAAGCGTCGAACGAACCTTCGTGCGTTCCGGGTTCGAATTTCTGAGCGAACTTGCCATAGCCGATGTAGAAGATGTCGCCGACGAGCAGGTCTTCGCCACCGTCTTTGACTGCGTCGCTGTCGAGCGTGGCGATGTGTGATACCGCCTCACGGACTTGGCCAATGCGAACCTCCTCGACATACGCTGCCAGCAGTGCAAGCGCGGTCAGAGCCGCGGAACCAATGGCAAAGCCCTTTCCGGTCGCAGCAGTTGTGTTTCCAAGAGAGTCCAATGCGTCTGTCCGTTCGCGAACTTCGGGGTCTTGCCCGGTCATCTCGGCGTTACCACCTGCGTTATCGGCGATTGGACCGTAGGCGTCGGTCGCGAGGGTAAAGCCGAGCGTGGCAAGCATGCCGACTGCCGCCAAGCCGACTCCGTACAGGCCGAGCATAAATTCCTGGTTACCACCTGCAAAATTGAACGCAAGCAAGATGGCCACGATGACGATCGTCAGCGCCGCCCAAGTCGATTTCATGCCTTCCGCGACACCGGCGATGATAACGGTGGCCGGACCGGTTTCGCCCTGCTTGGAGATACGGCGCGTCGGTTCATAGTCGTAGCTGGTGTAGCGTTCGGTTGCCTGGCCGATCAGGAAGCCGGCCACTAAGCCGACCACGACCGCGGTCGCTATGCCCGACCAACTTACCGCTGTACCGCCGTCCCCGCCAATGCCCGAAAGCAGTAGGTAACAAATCAGATAAGTGACGGCGAGGATACCGACACTGGAGATCATCAGGCCTTTGTTTAGCGATCCCATAAGCTGAGCCATTGAGGCGCCTTCCTCGGTCTTGACGAGGTTGATGCCCATCCAGATGCTGCAGATGATGCCCAAACCAGCAATCACCACGGGGACGGAGAGGAGGCGAATAGCGTCCAGGCCCCACTCTGCGTTGCCGATCGCAATAGCTGCAGCCACACCCAGTGCTGAGGTAGCCAAGATGGAGCCTGCATACGACTCGTAAAGATCCGCCCCCATACCCGCGACATCTCCCACGTTGTCGCCGACGTTGTCCGCGATAGCGGCCGGATTACGCGGGTCGTCCTCGGGAATCTCGGCTTCGACTTTGCCGACGAGGTCCGCGCCGACGTCGGCCGCTTTGGTGTAGATGCCGCCACCCACACGGGCGAACAGCGCCTGCGTTGACGCACCCATGCCGAACGTCAGCATGACAACGGTGATTTCAAACAGCGGCATGGACGAGAAAAGATAGAGGGCGAGGAACCACACGGTGATGTCGATGACGGCAAAGCCGACGACGACCAAGCCCATAACCGCGCCGGCACGAAATGCTACGCGAAGGCCGTGGTTCAATCCTTGGCGGGCACCTGCCGTTGTGCGGTGGGCAGCCATCGTCGCGGTGTACATGCCAAAGTAGCCGCATAAGCCGCTGAAGAAGCCGCCGGTCAAGAAGGCAAACGGTACGATCCCATGTTGGACGTGCAGGCCGTAAGCCATCCAGGCGAGAAGCGCCATCAATACGAGAAAGACGACCGCGACCACCGCGTATTGTCTCTTCAGATACGCCATTGCGCCCTCGCGGACGTAACCGGCGATCTTGATCATGTCCGGATCACCCTCGTCCGAATCGGCGACTTCACCATAATATTTTTTGGCCATGACCAGGGCGACAACGCCGCAAATCGGCGCGATCCACCACAGGAACGGAATGCCAGGTCTGTCTTGATTGTCGGCGGCGCCAGCTTCAGAGCTTCCCCCGGAGTCTTTGGCGGTTTCGCTACCGGCCGGCGTTGTCGAAACATCCGCCGCAGGCGTTTCAGTTGCGGTTGTCTGGGCGTACGCAAGATTCGCGGTCATCAGCAGCAACCCGCCGACTACTATCAGCGGAAGCCACCATTTCATCTGTGTCGTATTCAACGGACGATCTCCTTGTGAAAGCTCTTTCCCAAACTCGCTTTGGTTCGTTTCGGTGTCTGCTATATGAAGTTCGCCGAGGCACACGATGGGTGCTCCAACGAAACCGGCACCCAGCCTGGGCCGTCGATCGGCTGTAACCTGCTGTAGAGAAAGAAATTAGCGAACTTGCGGGCCGCCCGCGCCGCGATGAACCCGCCAGCGTGGCAGACTATAGCAAAACCGCTCTGTCGTGCCAACGCCTCAACAGTATTGTTTCGAGCGCCTCAATTAACAGACAAGAGATAAAATTCAAAAAAAACACCCATCACCTCCAGCGCGATGCTCGTCGCGTTCCATTCATTGCGTAGCTTTGGAATCGCACAGCTAACCAGTCGCCGGTAGAATGAGCACAGTAGCGTTGTGATACGCCATTTCAGCATGATGCGTATAAGGCAATCTGGCTGAAACTGTCGGGCTGAGAAAGCTGTGAGATTGCAGTGTTGTTTAACGGCAACTAGTGATAGGGAGGTAACTTATGGCGAGTAAAGTGGTCATTGTTACCGGCGGCGGTCGGGGCATCGGTCGGGCGATCGGCGAGCGCTTCGCTGGCGATGCGGCGCAAATTGTGATCGCTTCACGAAGCCAGGATGATCTCGAATCTGCCTGCGCCGCCATCAGTGACGCCGGAGGGACCTGCCATACCGAACAAACCGACGTATGCGAACCAGACGACATTAATTTCCTCGTCGAGAACACTATTGAGCGGTTTGGGCGGGTTGACGTCTTGGTGAACAACGCAGGTCTTGCCCCCATCGTCAACATCGAAGATCTCAATCCCTCGCTCTTTGAGGCGATTCAACTAGTCAATTGTGACGCTGTCTATCACGGTTCGCGAGCAGTTTGGCCTCATATGAAGAAACAAGGCGAGGGCGTAATCGTAAATATTGCTTCGGTGGCAGCTGTTGATCCGTTTCCCGGTTTCACGGCGTATGGCGCTGCCAAGGCGTGGGTAGTGGGTTGGACGAAGGGGTTAGCACTCGAGGGCAAGAAGGCGGGCATTCGTGTTTTCTGCGTGGCTCCCGGTGCGACCGAAACGCGGATGCTGCGCGGTGCATTTCCCGATTTCCCCGAGAAAGCGACGCTTGCGCCGTCCGACGTAGCCGATGTGGTGTATGCGTTGTCTCAGCCGGCCTGCCGCTACGCTTCGGGCGAGACGGTGTTCGTGAAAAAGTAAGTCTATAAGAACCACCTGGAGGAACTGATCGTGAGCGGAGGTCTTTCTTTCTACATGTCGATGGCTGCACATCAGGATGCCGGTGTTGCGCGAACGAAAGCGGTGGATGCTAAGACTCAAAGTACGAACACGGCGCTTGAGCTTCGGACGTTGCGGTCGCAATTCTTTCGTACACAACTAGCCTGCGAGGCTCTCTGGTCGCTGGTTCAAGAGAGGTTGGAACTGACGGACGAGGAGTTGCGCGACCGAATGGCGCAACTTGATTTGGAGGACGGCGTGGCTGATGGTCGCCGCAAACATCCGCCGCAAAGCTGTCCCCGATGCCAGCGCACTTTTGGGCGACATTGGATGCAGTGTCTGTACTGCGGTGAGCCTGTGCAAGGCGATGCATTTGCCTGACACGGTTTGCCCTCAAGTTTGTTTGTGGAACGGGTTTCACTAGAGCAAGCTCTAGCCAGGTGTAGCGTCCAGCGCCGTGTTTTGGACTACCGGAAAGTCGACATTCTACGCTACGTTTGGATTGAAACTACTATAACAGGCAATACACGGAGTGGGGTGATGATATGACGTTTGGATACAGTTACGGCGGCAGGTTGTGGAACTCGGGAAGCAAGAGAGCTGCGGAGGCGAGCGGTGAGGTAGCCAGAGCACGCACACAAGTCGACATCCTCGAACGCCGACTGGAGCGTGCTTTGCTCGGGTGCGAAGCGATGTGGTCCATCCTAAGAGACAAATTGGGGGTAACTGACGAAGAATTGTACGAACGGATGAACGATCTGGACCTTTCGGACGGGCAACTCGACGGCAAAGTCAGGCGGGAGCCAGGTAGATGCGGCAAGTGCGGTCGAACCGTTTCGCCCAACATTCCCAAGTGTATGTATTGTGGCGCGTTAAGTCAGACAAGCCCATTTACATAATGAGCCGAATTGTTGCTTCTCTCATCGACTCGCCGGAGTTTTGGCATGGTCTTGTCCCTCTCCACAATCGGTGCTGCGGACAGTAAACGTCAAACCGTTCGTTTCATGCGATTTCAACCAACGTCGCAGAAGATTAGCGTGTCTGGTACAACAGTATGCAAGCGGTGGAAAACACCATCGGTCCGCAATGCACGAAGAGTCTGGGGCGACCGTTGTGTATTCGGGCGAGGTCGTGCCCGCGAGATGATAGGAGGATGACAACATGCTTAGCGATGCATTTACTTTTGGAATTCGGTTGGGGTTGATTGGCTTCCTGACTTGTGTGATGAGCGCAAGTGCGCAGATGCAGCAACAATCGACCGCACCGGTTGTCGAGGTGACCGTGACCGGTCGGGGGCTTGATGAGCAAGGTGCGATTCAAGACGCGCTGCGAAAAGCGCTCGAGCAAGGCGCAGCCGTGGAAATCAGTTCGCATTCCCAGGTGGATAATTTTGAATTGATCCGTGACACGGTGTACGCCCGGGCGGACGGTGTGGTGACGGACTACAAGATCCTCGAGAAGGGTGAAGGCGTTGGCGGTGTGTTTGCGGTAAAGGTTCGTGCGAAGGTCCGCAAGGATGCGGTTGCGCGGGCATGGGGAGAAGTGCAGAATGTGCTCGATCAAGTTGGCAGGCCTGGCGTGGCGATCTACATCAAGGAAGTGATCGACAACGTCACCCAGGACAGCAGCATCCTGGAGTCGCAACTCGAGAATCGACTTCTACAAAAAGGGTTTGTGGTTTATGCCGGTGAGCAGCTTCGCGCCATCGCCAAGCGCGAAGGCGCCGACGCCGAGCTTGAGGGCAACGTCGCGAAGATGCAGGCGATCGCCAAGGATTTCGGCACGCAGATCTTCATTGCCGGTACCGCCCACGCGAACTCCGCCGGCATCAAGAATCTCTACGGTGAACCGACCGCAATGTACAACGGCGACGCGATGATCAAGATGTTCTACACCGACACTGCGCAACTGCTAGCCAGTGAGAATGTCGCCAATTGGCGTGGAGGGGCGCGTGGTTACAACTCGATTTCGCCACAAGCAGGCAAAAAAGCGCTGCAGAACGCCGGTTCCGAACTCGTCGAGCGCCTCTACGTCAACGTTATGCGTCGTTGGGCGGAGCGGATCAGTTATGGCGGTGAGATCGAGCTTGAAGTGCAGGGTGTGAACATGGTCCAGGCGATCAAGATCAAGAAAAAGCTTCAGAAGATGGACAAGATCGAGCGTGTGAATGGTCCGTTGTTGACGAAGGGGATCGCCAAGTTCCGCATTTTGGCCAAGATGTCCGCCGAGCAGATGATCGAGCATCTTGTCAGCGATGATTGGCTGGAGTTGATGGAAGTGCAGGATTTGAAGCTGAATCGCATCCAGGCGAAAGCGCCGGAGGATTAATCGCGAAGGCATCAAAAACTCGAACCTGCGGTCTAAAATGGTAGGCTATGTGGTGTCTGGCTGGCCAAATTGCGAATGGTCGAAACTTCCAAGAGCAATCGTAACGAGACGTTGACCGTTCCTGCCGAGTGGGTGATTCCCCAATGTCCTAATTGTGGTTACAACCTCCGTGGGCAGGCGGGAGCGGAGGTTACCTGCCCGGAGTGCGGCGAGCGTGCAAACATCGCAGAACTGGTTGCCGATAGAGTCATGCACCGTCTTGAACTACGCAGATGGCTCTTGCGATTGGGTGTCGTCCAAGTTTGCCTCACGGTGTGGATCATCGCCGGATGCATTCCTTTTGCGGTTAATCAGGTGATGGTATCCGGTACAAGATTTGCGAGGCCGCGGGTGACACCTGCCGGTGAGGTTAAGCCCAATATCATCGACGGTGTAGACGTCAATGCGCCATACTCATACGGGAAGTTCGGCGATTGCTTGGGCACTCTCACATGTTCCACGTGCTGCGCCGTTCCGATTGTGATGCTGGCATTCCTGCCATCGGTGGTTTTGATCATCTTGTGTTTCCGCACTTCTCCTCTTCGGCTAGGCCTATCGCGGCGATTGTTAGCGCTGTTTCTCTTGGCCTTCGTTCTCAATGTAATCTATATCTTTCAGGTCGGTTGGGTAACTGGCTGGACGCTGCCGGATTGAGGCAGCAGCAAGAATGGTCCCAGTGTGAACGACTGTTCGCTTTCAGGGAGTGTGAGGCGGGGTCGTGCAGTCTTCTTGTGACCCCTGCCGCGGCAGACGGATTCGGTTATACTGTCGCCAGGGAGGGGAGCGTGAGATTTTGGTGTCTACACGGGTGTTGCATGAAAGGTCAAAGGTGCCCCGATGCGGGAACTGAATGGAAACCTCACCGTCACCGGTCAGAAGTTTGCCCTGGTGGTTAGCCGGTTCAACGATTTTATCGTATCGCGGCTTGTTTCGGGGGCGACGGATGCACTTGTGCGTCATGGTTGCAAGGACGATGACATTACTGTGGTGCGCGTTCCCGGTGCGTTCGAGTTGCCGATGGTCGCGAAACGACTCGCCGCGTCGGGCGGTTTCGATGCGGTGATTTGCCTGGGTTGTGTGATTCGCGGCCAGACTCCGCACTTCGAGTACATCGCCAACGAGTCCGCGAAAGGCATCGCGGAGATCGGTATGTCGACGGGTGTTCCGACGATTTTCGGCGTGATCACGGCGGACACGTTGGAGCAAGCGATCGATCGTGCGGGTACCAAAGCGGGCAATAAAGGCGCGGACGCGGCGATGAGCGCGATCGAACTAGCCAACCTGCTCAAGCTTGTGGACGAGGGTAATTAGAAGGAAGCTGTTCCAACAGGCGAACGTCATGCCCAGAGATCGACGAGCCGCTCGCGTCCTCGCGATGCAAGCCCTCTGCCAGCAGGACGTGCAAGGCGCGCAGGATGACGAGGTGCTCCTCGACTTCTTCGCGAACTTGGGTGCTGAAGAGAAAGCGATGCGCTACGCGATTGCGCTGATGCAAGCGTTTCTCAAAAGCGCGGACCACTACGACGAGTTGATTGACGCCGCATCACCTCGCTGGCAACTCGCGCGAATTTCTCCTGTCGAACGGAATGCGATGCGTATTGCGGCGGCAGAGTTGTTTGAAGGGGATGTACCCCCGAAAGTCGCCATCAACGAAGCCATCGAAATTGCCCGCGAATTTGGCGGTGCGGATTCGCCCCGATTTGTTAACGGGGTGTTGGACGAAGTATACCGAAAGAACCTCAAGGACTTTACGTAAATGGGTTTGTTCGATCGATTCAAACGAGGATTATCCAAGACGCGCGAGCGAATCAGTAGCGGATTTCGCTCAGTCTTGCGCATAGGTCAAAAGATCGATGAAGGTACGCTAAATCGCCTCGAAGATACGATGCTCAGTTCCGATTTCGGTCCGAAAACTACAATAAAACTCATCGATATCATTCGTGCCGGTTGGAAAAAAGGTGAAATTGGCGAAGAGCAAGAAATTAAGGATTACCTCATCAAGCACATTGTGCAGATGTGGCCTGAGGCGGATCGGCAAATCAGTTGGGCGTCTTCCGGGCCGACTGTCATCGTCATGACCGGTATCAACGGTTCGGGGAAAACGACCAGCGTCGCCAAGCTTTCGAAACACCTGACCGGGAGCGGCAAAAAAGTAATTCTCGGTGCGTGCGATACCTTTCGCGCTGCGGCTGTCGAACAACTTACGATTTGGTCGGAACGTGTGGGCGTGCAGATCGTTAGGCACGATCAAGGCGCCGACCCCGGCGCGGTCGCGTACGACGCCTGCGAGGCAGCCATTGCGAGAAGCGCCGACGTACTGCTCATCGATACTGCAGGCCGGCTTCACACGCAGGAGCACTTGATGCGCGAGCTAGGCAAAATTCAAAAAGTCCTGCAAAAAAAACTTCCCGGCGCGCCGCACGAGGTAATGCTCGTTCTCGACGCGACCATCGGGCAAAACGCCGTCCAGCAGGCGAGGCAGTTTTCCGAGCACGTTGATGTGAATGGCATTTTCCTCGCGAAGCTCGACGGTAGTGCGAAGGGCGGCATTGTGGTGGGCATTCGCGACGAGTTGAACGTACCGGTGAAGTTCGTCGGATTAGGCGAAACGCCGGACGATATCGAGCCGTTCGATCCCGCCACGTTTGTGGAAGCCATGTTCGCGGAATAAATCACGCACATTTCGTAATGTTGTGGAATAGGCCCTTAGCGTATAGAGGACCTTTACCATGTATCCCCACGATGACGATCAGGAAGAGCGACTCCTGCACCAGGAGCGGTTTATTCATCATCCTCAATATTGTGGTACATGCGGGTACAATCTCGTTAAACTTCTGATGGTTGGGAAGTGTCCGGAATGCGGTAATGAATACAACGCCCGCCCGCTCGAGATGAAGAACATTTTCCTGCCCGATCATATGGATTTGCCGTGGCAGGACATTGCTGCTGCGGGCCTGTGCCTTCTCACTGGGATCTTGTTCATTGGAAATTCGCTGAACCCTTATGCCTCGGGTGGAGTATTTATAGGAATAGTTATGATCTTGATCGGCGTTCCATTTGTACTCAAAACGGTTAACAAGCTGCGAATCGTGTTCAGGCTCCATGGCATCTACCGCCGAATCCTGAAGGAACAGGAAGAATCCGAATAAGCCACTATCCGTAGGTAGGAACGATGAACGAACATTGTGATAAGGTTCAGGCAAAAGGCGGTGTTCGCGATTCGCCAAAGCGCAGTGCGAAGTACTCCATCATGCGAATTCTGATCATCGCCCTGGTTACGTATCTGGTTGTTTGTTTCGCCGTTTTTCTGATTCAATCAAAACTTATTTTCATCCCTTCCCGGAAGATCGATTCAACACCCGATGACATCAACCGTGCGTACGAGCCGGTGTTGCTCAAAACCGCGGATCGGGTGTCCATTGCAGGTTGGTTTATTCCGCATGAACGCGCACGCGGGACTGCTATTTTCTTTCACGGCAATGCGGGCAACATATCGCACAGGCTGGTGACGATTCACGCGTTGCATGAGCTTGGCTTAAACACCCTCATCGTTGATTACCGTGGATATGGCGAAAGTGAAGGGGCGCCAAGCGAAAAGGGTTTGTACGCGGATGCGGAGGCTGCTTGGCAATACGTTGTTGATGAAAAGGGCGAATCGCCCGACAGGATAGTTCTCGTGGGGCGCTCGTTGGGTGGGGCGGTGGCGATCGAATTGGCCTCGCGGCACACACCCGGCGTACTCATCGTGGAGTCGACATTTACGAGTCTGGTCGATGTTGCGAAAGAACACTTCCCATTTTTGCCGACCAGCCTGCTGCTTCGACATCGATTCCCGTCGATCAATCGGATAGGTAAGATTGATTGTCCTAAGCTAATTCTTCACGGCCGCGATGATACGCTGATTCCGATAGAGATCGGGCGAACTCTCTTTGAGGCTGCGAGTGAGCCGAAGGCTTTTATCGAAACTCCGGGCGAGCACAACAACAGTGGCTTCACTCATACCGACGCGTTTACCCGGAAGGTAAATGAATTTCTGGATCGCCATCTCGTACCCGTTGCTGCCGGTGAGTAGGGTTAGGCCGAAATACGGCACTGGGTCTTTGTGGCCTTGCGCAATACCCTCGCTGTTCCATCAAATTGAAAAAACAGCCTACCCGATCGTTCTGATCGGGTAGGCTTACCCGTTTGTGGAGCTTGAGGCGTACGTACCCCAAGCTGCACTAGCGCCGCATGGTTTGCTTCATGCCCTTATTCGGGGCACGGGCCGAACTCATTCTTGACGGCGCCAACGTCACCCGGGCCAACAGCGCCGTTGCTGTCGAAGTCAAGCGCAGCGCAGCTGGGTTGGTTGATGTCGCAGCCGAAGCTGTTCTTGACGACACCCACGTCTCCCGGACCGACTGCTCCATTACCGTCCAAATCAAAGGGGCATGGCGGAATTTCACCTTCAAGAACGGCCACGTAAGCATTGCCGTAATCCGGTTGGCAAGGTATGCCGTCGAAACCATTCGTCGAGATCCAGACCCAGTAGATGCCTGATGTGGTGACCGTGGTGTCGACAGTCAGTGTTGTACAGGCACCGACCGTACCATACGGGCTCACGAAACCGCTTGTTTCGTTGCAGTTGCCGCTACCCTCGAAACCTTCATTGTAACGGATGAAGCCGGCACCCACGAAATACTCCGCCTCGACTGTGAGCGTGTATTCGCCCTCTTCCAAATTGATGATGTACCAGTCGGTGTCGCGCGTTCCGTCCTCCGCCCAGGCGTGTCCGCACACAGGCACGCCCAGCGTTAAATCGTTGGGGACAGCACCTGGCTGATTACTGCATCCTCCATTGATGCCTGTACCGCATTCCTCACCTTCCAAGTCCGCGCCTTCGGGGCAGATCAATCGGCACGGACAATCCTCGCAGAACGTATTGCGTCCAAGCCAGATATCATCTGGTTCGTTGCATAAGCTTGCGTTATCGACAACGTCGCAACCCGCGTCCAAGTGGCAACAGGCGCCGGGTGCGGTACCGCAATCCGGAGCCAAGTCTGCGCATAGGGTATCGGCAACGTGACGAAGTGGCGCGAGACAATCTTGGAATTCGATGTTCTCCGAACACGCCCCGGTTTCGTCGTCGCAACATGCACCAAAGCTGGGAATATACTCACCATTGAGGCACATGCTCAGGTCGTACGTTCGCAAACCGTCACCCACTTTCGTGAATTCGGGATAGCGATAAATCCACGACGAATTGTCGTCGTCGATGGAACTGTGCCACAAGAACCAGCAATTGTCCTCACCGTTGTCCAGGCCGCCAATGGAAAGCCAGCCCTCCGTCGCGGTGCAGACCGGAACGAGTTCCAGGACGTCGTATCGCCAAATAGGCGAAGTGTTGAACGTCTCGCCCGTATCAAGTTTGGCAGGAGAGACGGTGTACGGTCCGCAAAGGATGTTGTTGAGATCCGGTTCGGGGATGGGATTGTCAAGGTTTCCATAGACGATAATCTCGAAATCGTCCGGAGTTTTATCGCACGGTCCCCAACCCTCGTCGTTTACGCGGTTCATACCGAACCAGCTAAGGCTGGAGAAGCCGCCTGTCAGGCCGTCAAACCAGTCCGCGCGGCGATACTCGCCGAGGTTGTCGGAGATCGCGCCCGTGCTACCTGTGTCGAGAAGTGCGTACAACGCGTCCTCGCCGCAGGGATCAACCGGACAGGCGAACGGCGGACTTCCAAAACAATCTTCACCTTCGTACCAGAATCCGCCCACGATCGAACAGGCCTCCACATCCGTGGTTTCACACTGCGTCGGATTCCCCAGATCGTCGTAGAGGCAGCACGCACCCGTCGGGGGGAGCGGACAAACGAAGTCGGGACAGGATTCACCCTCGTACCATTCGTAGTCGAATCCGTTGTCGTTGGCGAACACCATGCACTGGTACTTAGTGGCAGCGCCCTGACCACTGACGGGTTCGCAGTTGGAGACGATACAACAAGCACCTAGCGGTGACGGCGTGCAGGCGTACGTCGCGCAGTCCTCTCCTGCGACCCATTCAAAGGGGGCGTCATCCGCCAATGCAATGCACTCCGCTTCGGTGTTGGTGGCTAGACACTCGCCGTCCACGCAACACGCGCCCACCGAGAGCCCCGCGAGGTTCCCCGTTGTATTTCCCAATAGGAATTCTCCGCTACCAATTGCATCAAACACACTCAATTGCAGCATTGAAACAATAACGCGTTCGGGTTGTGAGCGTTCAGCTTGCATTTCCTCGATAACCGGGCTACTTGCCCAGCCGCCAGTAGTACAAAGCGTTAGGAGACAAACACTGGCACAGCAATGTCCTCGTTTCATGACAATGACCTCCCCTAAATAAAGAACTCCATTGCCCGCGCGCGGAAAAGCGTGCTAACGGCGCAGTGCAATCCCCTCGCCGCCGTACTCGCTGCACACGAGCATGAACCGTCGAAAAACAATAACAAAAACCACAACAAAGAGACTTGCACTGGCAGTGCAGGTAATCACCCAGTTCAACCTGCCTGCCCTGAGCAGTGCCTACACATTCCTAAATCGAGTGCTGTTCGATTGTCGAGTATTTGTGTAGAACCACCCCAAATAACACCATCTTGCATTTTGGCTTAATCGATCTGCAAATGCAAGTTGATAATTCGCCTGGCCGTGATTTGGACAATTAAAACATGCATATTAATGGGGGAGTTGAAAGACGAAATCCATGCCGCATTCGGTATTATAATAACAAAGGCCTACCCGACCGCCAGAGCCGAGTAGGCCTCCTCTCTTTTGGGTCCGGGGCACTATTGTCACCCCGAACCAGGTAGACGTTGTGCGGTTCGGCTCACAACCCTTAATCGGGGCAGGGACCAAACTCGTTCTTGACGGCGCCAACGTCACCCGGACCAACAGCGCCGTTGTCGTCAAAGTCAAGCGCAGCACAATCGGGCTCATTGATGTCGCAGCCGAAACTGTTCTTCACAACACCCACGTCACCCGGACCGACTGCCCCATTGCCGTCCAGATCAAACGGGCACGGCGGAGCTTCGCCCTCGAGCAATGCGATGTACTCGTTACCGTAATCGGGCTGACAAGGTATGCCCTCGAATCCGTTCGTCGAGATCCAGACCCAGTAAGTACCCGGCGTCGTAATGGTTGTTTCGACGATGAGTGCATTGCACTCGGCCGTCGTGCCGTACGGACTCACGAAACCGCTCGTCTCGGTGCAGTTGCCGCTGCCTTCGAACCCGGAGTTGTACTGGATGAAACCGGCCCCGACGAGGTACTCGGCCTCAA
>JANQHN010000376.1 GCA_028282665.1 Phycisphaerae bacterium | reverse complement strand
GATGTCCGCCTCGTCGTCGAAGCTAAGATACAAGGTGCCGCTAAGATCGATTTCAAGGACGCTGTCCATCAGTGAAATGGTCGAACCCCAATCCGCGTCGGCAATTTCGATGGCGAGCATGGCGTTTTCTGCAAGCACGAATCGTTGTTTAACATGGATCGGGATTTCGTACTCGCCGTTGTAGTCGCGAATCCGAAGCCTCTTTTCAGGCAACAAAATGACGTTATAGATCGAGCCGTTAAATCGGATTGCATTCGGAGTATCCCATGGAGCCCACATCATTCCATCAGCGCCACGGGCGTCGGCTCCGGTGAAATTCGCGTTCCAGAAAAACGAGTTGTACTCGATGACATCGTGCAAGAGCGCGTCGCTGAAGTTTGCCCGCATCAGGTCGACCGATTGAAATTGAGCTCCGCTTAAATCCTGTCCCGAGAAGTCCCAGTCACCGGAATCGCAGAATCGAAACTCTATACCTCGAAGGTTTTTGGCTTGATAGTCAGCCGTTGAATAGAATTGGTCGCTCGTGATTCCTGATACATTAGGAAATTCCAGTACGGCTCCAGCAATAGACGCATTGGTCAAGTCGGCTCCCGCTAGGATTGTGTCGCCAAAATAAGTGCCGGACAGATCCGTTTCGCTCAGGTTGGCGTTGGTGAAGTCTGCAGTCAATCTCAGACCGCTGAGGTTTGCGCCGGACAAATTTGCCGCTGTAAAATCTGAGTCGTTTATAATCGCCCTCCGCAAATCCGCATCGCTCAAATCCACACCTGGAAACTGGCAAACGGGTACAATTGCGTCCGTAAGGTCGGCCCCATGGAAATTGGCACCCGCAAAGTCGGACAATTGGGCATCAACACCGATCAGCACCGCTTCGGTGAAGTCAGCGTTCGCTGCGCTAAGCCAACGCATGGTCGAGTTAGAGAGATCAGCGAACTGTAGCGTCGCATTGGACAGATTTGCCCTCACGAAATTAGCAGTGGGAAGAGCGGCACCGCTGAAGTCTGCATTCGGAAGTCGGGCCTGGTTGAAGTTAGCGGACATCAAAATCGAAGATTGGAAGCGTGCGTAATCGAGCCAGCTGTTGGAGAAATTCGAATTCATCAATTGCAAACCACCGGACAAATCGGCGTAGCGCAAATTGTGTACTTCCGTATTCCAATCTGGTAGATACAGATTCGGCCCGGGCGTGATGCCTTCCGTTCCCGGGATCATTTCGCCGGTTTGCCAATTGTAGATTTGGGCAAATGCCGGGGAGCATGCGATCAGAAGCGTGAGCACAATCAGTGCCGCGACAAAGCCGAAGCGTTCTTGGTGGCAGGCGAGATGCGAACGAACTGCAACGATTAACATTCTGTACATCTGGAAATCCTCTAATGACAGTGCTTACTGCCCTTTTTCGTACCAACCGGTAGAAGAATCTTGGTGCCGGCGTGCAGCATTCAAGCCCGGCTGCGCACCGCTCCCAAAGTCGGTAGGCCTAATTCTTGACTCAACGATCAAAGATCGTAACTAAATTAGCCCTTCAACTCCAGATGGTAAGTGAATGGAGTTGTCAAATCGTAAGTATTAATAAATCAGAACCTTAGATGCGGTCGAAGGCGAAATCCACAGGTTATGTTAATTCTTCGTTTATGAATGAGTCGTTCGGGCGGCAAACCCAATCTCACCGCCCGACCAACCTTGTTGTACCAAACTTGAGGAACTCTATTCGCCGCGCACAAACTTCTTCGAGCCTAACAGAACTTCAGTATTCGGGTGCTGCTTTCGCCATTCACCGAGTGTAACGATGGGCGACTCTTCGATGATGGGGATCTTCTCGCCTTTGCGCGGACCGGCGACCGCAGTCCACGCGTCGTCCGTCACAGGCCACCATAAGCTCTCTGTCGCTCGATCGTAAATGACGAACACATCTTTGTAGACGTACCCACTCACGCCAAACTCGTCGACCGTTCCATCATCGCGCATGCGTCCGTGAACCACGGACAACTTGGCGAGCGGTCACCACCCGACTGTAACCGGCTTTTCGCCGTACTTCGTATTGACTAATTCATGTCGATCCAACAGGGAAACCGGATACGCCTTGGCGATACCACCTTCCGCATAGCCGATGACGCGCATTTCATCAGGTATTTTCGGCGTTCCCTCCTCAGGCCGGTAGGGACTGGACCCGAATAGCAACAATCGCTCATCGTCAGTTGCAACGAACAACGGATCATCGATCGAAAGAATCGCGTCTTTGCCAATGCCAAACTGGAGCTTTTCAGGCGGAATCGTCGCATTGGTAAAGTCGTACCATTTCGCTTCGGGCAATCCCGGTTTTGCTCCGCCTGCCCACAGGTACGTCTTTTCCCCGTCCTTGCGAATCTTCGGGCTGGCGCTGCCGATTTCTGCGCGGTAGCGTTTCGGCTCAATGTCTTCCTTCACTGCGGGGCTCGGTGAAGCAAGGCGTTCGTCTGCGGACTTGGCTGCGTCGTCCTGAACCGCCGGCGTTTGCTGTTCTTCTCCGCATCCGGGCAAGACCGTGAATGCGGCGAGCAGGGCGAGGAGACTCGTGCCGATCATCGTGTTGCCGCGTGTCATTGTTCTCATAAATTCAACTCCCGTAAGCTACAAAGAGAAGGAATGGCGACTTCCCCAATTTCAGCGTTTACCGACCAGCGAGTTCTGACAAGCAAGAAACGCACTTCGGCAGCGGAAATGTATGTGACGGGGCACCGGTTTCCTCTAGCTTCGGATCGCGGCCCGTAGCGTGCCGTTGTCGCATTCATGCAATTCGTAGTACCGGCTTTCGATTTTTACGCCGCCGCATTGACCGCAGGTTTTTTCCCAGGTGATTGACTCGTGGACTTGGATGCCGATCGCCCGCAACGCCCGGCTCGCTTGCTCGCGAAGGGTCGCCGCGTTCGGCAAGTCCGCAGCCAGCACTCGGTCCACCAGGCATTCCACCTCGTCCCGGGCGATGGCTTCAGCGGCAACGGTCGGCACGACACGGGCGGCTATGGTCCGGGCGATGGCCGCGGTGGATGCGTTTAAGAGCCGGCATTCAGCGCACAGCCAGCCGTGCACTGCCTCGAACTCATTCGCATATCGGCCGAGCAATTCCGACGCGCTCGCTCGTTCGTACGGACGCATGCAGTACCCATAGGACCAGACTTGCACGCACCGGCGCAACACTTCCGCCCGCGGCTGTTCGCCTTTGGTGATGCCCGATGACACCGATTGCCCCAGGTAACAATCGTTGAACGAGCCCATACCGCCGTACTTGCCGCGGTGTCGTTCGTGCACACCTTTCGTACGCCAAAGCTGCAAATCCTCACGCAGCCCTTGCGCCCAGTGAACGGACCCGTCACGATCGAAGAGCTCGATGAGAATGAGCAGGCAACACTCATACGTACCGGATGATTCGTTATTCGACACGATGAAAAAACCAGGCACATCGACGCGCCGGCCTTAAAATCTTGAACACTGAATCGTGAGCCCCAAAGCACCTCTACCGCGCCGCCTTGTTTGCGATCTGCTCGCGCAGCCAGTCTGCGGTTACGCCCTTATCCTTGAGCAACAACGAAACCTCCGATTCCGGGTTGCGGAGCAGGGCGAGGAGCAGGTGCAGCGGCTCGACTTCGCCCGCACCCAACCGGTTCGCCGAGTCCACCGCCATGATCAGCGTGTGCCAAAACGCCGACGAACGAAACGCCTTCGAAAGCTCCTGCTGGTGAATCCACTCGAAATCGCCATGGCGCGAATGGGCCAGGTCGTGCGTCGAGTTCACGCTGGATTGGAGCAGCGCGAGCGTCTTCTCGCGAAGCCTGTCCACGTTCACACCGTGGTTCGAAAGCACCTTCGCGGGGATGCTGTCGTTGTGGGCAACCATCGCAAGGATGAGATGCTCGGTGCCGACGTAGCGATGGTTGAATTTGCGAGCCTCCTGGATGGCGAGGCTGATGACTTCCTTGAGGGCCTCGGTGTGAGCACGGCGGGCGATACCGGTGGTCTCCTCGCCTTTTTCCATCTGAGCGTGGACTTCGTCGCGGACTTTGACCAAGTCGACGTTGAGAACTCGCAAGGCCTCGGTGGCGACGCATTCGCCCTCGCCGATGAGCCCGAGCATCAAATGCGCCGGGGCGAGGTAATCGTGGTTCAAATCAGCGGCTTCGCGGTTGGCAAGGGCCATCGCGTGGCGGGCCCTGTCCGAAAATCGCTCGTGCATGGCAGTGGTTCTCCGGTTTTTTTCTGGTGCAAATCTTTTTCTGTGCGGCTTGTCGAGGGTTTTTGCCCAAACAGCGCCTCCCTCCCCGACGGCGACGCCCGAAAAGGCATTGTAGCGGAAACGGTTGTGAATTGTAGATCGGCGATTTGCGACGATCGGTCTGACACCCACGCCGCAAACCCGCGTCGCCGCACGCCGCGGCATTCGACAATCGCCAGGCCGAAAATCGAAAATCCGTCAGGGGTTCCCCTTCGCCGGGTCGTAGTCCGCCTCGCGCTCTTCGAAGATGCGTGCGTAACTCTCGTAGCGTTCGGGATGAATCCCGCCTGCTTCCACCGCCGCCTTCACCGCGCACCCCGCTTCATGGATATGGCGACAATCCGCAAACTTACAATTCGGCACGTGCTCCGGGAATTCCACAAAATACAATTCAATCTCATTGATGGGAACCGGGCTGATATCCAGCGATTTCACGCCCGGCGTATCCACCACGTACCCGCCGAAGTCCATCTTGATCAGCGTCGCCGTCGTTGTGGTATGTCGGCCTTTGCTCGTTTGTTGCACCACTTCGCCCACACGCAATTCCAAACTCGGATCGATCGCGTTCAGCAACGAACTCTTCCCCACGCCGCTTTGCCCCGCGAACACCGTCGCCCGGTCCTTGATCAGTTCGCGCAGTTCTTCGATCCCCGCACCCGTCACGGCCGAGGTGACCAGCGTGCGATAGCCGAGGTCGCGATACCTATCCAACATCGCCGCAGCCGACCCGTCCTCGTCGAGGTCGATTTTGTTCAGGCAGACGATCGGCGTGATCTCGCCGTGCAGCGAGGTGACGATGTAGCGGTCGATCAAATGCGGCTTGGGAGACGGCTGGGCGGCGGAGCTGACGATGACCGCGTAGTCGACGTTGGCGACGATGGTGTGGATGCGGTTGCGCACCATGCGACGAAGCTGGCCGCGGCGCTGTTCGACCTTGTGGATCACGCCTTCAGGCTGCACGCCCTCGCGCTCTTTCTCCAACCGGAAGTGTACTTTGTCGCCCACGGTGACGGGATGCCGCTCTTCGATAAGCCGCGTACGCAAAACCCGCCGCACCGTACAAGGCCAGACCCCCTCGCCGTCGTCCACATCCGCGTATAACCCGCGCATCGCCACGACCACCCCATCATGCACGTCCGGCGCGTCGCCCGCCTGTTCCGCGTCAATCTCCGCCGCATCTTCTCCGCCGCCTTCATCCACTTTTTGCGCATCTTCGTCATTGACGATGATGGTGCGATGGCGCGACAGGTCGCC
>JANQHN010000225.1 GCA_028282665.1 Phycisphaerae bacterium | reverse complement strand
CGATTCTAGGGATCGCCACCCTGCCGTTGGCTTATTTCGCCACGCGAAACCGCTTCGGCCAACCAACCGCCCTGCTCTTCCTAGCGATCGTCGCGCTGTCCGACATCGTCATCTTCACTAATGCGCGAAGTGAATTCGCGGAATCATTGATTCTCCCGATGATCGTACTGAATTTGTGTTGGTTGGGCCGGCACGACATCGCCTGGCGACGCGGAACGACTTGGCTTGTGATCCTGATGACGAGTTTTGGAAAAGGATTTTTCGTCATCGGGCTTATCGGACTGACAGAACTTGTCATCACCGCCTGCCGAAAACGCAAGCGACCTCAACGCGTTGTCGCACTCGTAACCAGCACTGCACTAGCTGCCATCCCCACCTTCGCGTATTTGACGTGGACGAACACACACTTCAACAACGATTGCCTGATCCACCACGAAGCAACGGAGGCCAAAACCGTTTGGCATCTCGCCTACGAAATCACCTTTAATTACGCCCAAATCAAACAGCACGTCACAGGTACATATCGCGATGCGCTGATCGTATTCACCGATTACCAAGTCTGGCCTGTGTCCGTAACACTCACCTTGCCGGCCCTGCTTCTCACACTGACGCTCGCACTCAAACTAATAGCGAACAAACTCTCACCGCGATCCCGGATCGGTTCCATCACGACCGGCCTACTTGTGTGGGTGGTTGTCGGTTCTGCCATCGTACTGGGACGCGGAACCTTGGGCGCTCGATTTCATTTGATGTACCTCCCTGCGCTATGGTTGCTTGCTGCGCTGGCGCTATCGGGCCTGATTCGACGCAGCACGGTATCCGTCAAAACGTTACTCCAAAGCCTCGCAGTTACACTATCCATTCTCATGGTGGCAGGGCTCTTGGCCGCAGGTCCGCTGAAATGGGCTCCATTTTCTCGATTCGAGCCCATGCCCGAATCGGAGGAGTACAAAGCCATTCAAGCTTATCGCGCGGGCGAAAACCCATACCCGAAATCACATGGACGAACTCTATACATCGACTTGGCAAATTATTTCCTAACCACCGCGCCCCTTAATCGCGAACACATGGAAAAAGCACTGAAGTACGCACGGCTGGAATCACAGAGGGCGCCCGACGATCCCCGCGCCTGGGCGTATGTCGGAGAAGCCCTCCTACGACTTGGCGCACCAAAATCTGAAGTACGCGATGCATGGGAAATGAGCTTAAAGCTCGCTCCCAATAAACGCCTCACCAATCGACTCAACGCACTTGACCAAACCGACTGATGCCCGGGCGAATACCTTCCTCCCATTCCACTCGACGCTGGTCGGGATAAGCCACACACCTAATGCACAATCATTCGTCGTCTTCATCCACTTCAACGATCACTTCCATGCGGCTGACCGGTAACGCAGAACTCTTGTCCACTCGGTAGGCTGTACCGTTGTTCACGTCAACAACATAAATCTCGCCACCCGACTCCACAGCCTGACGCATATAGCCAATCTTAGCCCGCGAAGTATTGCCAATCGCCGCCACGCAGCCCACGTTCGCTAACGTTACCAATCCCGCCAATACCACCATCACCGCCTTCTTCATCATGATCCTCCACTCTTTCAGAACTCTCGGCCAAATCGACCGCTTGTTGCCACGCGCCACTCGCGCTGCTCACATTCATGGACAATCATAATCAGGCGGAGTTAGTGCCTTATGCCAAAAACGTACTCTTTAGAAAATTGGTGGTCGGCCTCCGCCTGGCGGATTTGTGAAAGCGAAGTGAGGGTGTATAGACGTAAAAAAGAACCTCGCCAGAGCACCAATCGTTGCCCTGGCGAGATCCCACGCAGGAGGAGGAGATCAAGGCTATAATTACTATCGAATATAAACTCCCAGATTGAGAAGCATTTTCCTGCCTAAAGTTCGTTTTTTGCTGAGGTCAAACCAAGAACAGCCCTTGCCGACAAAAAACGCGGGCATGCGCCTCGAAACCGAGGCGCATGCCCGCTTCTAAGCCTGATATTGAGGTATCTACCCCAATCCAATTTATCCGTGATCTGTAACGAAAAAGACCACCGGCTACCCTATTCGCGATCTGCTATGGGTACAAATTCCCGCAAGGTGGGTCCGGTATAAATCTGACGAGGCCGACATATGCGGGCCCTTGGGTTCATGTGCCCTTCGCGCCATTGTGCGATCCAGCCAGGCATTCGACCAATCGCAAACATGACCGTAAACATCTCGACCGGAACTCCTAACGCTCGTAAAACGATACCGCTATAGAAGTCGACATTGGGATACAACTTTCGCTCCACGAAGTACTCGTCGTGCAAAGCGACGTCTTCGAGTTGCAACGCGATTTCCAACAACGAATCGGCCACACCCAACTTGTTAAGTACTTCGTGACAAGCGTCCTTAAGGATGCGAGCGCGCGGATCGAAGTTTTTGTATACCCGGTGCCCGAATCCCATGAGGCGTTCACTGGAATCCTTTTCCTTTACACGCTCGATGAATTTCTCAAGCTTCTCGCCGCGATCACGGATACGGGTCAGCATATCGATCACCGCCACGTTCGCCCCACCATGCAACGGCCCCCAAAGGGCACACACCGCCGATGCAACCGACGCGTAAAGATTCGCACGGCTCGATCCGACCATGCGCACCGTCGACGTCGAACAGTTCTGCTCATGGTCCGCGTGAAGAATGAGGAACTTATCGAGCGCGCGAATCGCCTCCTGAGGAGGTTCGTAATCGCGATTCGGCATGGAGAACATCATGTGAAGAAAATTGCATGGATAGCACACGTCGAAACGAGGATAGACCATCGCCTGCCCCATGGATTTCTTATACGAAGCAGCGGCAATCGTACGTACTTTGCTCATTAATCGAGCCGACGCCTCCATGAAATGTTCATCCTTTTCAGGCTCGATCAGCGCAGGCTGAAAACAACCGAGCGTATTGATCATCGCAGAGAGAATCGCCATCGGCGGGGCGTCAGGCAGGAACCCTTCAAAATGATTTCGCATACTTTCGTGAATGAACTGGTGCTGCGTAAGCAAACCGCGAAACTCGCTAAGCTGCTCCGCCGTGGGGAGTTCGCCGAAGATCACCAGGTAAGCAACTTCAACGAAGTCCGACTGCTCCGCAAGTTGCTCGATTGGTATTCCGCGGTAACGCAGAATACCTGCTTCACCGTCAATGTATGTGATTTCGCTCTGGCAGGATCCGGTATTGGCGTAGCCGTCATCGAGCGTAATCAGTCCGCTCTGCGATCGCAGCTTGGAGATGTCAATCCCTTTCTCGTTCTCCGAGCCGATCACCACAGGAAGTTCGTAGGTTTTGCCGTCATAGGTGAGTTTTGCTGTTTCGCTCATGATCGCCTCCCATCGAATAGTGGGCTGTCGATGCGGCTTTGGCCGATTCTGCCCCGTGTGGCTTTGTTTAGCGCCCGAGACATTCTTATACGCGCAGAAAGCTCCATGAGCAACTTCCCACGCCTTTCATCGATTCAGTTACAGAAGGTGACAAAAAGCTGAACTGACGACGAAAAAACCACCGTGTTAGGCGTGAATACGTACCTAAGTGCCTTCACAACACGCTCGCCATTCCGATTCGGATCAATCCGAACCCTGGTTCAGAATCCAGCAACGTACTATTAGCTGCTTACTGATCGGGATGACGCGTAATGTTGGCAGGAGCCGGAGCGCCGGAAGTACTGCTTGGAGCAAGCGCGGTTTCTTCGGTGACCGTAAACCAAGCCCGTGCATCGATTACCAGACTAAACACAACCGGCACGACCAGCAGCGTGAAAACGGTCGACACCAGCAACCCGCCTAAAACGACGCTTCCTAAACCTCGGTAAAGTTCACTTCCCGCACCCGGCATGACCACTAGAGGCAACATGCCAAAAATAGAAGTCAACGCACTCATAAAGATAGGCCTAGTACGCGTCAGCACGGAATTCGCAATCGCTTCTTGAGGCTCCATGCCGTGATCGCGCACGTTGTTGAGCGCCTGATGCACTAACAGAATTGCATTGTTGACAACAATGCCGATCAGGATCACGAAACCCAACATCGTCAACACATCGAGTTGCTGAATGGGCACACTCACATCGTACAGACTCACCGTATGAACGATCGAAAGTGCAGCAAAGCCCCCCACCGCAGCGAGCGGAACGGAAAACATAATGACGAATGGATAAACGTACGACTCGAACAGCGCAGCCATAAGCAGGTAAGTCACAATCAATGCCAACACCATGCGCGATTCGAGAAACGTAAGTGCGAAGTCCGGATTGAGAGCGAGGAACATCACCACCAGCGCACCGAACAAAATCAGAGCGACTCGATTCGACCACCGCACCCCAACCAAGGCACGAATCAATGCTGCGATCACTCCGGTTAAGAGAAACAAAATCACCATACTCACCGGCACCGACAGGCCAGCAATACGCGGAGATTGCAAAACACCCTCGTAGTTACCCAGAAGCGCCCGCTGCGTTTGCGTCAGCTTGTCCGCCGTACCAGCGAGCGATACCACGACTCCCTTAGGAATCGCGTTACCCTCTCGCATCGGTGTGATAATTTTATCCCGAAGCTCATGCATCGTCGCCTGCAACGGTACGCCCGTCTTGGGCGACACCGCCAGCGTCACCGCCTTCATTTCTTCAATGTGGTTGATCTGCTGCGGTGCGACCGTCGACTCCATTTCAACGAAAGAGGCGATCGGCGTGATGTCATCTGACGGTGCATAGACCGGTACTGCGCCAAGCTCTTGAATGGTCGCGTCTTCCGTCCCCTCGACCTTGATCACAATGTCGATCTTGTCACCCTTATCGTTGTATTCACCGATAAACGCGCCTTCCACAAGCGCTTGCCCGATGAAACCCACTTCGCGCACCGATAAGCCCAAATCCGCCGCTTTCGTACGATTAGGCAAAAGTCTGATTTCCGGTCGTCCAAGATGGAAGTTGGGCGGATCGGGACTGGGGTACCCATATCCCAACTGCATGATCTGACCAAGCATGGCATAAGCGACCTGATTGACCTGCTCCTGATCATCCCCCCGAATCTCGATATCCACCGAATTGCCCGCGTCGCCCATACTGAATAAGGACATCTGCCTAAACATCGAAAACACACCCGGTACACGGCTTCCTTCGCGCCCCATCGCGTGCTCCAGTGGGGCGACGTTGTCCGGCACCGCCGAAGTGCAACCCATAAACGCCACGCCACCAAAACCAACGAAGAAAAAGTTTTCGATGGGCGGCGGCTGAACCGTACGGATGTCGTCCTGATTCATACCTACCGGAATCTCAACGGGTGGTATCTTCGCGATTTCCTCAGAACCCACTTCCGCTTCCCACAAAGGCCTGATGCCATCCCTGGGATTCTCCGGATCACCATCCTCGACGATATGCGCCATCCGCTTGTATTCTGCGATTGAATACCCAGGGGGGGAAAAAAGCATACCGAATATCAGGTTTTGATTGCCTGCGGGGAGGTACTCGGTTGCAGGTGCAAGTACCCAACTTCCCAACAGAGCGGCGAAAGTAAACCCGAGCACTACACCGAATCTAGTAACGAAGCTACGATTAACAGTGGCTACCAACCTGGATACAAAAACGGCAAACACCCAGGGTTTTTCGCCTTCGCCTTGTGCAGCGTGCGAAGCGGCGAAAAACTTGCTGCTCAGCGGCGGAATCACGAGCACGGATACAACCAAAGAAAGCGCCACCGCCGCCGTGATGGCGATCGCGATGTCGCGGAACAACTGCCCCGCCTCCTCTTCGACAAAAATCACCGGCAGAAAAACCGCGATAGTCGTAAGTGTGCTGGCGAGCACGGCTCCCCACACTTCTGCGGCGCCTTCCAGTGCAGCCTGTGCTTTACTCTTGCCCATCGCGCGATGGCGGTAGATGTTTTCCAACACAACGATTGCGTTGTCTACAACCATGCCCACCGCAAAGGCCATCCCCGCCATCATGATGACATTCAGGGGTCTTCCAATAATCGCAATGATCAAAAAAGTGCCCACGACTGAAATCGGAATGGCCATCGCAACAATCCCCGTCGCGCTACCGCTCCGCAAAAAGATCAGCAGGACAATGATGGCTAGCGCTCCGCCGATAAAAATGTTCTGAACGACCAGATTGATCGCACTCCAGATGTAAACCGTTTGATCGTACACCTGCCGCAAGTGCAAGCCACGCGGATGAAGAATCTCCTCATTGACCTTAGCAATCTGCTCTTGGAGATTTTTCATCGCAACGATAACGTTGGCACCTGTTTCGCGACGCGCGGGCATCGCAAGCACGTCTTCGCCCATCGAGCGGACGAATCCTTCCTGCTTGGCAAAACCATCCACTACGGTAGCGATATCACGAACGAACACAGGCCCGCCGTCGTTGTGGGTAATCACCGTTTCCTCGATGTCCGCCATCGAACGGAATTCCCCCAACGTACGGTACGTGTAGTCGCGTTTTCCCTTGGTAATCGAACCCGCTGAGATGTTTGCATTTTGCCCTTGAAGCGCCTGCTGCAACATACCAAACGAAATACCGCGCGCTGCGAGTTTGTAGGGATCAACGACAACCTGCACCTCGCGATCCCGCCCGCCGTAAACCGGAACGTCCGCAATGCCTTCCGCACGCTCCAACAGCGGCTTGACCTTATCCTCAACGAATGTCTTCAAATGCGAGACGTCCGAGCCGTCTTTCGAATTGAGAATCATCCAGGCGATTGTCTGTTCCTGGTCATCGTCCGTCTTGGACAAAACGGGATCGTCCACGCGCTCCGGATAATCGGGAACTTGACGAAGCTTGTCAGAGACGTCGGTAAAGGCAACCTCTTTGTCCACCCCCACAGGGAACTCCAGCCTGATCGTCCCCGTACCTTCCGACGCGGTCGACTTCATCTTTGCCAGATTGGAGACGCTTTTGAGGCGTTCTTCCTGTTCGTCGATGATTTCGCTCTCGACCTCCTGAGGGCTTGCGCCAGGCCATGCGGTCATAACCGTGATAACCGGCCGATCAACGTCGGGCGTGAGCTGAATCGGAAGGCTCAACACGCTAATCATACCGAACAAAATGACCAAAATGACCGCAACGGCCACTTTGACCGGATTCTCAATGGCAAATCGAATAAGCCCCATGTGGGAATGCTCTCAAAGAACAATAGATTCGTAAGCATACGGGCTGAAGCTACCCGCCCGCACCTTCATTCGTTTCCGATGTCGGCGGAGTCACTTCACCCGCAGGTACGCTCGACTCAGCACTGTTCGTAGGCACAGGGGTGCCGTTTTTGTCAACGATTAGAACCGGCGAGGGGAATGGCATAAGAACTTCGTTGCCGCGAACGATCACCTGCATTCCGGGTTGAATGTTTCCGGAAGTAATTGCGATGCTATTGCCAACCTCAGCACCAACGGTCACGGGCATGAGCATGCCATTCATGCCACCCTGCGGACCAGGCATGACGATGCCAATGTTTACGATTCCACCCATTTCGACAGTCGCGTCTTTGGGCACGGCAACGATGTCCACATCGGGACCGGCCGGAATCGTCGCTTTCGCAAACATGCCCGCAGCCAGCGACCCTCCATCGTTATCCACTTCGATTTCAATCCGAAACGCGCGTGACTCCGTATCCGCTTGACGAATGATGTGCTTAATCTTTCCCTCAAAAGTGCGTTTGAGCGCATCTACTGCAACACGCGCAGATTTGCCTTCCGCAAGAAACGGCAACGCGGATTCCGGCGCATCCACGTGAACCAAAACGACGCTCAAATCTACGATCTCTACGACCGTTCCGCCGTCCTGAATCCACTCGCCCACTTCCACTTCGCGACGTACCACATATCCGGCAAACGGCGCACGCACGGACATCTTGTCCAACTCGCGTTCCCACCTACTGACCACGGCCTCTTGAGCAACAACGCGATGAGCTGCCTGCTGAATCACTTCCTCACGTTCACCCGCCAACGCACGTTCATAGCTCGCCTCGGCCGCGATTTTCATACGTTCCGCACGACGGAATTCCGCCTGCGTGTCATACACCTCCTTGGGATACGACTCGTTGTTGCGGCTTAACTCAGTGATGCGATCATTTTCCTTTTTCCACCGCTCATAGTCGGCAGCCGCTTCTTCCATGAGCGCCTTGAGTCGCTTTAAATCTTCCGGCCTTGCGCCGTTGATCAGTTCCTCATGATGCGCCTTAAGCTCCGCAAGCCTTGCCTTCGCCTCAAAGAGTTCGTAACGGACGTCGTCATCACGCAATTCGCAAAGCAAGCCGCCCCCCTCTACGCGATCACCCTGCCTTGCAGGCATTGTCACAACACGGCCGGCTGCTTCTGAAGCCACCTGACTGCGACGGAGTGGCTCAACCGTACCAACAACCACAATCGTGGACGGCGCCTTCACCAACTCCGCAACCGCAACAACAACTTTCTGCGGAGGCATTTGCCCATACGCTTCACAGACTGCCCCAAAACATACAGCAAGCCCCATAACGAATGTAAAGTATTTTTTCAAAAGAATTTGCGCTCTCAACTGCGTGCTCTCAACAGGAATGTCGTTTTCCGCTTGTGTATTATATACACTGCGTTACTATTGCAACCAACTCAGGCATTAATTCCCAATTAGGGCTCATGTATACACTTCAGTCACTCCTTCGACGCATTTCCACTGGACTGATCGACCTCGTTTATCCGCCGACGTGTTTGGCTTGCGGTGAACCCGAGATACCGTGCAGCCCCAAACACCTTTGTGCCAGCTGCGAACCGCCCTTGCGTAAGGCAAGAGCCGTGCCCGGGTGTAGCCGTTGCGGCATGGCAATCGCCCCTTATGCTGAAAATGCGACAGGTTGCTGGCACTGTCACGACAAAAAAATACGTATTTCCGGCATGGTGCGGGTCGCGCCATATGAAGCCAACATTGCGCACATTCTTCACAGCTACAAGTACCGCGGGAGAGAAGAGATTGAACCGTTGCTTTGTGATTGGCTTGCGGAAGCGGTGCTTGAAGCAACGTGGGTCAACGAAATTGAAGCGATTGTTTCCGTACCTACACACTGGCTTCATCGCGTTCGACGTCCACTTCACGCTGCCAGACAACTGGCTGATGGACTCGCGGTCCGATGCAATAGGCCACACGCTCCTATCCTTCAACGCATTCGTGCGGGGCGACATCAAGTGAATCTTCCAGAAATCGAACGTCGCAAAAACGTAAAGAACGCTTTCGCACTTCGGGACGGCGTTACGTTAAATGATGCTAAAGTGTTAATTGTGGACGATGTCCGTACGACAGGCGCAACCATGGAGGAATGCGCAAATGTGCTACTCAAAGCGGGGGCGAAACGAGTATATGGAGCTGTGCTACTCAAAGCGCAGGTTGGCGAGGACGTGCCGACCTTCTAAAGTACTTATCCAAAACAACTTTACGATCACGAAGCGACTGCTACGTTGTTCCTAACGGACGTTTGTGGTGTTGCATCAGAAGATCGCTCAGCGCCTGGATATGGGAAATATCGGTCCCGCAACACCCACCCAGCATCTTTACGCCGTACTCTCGGTGAAGCCTCAGCGCGCCAATCGCAAACTCGGAAGCACTTTCCGCATCGACCGCAGGTCGTTTATCTAGAAGCGCAGGAGGCAGTTTTGAAGCATTACCTTGAAAACCCATAACACGTCCACGAAGTGTAAGTTCTTGAATTGAAGCGAGAGCACGTTCCGCAGCCTGGCTATGGGTGCAGTTGATCATGTAAGCTAACGGTTCAGGTGTAACCGCGCCATCGATCCGCTGAATCGCGTCTCCCAAAGAGGTGCCATCCAGCAGGATGCCGTTTTTGTCCACAATGAAGCTGATAATATAAGGGATATCGCATTCCGACATCGCCTCAGCGATTCCGGTTGCTTCAGGAAGTGCGGGAAGGGTTTGCGCAATTAAAAAGTCAACCCCTCCTTTTTTGAGGGCAAGAACCTGCTCACGGTGATAGTCGGAGGCCTGGGATTCGTTCAGCGCAAACACGGGATCGTAAGCATCCCCTTTGCATCCAATCAATCCACCTAAGTAAATCGATTTCGCAAACGAACCAAATGCTGCTCGAAGCTCGCGCATGTATTTGCAACAGGCAACATTCACATCCGAAGTTGTCCCAAAACCCGACCGTAACAATCGATCGGAATTAGCGCGCCACGTCGGTGTGTAAATTGCCATAGGCACATTCGTCGCTTGCGCGATTTCAATGTACTCCCGATAGATGCTCGAAAGCCGGTTTCTGTTCGCATCATCAAAAACAACCGCGGTGTTTTCGATGTGTTGATCCAGCGCAAAACCCGCCGTGCGTCGAAGTCTTTCGACAACCGAACCTTCCGTTAGCATGAATGGGCGACTACGAATGATCTCTAAGAACCGCATTTTTTCTTCCGGACCATCTTCTGAATACCTCCCAACGCAGCCTCAACATGTCGAGCAACTCACCTTCTGGCAAGTAAAACCGAGACCGAGTCGGGCCAAACCTAGACTCTACTGCCTAACACAATGCAATCCTGCAAAAGAGCCCTATAGTGATCGCGAAAACAATGCGTTCCTCGATAAGGCTGATGCTATCTTCCCTCCGCATCCTTACTGATATCAAAGCGAGAAGCAAGGTCGAATTGCACCGCGAAACGATCTTGGCATCCAAGATCGATAATCAACGATAAACCTCAAACAGATAGATTCAATGGGAGCGCATGCAATTAAGTATTATTGCCCACATATAAGCGGCTTGCCGCGTCCTCGAACCATGCTTTTCCAAGTTCAATACGACCAAGCAAAAGCAATGCTCCCTGCGCGACGGGAGTGATAGGGCATGACTTTTCCAGTGAAACCAAAAACACATCCGGAGAGATAT
>JANQHN010000283.1 GCA_028282665.1 Phycisphaerae bacterium | reverse complement strand
TAACTATGATGGACTCCAGCGGTCTAAGTGCATTGATCAACCTCGTGACGCGAGCACGCCTGAGCGAGGGTGCGGTAGTGCTTGTTGCACCATCGCCTTTCGTCAGCGGCGTTTTTTCCGTCTCACGACTCGACTCATGGTTCGACATTTGCGATACCGTCGAAGAAGCCGTTGCCAAGATCAATTCGTAATCTCCAAGATGCGCCTCCGCCACACATTTCATTCGAAGTGGCTTATAAAGGATCAACCTCGTAAAGGACCGCGTAGGGGACACTATGGGATTCGATTTGGAAAACCCGTATCGGCTTTAAGCCCGCTTGCGAGAGCTGATCGAACATCGCGGGATTGATCGATTCGGGAAATCCATATGTCCTCGACAATCGATGTACCTCCGCCCAGTTCACCAGCACATGCGTATACCCCTTCCCCACAAGCCAGCCAACAACTTCCTGCGGTCCCTCCGCCGACTCAATTACCTCCTCGAGTGGCTGTTTGTTGAAAACAACATGGTAGTCAACAGGCTTCTCAAAATAGAAGGCCTTCGCTTCGCCAACCAACAGAATTTGCGCATCTTCCGAGAGTTCATTGTTGACTACGCCATAGAAGTCATACCCGGGGATTTCACCATCCTTGATAAATGATGCATCCACTCCGTCGATCCACTCCGTTGCGTGCATGGCGGCGGCGTGGTAGAGGTTGAATCCGATACCGGCGACAAGCCCAATCACGATTATAGAACCACGCACCCCGCTCCCCGAGAAACTACGCATAGCGAGCAGTCCAAGCGGCACGAGCAGCACTACGGCAAACCGCGCAAACAGATGCGTAGCAAATAGCCAAATCGCAAACTGCGTGACAAGCATAATCAAAAGGGCAAGGTCTACTTTCGTAGTACGTCTGCCAATCAGTCCCAACAATCCCAACCCGAGGAGTAGAGGACCGAAGCGATGATTGGGGTCGAGTACGATACGGCGTCCAGCCTGCGTAAATCGCGCAGCTAACGATGCCTCTTTCTCAACTGCAGCATGGCCTGCCCGCCACTGTTCGGACTGCGCTCTTTCCCAGCCAGGCGGATGTGCTCGAAAAACGCTATTGGCCAGGGGAAATACCGGATTGCGCGTCGCCTTACCGTTTTTGATGAGCCAAGGCGCAAAAGCAACCAGAACACCCAACCCAAACATGACTACTAATCGCATACGTCGATTGAAGGAGCCATTCGCTAAAATCGGCACCACAAGCAAGAGCGGTAGCGCAATCATAAGCACGGCTGTGTATTTGCAGCCACAGGCGAATCCGGCCAGCATCCCTGCTATGAACAGCCACAGCGCGTGCGGCGGGAGCGATCCATTCAGCAGTCCAACCTCTTGCCCACTTGAATCGTTGTCCGTTCGTTGTGCATCCTGCTGGGCAGCAGCAAATCGTACAAGCATCCCCGCCGACACGAACCCGAATAACAACATTCCATTTTCAACGTAGGCCAGCGCTGACAGATAGACAAACCAACCCACACTCCCAAGCACGAGCGATCCAACCACGCCACTGCGAATCCCGTAATCCCGCCCGACCACATAACCGCCCCACACACACAAGGCAGCAAACGCAAGGTGGATCATCTGAGCGGAAACGCCGGCCTCAATAGTTCGCCCCGACAACATCATCGAGAGCATATACAGCATCTCGACGTTCGCCGGGAAGTTGGCATAAACGTTATGAGGCATAAAGGTGATCGAGCCTTGCTGTATGTATTCTTTGGGGAGTTGCAAGTGATATTCGAGGACATCGTATCCTCCTGCCTCCTCCCTCCATAGAAACCCCGGCGCGGATGAAGCAGCCAACATTGCCAAAGCGAGAAACGGCGCCAGCGTGAGCAACGCGTAAGGCCAACAACACTTGCCGCCGTTCGGGCTCACTGCGTCGCTAACACCCTGTGTAGTTCGGGTGGAAGCGGCGGCTTTGCGAATCATTCGTTCGGTAAGAGCCCGCTTAATATGTGGTACAAGATTCGTAAAGCCGAGAATCACACAGGCCGCTTGAATCAACATCCACGTAGTCTGCCCCATCACTCCGAATGAACCCAGCAGCATAATGAAGATGCATGTCAACCCGATTCCGAAAGTGCCCGCTACAAGCAGGTACCATCGGAATGGAACACGCCAAAACAAAGGCATGGGAAGCACAGCATAACCCAGCGCAGCTGCGGGGAGCAATACCCAAACGGCCCACATCCCTTCTGTGATAACCGTCAAAAATGCGTAAGGCGAACGAACAAGAACAACTAAAAGAGCCAGAAATAAAATCCCCACGCCAATCCGCCAATCCACGTAGCCGGACGAATTGGGTGCTATAGGCAACGACGCGGCGCCTGGTTGGGCGGGTGATTCGCTCAAATTGTGCCTGCTCATTCAGTCGAGTATAGTGCCTCACGCGCTTTCATCAGGCCGATGAGTGCGTGCTGGCAGTGATCGATTCGCAACAGGTTCAGTGACGGACTCGTCCGAATACCGCCGACGGCGTCCTGATGGCTGCGGACAAAATAAGCTTCCTCCTCACGCATTTGAAGCTGCAAAACGAAACGGGTGGCAAGCCGTACAACTTCTTCGTAGCGCTTCGCACGTTTTACGTCACCAACCCGTCGGGCAAGTGTCAGTGCATCAGCAAAGCCCTCCAAGTAGGCCGCGGTGGAGACGCCCGCCCGCCCTTCCTGATACGAAGCGATTCCACCCCACATCTCAGGCCATTTGCAATTTGACGGTGTAAGTTGCATCGCGGCCAGGTAATCCGTCAGTTCGAAAACATAATCGACATAGTCCTTCCTGCCGGTCTTTCCCGCCATGTATGCATACGCTTGCGATTGCCAAGGTACGAACGCAGGTGAAGGATTGTTACGGAAATGCAATCGATAAAAACCGATCGCTCGATCGAAGGCATCCATCACTTTGGCGGATGGCTCATGCTCGTAATGCATTGCCATCGCCAGCAATGCTTCACCAGGAAAATAATCCTGCGCGTTAATCTCCTCCGCCGGCGGAAAAGCGGTAATGAACATGCCCGAGGTGCGCTGAAGCCATAACATCGCATTGACCATCTTCTCACGCTCTGCCGCGTATGCACCGCGATCCGGGTAGTACGCCATCGACATGCACAATAATGCGGTTACGCCAAGCTTGTTTCGCCGATCCGGGGTGGCAATGAATGCCGCGTTATCCAGCGCGGGAATCTTCACCAGCCCCTTCTTCATTTCTTCAATGCCCAAGCGTGCCGCAGTTTTCGAGGCGCGGTGCTGGGAGACACGAGCGTGGTAAGCGAGTGCGGAAATCGAACCCGCTTGGCGAACGAAATTTTCTTCGGGTGTGTACCTATCAGCCGCGGGCTCGTATTGATAACTGAATAACCCGGACGGCTTCTGGCGATAGATCATGTATTCGGCCAGTCGATCAATCGCTTTGCTCAAATTGTTACGGGTTACATATTCGGGTTCCAACACGATCAGGCCGCGATGCAGCGAAACGATGTCCACACCGCTCCTCGGCTCATACCAATGTGTCGTGCGAAAACACATCAGTTTTACCTGATGCACTTGCGTCTGAATCGGCTTGATTTGTTGGGCAATGTGCGTCAGCGCCTCCGCGACGACCATGTCCGAGGTAAACACCTCGGTCGGACAGAACCGCTGCTGAAGATCGCCGGATCGAAATACAAATCCATGTACACCGGGCTCAATATGCGGATCGACTGCGCGAGGTTCAGTCCAATCCCCCTCAATGTCGATGAGACGCGGCGGACCGACTACTTCGATTTCCACCAACATTTCATTCACGTCGCGCAAGCTTATTTCGCCAGCCTCAATTAATGGGATGATCGCACCGAGAGCGGCATTTCGAGACGCACCCGCAATAGGTATGGGGCCGCCTGCTCCCGCTCCAAGCAGCCGCCCCGACTGTCTCAACCGAACGACAACTTCCGCTTTAAGTGAATTGAGTCCTGAAGGCACGTACGACGGCTCGTACGTTTGATCCTTAAGCACCTTGTCCCGCAGGGTGCGTCGTACGAGTGTGGAAAGAAAGCTTTTATGGATTTCGCTGATTGGCGGCGCGTTTTCCTGGGGAATGGGAGGCGATGCCAGGGCAGTTACGGGCGCCGCGAGGATTCCAATCAGCAAAACAGCCATCATCCTTGAAAGATTGTTCGCTATCATGCCGGTAAGTATAGTGTCGGTGACAATGGGTCACAATCATCGTGCCCGGATCAGCAACATGGCCAAGAACAACGAAATCGACTTTGCAGCCCCCATCGTTGAGGCTGGGGCACAAGTCGCGAAGAAAGTCGGCGCGCGTGCGGTTTTCGCGTACTTCGATGCGGTCCGCAATCCTGTCAAGCTCAAGGATTCCATCAAGCCACCCACCAAGCTGATCGCCATTTGCAAAGACGCAAGTGATGTCGAACACGCCAAGAGTTTGGGTGTCATTAACATGCACGTACCGGCATTTAGCCTTTCGCGCATGGGGCAAATCAAGATGGCGACGCTGCTGGCCTTTTCGCAAGGACTGCTCAAACAGGGCGATGCCTTCGTATTTCTAACGGGTGTGGCTGGCAAAAGCATTGACACGCTGGTCACGATGCGAGTCGGTGAAGAGTACGAATTGTTCCAATCGGTCGGTCAGCCAAAGCTTACGGAGCATATTCGCAGACCCGTGTTCGAGAAAGTCCTCACACTGTGCCTCGAACTGAGTTACGAAGGCCGCGAAGGAAAACCGGTAGGTACGATCTTCGTCATCGGCGACCACGTGGAAGTTCAAAAGAACGGGCAGGAAGGTCGCATCAACCCATTCAAAGGTTATACCGAAAAAGAACGCAATATCCTTGACGATTCGATTAAGGAAACCGTGAAGGAGATCGCCAAACTTGACGGTGCGTTCATCCTCAAGGGGACCGGCGTTATCCTCTCCGCCTGCACGATGCTTCACGCCTCTGCTTCGACTGCCACCGGGGAAATGGGCCTAGGATCGCGGCACGCCGCCGCAGCGGCTATCACAAGCGTCACCAAAAGTATTGCCGTCACCCTGTCCGAATCGACCGGCACTGTCCGTGTCTGGCGCCGCGGACAGCTCATCACCGAAATCGAGAAACTCACCCGCTCCTCGCCGGAATCGCCTCAAACTGACACCGCTTGATTCCAGGCGTTTTCGCAAAAGGGCATCCTACACCCTTTCGTGTCCCACAATCGGACTTTTCTAGGACCTTCGATCTACTCGCCAGGATAAGAAACCTGTTCTTTTCGCAGAAAGCCCGATAATCGTTTTGAACCCCAAATCCTATTCCGATATACTGATCCACAAGGTGAGGATTGTCTCTCGGGTAAGATTCACAAACCTGTTCGGAGTAAGCAGTGCGCCTGTGTGGTGTGTGGGTGCTGGACAACATTTCACACGCTCTCGCAACGACAAGGGCTGCACAAAGTCTCGGTTTGTAACACTCTTTTCCGAAACGAACCTCTTCTTTCTGAATTCATTTAATAGCATTTGTGTATGCGGATATTTTTCATAACTCGGCGGGACCCCAACCGCCCGCCATGCAAAACCACCTGTTGAGTTCTTTACGAATTTGCTTTTTCGAAGGGGATCACAACTATGAGGAGTCAGCTCACTACCACCATCATCGCCATCATTATCGCGTCCTGCGGTATCGGCTTGGCGAACGGCAACACCCGTTACGGCTGGGACGGTAAACGGTCAGGCAATTACCTGATCATCACTGCCCCGGACTACGTATCCTCAGCGCCTCTCAACCAGTTCGTCGCAGCCAAGTCGGCGCAAGGCTTTAATGTAAGTGTCTACGAAGTCCCCTCCGGTACAAGCCGTACGGCCATCAGGGATTACATCCTGGATCTGTGGATGACCGAAGACGCGCCGGACTACATCTTGATCATCGGCGACACAGATGGGGCAACGTCTTCGAACAACACCATCCCCCACTGGGTCGGTAGCGGCACACGAAACGGAACGACGGACCTTTACTATGCCTGCATGGACGCAGGTGATGACTGGATTCCCGAAATTCACATTGGCCGTTTTTCCGTTCGTACAATTGCGCATCTTCAAAACATTGTGGACAAGACGCTCAGAGTCGAATCCGGCAATTACCCAGATCCCGATTACGTGAAACGAGCAGCCTTCCTCGCTACAGATGATTCGACCGCTCAGGCCAACCAAACGCATGACTACGTCATTGAAAACTACATCGAACCCAACGACGGCGTGGGTATTCGCATCTACGCGAACCAGGGCGGTGGAACCACTGACATTACGAACGCCGTGAACAATGGCGCATTATTCGTTGTATACTTCGGCCACAGCAGTTCCAGCGGCTGGTGGACCCCCTCCTTCAACCAAAGCAACGTGAATCAGCTTACAAACGAAGGCTTGTACGGTTTGGCGATGGGGTGGTCGTGCAATACGGCCCACTTCGATTACGACGAATGCTTCGGTGAGACCTGGATTCGCAAGGCCAACGCCGGCGCCGCAGCCTATCTTTCAGCGTCAAACTATATCTGGTGGGGAAGTGTCGAAAACTGGGAATCCTCCCGTCGCATGGAAAAAAACTTCTTCTTTGCCTTCTCTCGTGGCAATCGCGAAATCAGCAAAGCTTGGCGTGAAGCGTGCATGTTGATCTATAACGACCCCGACTTTGGTCCGGACCACGAACACACACGAAATATATTCGAAGAGTTCGTGATCCTCGGCGATCCATCGCTTTACCTGCCTGAAGGCGTGGGCTTCTCGCTGGCTGTCGCACCTGGCGAATACGAAGTGTGCGCTCCACTTACCAATCAGGTTCAATTCGACGTCACGGTTGGACTTATGGGTGAATTCTCGGAGGTCGTAAACCTTTCCGTCGGCAACCTTCCCACAGGAGCAACAGCCGCCTTTACAACCAACGATCAAGCCCCGCCCTTCACATCTGTACTTACGATCAGCGGTTTGCAAAATGTTTCCGACGGAATACACGATTTCCAGGTATTGGGCACAGCCACTTCTTTCAATCGTTCATCGGAACTTACACTCAAAATCAACAGTTTCGCACCTTCTGCGGTAACGCTGGTTTCTCCGTCGGACAACACTGGTGACGCAGGCCTGTCTCCCACATTCACCTGGCAGGAAATTCCCGGCAGCGCGGGCTACGAGCTCGAACTCGCCACCGATGTCAACTTTGACAACGTCATCTATTCAGCTACTACCGCCAATACTTCGCATCAGATACAGAATCCACTCAACATGCTCACACGCTATTACTGGCGAGTGCGCGCAGAAAATGCATGCGGACTGGGCGAGTTCTCAATCCCCTTCTCTTTCGTCACCATCGCCGTGGTTGCACCGGTTTCGTACGACATGCAGAATGGCCAAACGGGCACGTACTCGTATTTTGATGACATTTACGATGGCAATGGAGACAATACCCAACCACTCGCTTGGCTAACTGGAGGACTGGGTGAATTGACGGACGGAGTTATCGCAACGCAGCACTGGAACACCAACAACGCTCCCTACGTCGGCTGGTCATCGCTCGATCCGACGATTACTTTCCACTTTGCCCAATCCGTCAACATTGAATCCGTCGTGTTGCATATGGACGACAGCAGCGGCGGAGGTGGCGTCCACGTCCCCACAGATGTGCGCATCACGATGGGCGACACAACCATCACCTTCCCGTGCACGGACCCCCCGGGCGACGCTACCGTTGCAATTGCCTGCGACGAACTCGGTATGAGTGGCGAAACAATGGAAATCGTCATTTCCGACTACAGTTCGGGCGGCTACATGATGCTCAGCGAAGTCGAGTTTTTCGGCACTCCTAATGTTGGCGCCTGTTGCACTGATGAAGGATGCGTGGTCGATACGGAAGATGCCTGCACAACAATCGGCGGCACGTACATGGGAGATGCAATAGCCTGTGATCCGGACCCCTGTGGACAGGAACAGCCCCCCTGCTTATTCCTCTCTGAAGTGGTTTTTGGAACACTGAGCGGTGGTTGTCCGCGCTGGATAGAAATCGTCAACTCCGGCACGATCGACTACACCTTCAAAGCTGGCGGGCTCATCATTCAAGAAGGCAGCAGCTCGGATGTAATAGTCGATGTGGATCTTACTGGCCAAACCATCCCCGCCGGCGGCACATTCGTCGTTGTTGCAACCGATTCCGGAGCATGTAGCGGCGCTTTTCAAGCGATCTACGGGATTCAACCCGACCTCCAAACCACGCACACATTTGGTGACGGAACTGCACGTTTCATGATCACTGATAAAGCGAACGGATCGAACATCCTGGACATCTACGGCGAGTTCGGCGTGGATGGTACGGGTACAAACTGGGCTTATACAGACGGTTATGCAACACGACTTCCCGATTACAATGAAGGCGTTGGCCAGACGTTCGTGGAATCCGAGTGGTATTGTGCCGGTGTGGGAAGTCTCGATGGTGAATTCCCCGAAGAACTGCTGCTCGACCTTACGTCACCGGGATACCACATGTTCTATGCTCTTTGCCGCGCAGGCGAAGTGCTCGGCGATGTCAATGCGGATCAAGTGGTCGACCTGCAGGACTACGGCTACTTTTACGAGATGTGTCTGGCAGGACCGGCTGAAGATTTTTCACCTACGTGTGGCCCGGTCGACATGGACAACGACATGGACGTCGATCTGAATGATTTCTACCTGTTTGCACCGAGGCTGAATCCATAGAAATTGCATCGCAGTAACCGCCGGACTGGATCGACCGGCAATCCAGCCAGCCCATTCACTCGGCAAGTTGAAACACATTGGGGGCGGTTGACGAGCACGTCAGCCGCCTCTGTATCGTCAGGAAACAGGCCAGAACCGCGCTTCGTAAATCATTCCCCAAATCAGTCCTGTCTGGTTAGAAATCGATGGATGGTTTCTAATGCCCGTTCACCCTGAATCGTGTAATATTTTCCGCGGATGGGCGAATGAACGTGCATGGATTTGTCGACGTAGTCGTCTGGTGCCGGTAACTCATCAGACACGTTCTCGACAACCTGAGGCCACACTGCCCGAGGAGGAATCGACGATGAGCGACACAAACAGACAACGCCCCTGGATCATACCCTGTTCCAAGTGCAGTCAAAGTATGTCTGTAGCGATCGAACACGTTAACCTCGTCGTCACGTGCCCGCATTGCGCTCAGTCGCTCGAACCGTGGCGAATCCTAAGTGAAGCCAGACGCCGTGAGAACGCCCGCGGCTTTGACGTCGATTCTGCCGGATACCCCACTCATTCCATGATCTCGTCAAGGAATAAGGTCATCGCCGGATTGCTCGGCATCTTCCTTGGAGGGCTCGGCGCACACCGGTTTTATCTTGGCTACTTCGGTATCGGAATGCTTCAATTGATCCTGTCATTCGCGACATGCGGCATTGCTACATTCTGGGGTTTCATCGAAGGCATCCTTTGCCTAGCTGGTCAAATGAGAGACGTTGACGGTCTGCCGCTAAGTGATTAGCGCTCAGTCATCGCTCCCACCACGTACAACACGCAAGAGCAATGACATACCGATCAGTCCGAACACGCACGCCACCCCCAACACAATATACACGCCCAATCGAACAGTCGAGAGCGTATCCGTCACCTGCTGAGTAAGCCGCGGAAGCTCGGCCGCGGTTACACTCAGCCGAGTGGAGCTTTCCCGTAAACTAGCGGCTGACTTGTAGAATTCCTCGGTGGAAACCGCGTTTACCCGATCGTTCACGGAGGCAACCAACATTTCCATCTCACTTAACACTCCGTCCACGTTCTTGGTAATTCTGTCAAGCGAGTCACGAAAATCTCCTAAAGTAGCCGTAAGTTCGCGTGTTAACAGATTTAAACTGCCCACGTTAATTTGGCCGACTTTGTGCTCGATTTGATCGGCTGCTTGCTCAACCGCCCGCGCCGGTCTTCTTAACTGAGCACTCTCCACATCAGCCTGTATCGCTTCAAGTGACGCAAGGATCTTGCTTTCCGATTGAGTAATGGCCTCAGGTGAAATGGCGTCGATCCGAGATTGAATTTTTTCGATCAGGTGGTAAAGCGATTCCACCGCCTCATTCAATCGACTCGTATCGATCGACTCAACCGTTAGCTTTATTTGCTCCCACATTGCTCCACGACGCTCAACCTCGTCCAACGTCCCTGTAGGCTCGACCTTACGCAAAATACCTTTCGTAGTTCGCTCCAAACCCTGCGCAGTCTGCGTTGTTCCGCAACCTGTTTCAAAAAGACACAACGCACTTGTGCACAGAACGATCAAATTCCGCCACAGCGTGGTGCAGCCCAAACCAGCCATTGTGTCGGCCCTCTCACGGATTGGAGGTTTGCTTCGGCGACGCGCACGGCAGTCGCACCGTATCAGTGTGTTTGAGTATACCACGAAGGCAACACCAAGCTAGAACAGGTATGTCTTTCGGACGGAAAGGAGGCACAAGAATTTCCAAATGTTGATCAAACCAAATATGCCGATTCGCGTCTGGAGAATGGGGGGCATTAAGGCTAAGGGCTGAAATGGTGCCGCCGTACTGAAGTCGCGCGGGGCATTTCTTCGACCGGAGCCTCTAAATCACTATCGAGAAGGGAACTCATCAATTCATCCACAGGCCGTACAATCTTTTTGCGCCGCCGGCAATGTCTTTGGTAGTGCTCAGTAGCGAACTGATAAAATATGACCAAATGATGCTGAAGAGCTACTCCGGTTCCTGCCCCTATCCCCGCAAGAATGACATCTGTCAGACTAGTAACACGAACGGGTTTATAGTACTGGATGATCTCCATTGGTATTGCGATACACATTCCTGCTAACGCAAGGAGTCCTATTCGACCACGCAGTGGCTTACAGGCCAGCCCGGGCATCGCGAATATGGCAAGGGAACCGAGAATAGCAAACGAAACTCCCTTGCTAAGCATATCAGCGAGCATAAGGTGAAATCGCCCATTGAAATAAGCGTAGAATGGTAGCCATTCGGTTTCCCCCTTGCCCCAGTCACGGAATGACTGTACGTTGGTTGGCAACCATGGCAACAGTCCATTGAACACGATAAACAAGAATACGGCCGCACATCCAACCCTCGCAACCCACCGGTAATGAAGAGCATTCTCCTTGGGTTGATCACTACGCACCAGACCATAGACATACCGCAAGACTACGCCGAGAGTAAGACCAAACACCCGAAAGAGAATATCCGTCGAGTGGAAACCGCGAACCACATTAAATAACTGAATTCCACTGAGTATCACGGCCAGTGGAATACCAAGCCAAAACACCAAAGATACGCAACTCCAACGCGAAAACAGGTAATCGTCACGAAATAATGTGTACAACCCCCAGGCTAAAACGACAAATGAAGCAGCCTCAGCCAGCCATGATGACCAAAGGCGTTGGCGTGTGTAGGCGGTCAGCACGTAATCGTAGTGGTTCCCACTCCTCATCGCTGCTTCCGCTTCCCGCGAAAGAGCCGTGTCTTCAGCGAATGGAACGACCGTCGCAATCTCCTGGCAATGTTTCGCCCAGTTTAAATCAACGGAATAAGTGAACGGTGACGCAGCGAACACCAGCAGCAAAAACACGTAGCATTGAGTCAACGCGACTCGGGGGCGTTGTTCAAAAGTTGACACGAGCCGTCCAAGCCAACGCGGTAACGTAAATCGGTACACCGTCGAGAAGATGACACCGATCGAGCCACCGAAAATATTACACGCAAAGTCAATCGCCGAGGAAACCCGCTGCGCAGAATACGATTGAAACCATTCGACGATCAAACTCAAAGCTGCCGCCAAACCGACGGTGATAGCCGCAGAGAAGGGTACTCCCAATCTCCGGCGCATCATGCACCAATGAACCAACAAACCAAACACGACAAATAACGTAATATTGGCAACGAGGTTTGGTGTCGAAATGTCGTCAAAAGTCTCTGCGAATAATCGCCCGGATGATTCGAGACCCTTCATCCCGGAAAAATCAAAAGGCACAAGCGTAAGTTGAAGAAGAAACAGAGTATAAAGCAGCGTTAGCACCTCGATGAGGTGGCTTAGAAACCATCCCCCCGGCCTTGGCTTTGTGCTTTGCCTCATACCCTAGTATTCCCGGGATGCGAATACGTCAGCCGAGTACTGGACATCCGACGCCGCCATATCCCATCCTCGCGCTACGGCGTACTGGACGGATTTGGAGGCCAGACCACTGACGACTCCACTTTGTGTGGCACCCACCCTTTCGGCACATCCACGGTTTGCGGAATGTCGCCTAAGATCAACTCTCGAACGCACGCATGCACTATCTTTTGGAATTTCTCACGAACCAGCGCTTTCGAGTCGAATTCCCACAAATCCACCGGTTCTTCCGCATCCTCAGGTATTGGCACGGACGTTGCGCTAGCGTGAAGTGCAGCGATCGGTTTCGCGCTATCCGTGTCATAGAGAACGCCGAACATCTCGGTCTTGTTTTCCTCGAGATAATTCCATGCGTAGATTAGTCCGATTTCGCCATCCAATGCGTGAAAGGCTGCGTTGATCTGCTCCGGAATAACGGGTCCACCACCGAGGTCTCTTGTCTCTATAGGGAAAACGCAGTTGATGGCCATCTGATCATCAAACGCGGAATTCCAGTCCAGAAATTCGTTTTTGGGTTTTGGTGGAATGAACGTTTTCCTCGCTCCTTGCTCTGCCTCGCCTTCGACAGCTATCCGAGTAACAGCAATGGTTGCGGGAAATCGCCCCCGAGATGGTCCGGATTCGAGTTTGATGTATCCATTTTCGACCGGCGGAGGCTCGTAAGGCGCCAAGTCCGTCCATAGCACTTTCGGCGGCGGACTCCAGACTGACTGCTCTTCGGTCGATGCACAGCCAAGAATGCCCAAGCCAAGCACGAAAATCAAACAACGCAGCATCCACGCTTTTATCTTAAGTGAGCAACCGTTCACGGTATACGCAACTCCGACCAAAGAAACAAAGACCCACCAACTTCCCAGACTCAATAATTGGGTGTTTGATCAAATATCGGGTCATCAAAAAGACAACTAACGCTCAATCCGGACAACGAAGCGATATCCTATAGGGCGATGGAATTATCGGTCTTTAACGACATTCACGAACAACACGAGCCGATAACTTACCTTTCCCGTGCTTTTGACCGATTCACATTTGCGGAGAAGTACGGGAGTAAGTAATGGACACGCACGCTATTGGGAGCGCCAAGACTCGGATGTGCGGGAGGCACGCAACCACGTTGCCGCCGCGCACTGCCCCCAGATGGTTCCCGCTTTCTATCTGGGAACGCCTGATTACCATCTTGCGTTTTTTTGCCCACTTCCTGATGCGGATGCCAGCCAGCTCGTGGCTGGTTACTGATGTTGCGATCCTCTGCGGGCTTCTTCACATATCATTCACACTCTTCCCGCCTCCTGAGCCGTTGCAAACGCCTCACGTAGTTTACTGGCAGGCATGTGCAGTCTTTGCCTTTGGACTGCTCATGTCCAGTCTTGTCCTCGGTCTTTATGATCGTGACACGATCACAAGCCGATCACGCATTCTCACTCGCGTGCTGCTTACAGTCCCCGTAGCCATCATGATCAGCTACGCGGTGATTTATGTCGTAATGTACATGACCGTTGGACGTAAGGTCACCGGCGTAACGATGACTAGTTTTGTCATTCTTGCGACAAGTCTGCGCCTGTACGCCTGCTGGGTTGCCCAGCAACAAAAGCACGGATTGCTTGTCGTGGGGACGCGCGCCCTGTTCGAATCTTTCGTTCGAGAACAAAAAAAAGGCATGCTCCACGAATACTACTTGGCGGGATATCTTACCAGTGATGATCAACCACCTCCACACGATCCACACTGCCTGGGTACCGTGCGGAACGTTGTGAATCGACTGCAAGAACTGAACATCTCGCAGGTGGTTGTAAGTGCTGAAGCCTCTCTCGACAAAAACGTCATGAATTGGGTCGTCCCCTGCCTGCAGCGCGGTTGTAGGGTCACCAACGAAGCCATCTTCTACGAGAAGGCAACAGGGCAAATCCTCGTCGATGAAATCACTGCAGCCTGGTTTCTCTTTGCCGATCTCAAAATGCATTGTGAAGAATTGGCGGTCGTAAAACGCATCTTTGATTTGGTTGCCGCAGTCCTGGGCTTGCTCCTGTCCGCTCCACTTTGGCCTTTAATCGCACTTGCGGTGAAACTCTGTGACAGAGGTTCCGTTTTCTACAGCCAGGATCGCGTTGGCCAACATGGCCAAATCTTCAAACTCTATAAATTCCGCACCATGCGACCTGATGCTGAGAAAGGCAAGAGCGTTTGGGCATCCGTCGACGACCCCCGCATAACGGCAGTCGGACGCTTTTTGCGTAAAAGCAGACTCGACGAACTGCCTCAACTTTACAACATCCTCATCGGCCAAATGTCGGTCATCGGCCCTCGCCCCGAACGGCCTGATATCGTCAAGTCGCTTTGCGACCAGCTTCCCTATTATGCTGAGCGACATCTGGTCAAACCGGGCTTGACTGGCTGGGCGCAAATCAGCTACGGCTACGGTTCGACGGTCCAAGATGCCAAACGGAAACTTCAGTTCGACCTGTTCTACCTCAAGCACATGTCATTTGAACTCGACATGATGATTCTCTTCCGTACGGGTGGAACGTTCATGCGTGGTGGACTATAAGTCAATCTTATAGACCAAAAAACGGAACAACTCGCATTCAAATGAACTTGCTCAGACTCTCGTAGTCGGGAGTCAATCGACCGTTGTAGACGATCATTGCGCGTTTTATTTCCTCAGGCAAACCTGATTCGTCCAACGATTTCGAAAAATCCGCTTTAGCGAGAGTCGGCACGAACGGCTGCAAGGCGTTGCTGAAGAAGCGGGATGCATCTTTTGGCAACTCACACGGCAGGAAGTCCACCGCCAGCACAACCGGCCCCCAACCGACCACGCCATTGATTGTCTCCCGATTATCGGGATCGTAAACGTAAAGCGGCGCATCCGGAGTCGTGGAACGGATCGTACACGCAAGACTCCCATCCAAATCGCAGGTAATGTCGCCCACAACACGCAGCTTCGGCAACTCATCGCTCGCGTAGAGTCGGCGAAACTCAATTTCGTCGATCAGTTTTGGATACCGTTTGTCCCAGTAAATGCAATTCACTAAAACGGACAAATGTTCGACATACCTAGAAAAATCCGCCTCATACCGATCCGGATTGTCGAAATAATCCTGTTTGTCGAATGCCCAAGAAGGATCAACCGGTTTAACGAGGTGTTTTTCTTCGAACACCACTTTGTAGCAAACTTTGCCTGACACCGGTTTGCTCGACAATTCCTCAGGCGTAACGACCTCAACGGGCAGCACGTCGAAGACTTCCTGCGCCCCCTGCGATACTTGCCCATACCCGGCAAAACCGCAAACGAACGGAACTACTTGAGAAGGAAGGCCTTTGGTCGCGATTTCACGCCCTATCCGCGCAATCTCCTCTTTCGCGCAGGACAGCTCGGTGTATCCATGAGCGGGTCTGATCTGAGAAAAGGGTGTATTCACACCCTCATGATCAAGTCGCTGGCCATACGCCCAAAGTGTATCGATCATACCTGCAAGACCCGCGTAAGGGCCGAAGAACACTAACCGCTGATCTTTCTCGTTGACAATTCGCTCGTAATCGATCAACTGACACCCAAGCTCCATCAATCGCCGAAGCGCGGGCATGTTCGCCGGTTGCCCCTTGATCGTGTGTGAAAAATAGACGTACGTCTTCCCTTTCTGCAGCAATTCGACGGGAATCTCCTTCACACCCATGATGACCGGACAGTCCTCTAGATCGTCTACGATTTTCGCGCCAACGGCTTCGAACAGCGACTCCTCAAATGCTCTGATCGACGAACGTTGCACACAAAAACGTAAATTATGCTCTTCGATAAGTTTGCGCATGTGTTCGGGTACGACGGGCGTTCTGCCCTCCCACCGACTCTTGTTTTCAGCACGAATTCCGATGGTGTTCACGAGTGGAGATTCCTCGATTGCAATTCAACAATTGACATCCGGCTGCGAATTTGCCGGACTGCGGCGATGGTAGGAAAGCCGGCCTTAGCGGTCAACTCCAGTCCCATCGCTCTTTACATCCTCGTCGGAATCGAACATCGTAACCCAACGGACGAAGTCATTTGGCTATTCGTCTTTGGTGAGGAGATTGACTTGGCCACTCCGCATTTGGTGTTGATTCACGGATTGATCGGTTCGCTCAATTACTTCGATCCGCAAAGTCGATTGACCGAAGCCCACATCCATACTGTCGACCTGCTGGGGTATGGCACATTCCGCACACATCCGATGGACAAGGTCACGCTCGCAGAACAAGCTCAACACGTGTTATGCCAATTGGACCGCAAAATTAAAGATCGTGCGGCACCGATCTGGCTGCTCGGCCACAGCATGGGTGGCGCGGTCGTCCAGTTCGTGCTCGATCACGCCCCATCTTTGATTTACGATCGCATTTACGGTGTCATCAATGTGGAAGGCAATCTCACAATTAAGGACGCTTTCTGGTCATCCAAGATCGCAAAAAAGTCACTTTCCGAATGGGAGGCTGATTTTCGACAACAGGCAGACAGTGCAGAAGACTGGCTGACACAATGCGGAGTAATTCCTACACCGCAACGAATCGACTGGGCCAGGCAGATTCTCGATAACCAGCCCGCCTCCACCCTCCACCACATGTCACGTGCGATTCTCACAGAAACAATCGCGCCCGCATACCTTGATTCGGTCCGCCAGGCGCTAGACCGCGGCAAACGATATCATCTCATCGCCGGAGAACGCAGCGCTTCCGACTGGGACGTTCCTGCTTTCCTTCGAGAGCAAGCCGGCTCCTGCCGCGAAATTCCTCAGACGGGCCATTTGATGATGCTGGAAGCCCCGGATTTGTTTACTCAAGCCGTGCATGACATCTATTGCCGATCAGAATAAGCATTGACAAAAAAGTACGTACGTCGGTTGCCATTGCCGCGTACCCACCGGTACCATCGTACCTCACGGTGCGACGGCACATCGCCCAACCATCGACTCTACAACGCAACAACTTCCTCGAAGGAGAAATACCCTATGCTAAAAAAGACCATGCTGACCTTGATGCTGGCGTTGAGTGCCTTGTGCATTCCGGCACTGGCGGAGAAGCAGTACGATTTTCAGCGTCGCACACTCGATAACGGATTGACCGTGATCACGCTCGAGGACAATTCGTGTCCCGTGGTAGCGGTTCAAGTCTGGTATCATGTAGGCTCGAAAGACGAGGATCCCAAACGCCAGGGATTCGCGCACATGTTTGAGCATATGATGTTCCGGGGCACCGATCGCCTCGATGAAGAAGACCACTTCAACTACATCAGGCAAACCGGCGGAGAGACCAACGCTTACACATCTTTTGACAATACGACATACATCAACGAAGTGCCTGCTGACCAGCTTGAACTCGCGCTTTGGCTCGAAGCGGAACGAATGGCTTTCTTGCGCATCGACGAGAAGGGTTTTTACACCGAAAGAAAAGTCGTCGAAGAAGAGCGACGAATGCGCTCTCTTAATCAACCGTACGGCATGGTGCTCGAAAAACTCATGGACAGCCTGTTCGTCCAACATCCCTATCGATGGACACCCATCGGCAACATTCCACACCTGCGCGAAGCAACCATCGACGAACTCCAAAAGTTCTGGGACACGTACTACGTACCGGCCAATGCAACACTCGTCATCGCTGGCGACATCAAGCACGACGACGCGCATCGCCTCGTCCAGAAACATTTCGGCTGGATTCCAAAAATGCCCAAGCCTAAACGCGTGCACATCAAAGAGCCCGAACAGTCTGAACCCAGACGGCATGTGATCGAAGAGAAGAAAGGCCCACTCCCAGTCGCGGGTTTGGTCTATCGCGGCGTGCCCGCGGGACATCCCGACGCCCTCCCCCTCGAAATGCTCATGGCGATCATGGGCCAGGGCGAAAGCAGTCGGCTCTATCAGGATCTTGTCAAAGAGCGCAAAGTCTGCCAAATCACGATAGGCGCATCCGGCAGCCTCGAAGATCACGGCTTCCTCGGCGCGGGAGCGATGTTATTGCCGATGGGAAACAAAGACGCCGTCATTAGTGCAATGCGCCATCACTTTGAACAGGTCAAAAAAGAAGGCGTCACGGAGCGAGAACTGCAGAAGATCAAAAACCAATTTCTGCGCAACGAAGTGACTCAATCGCTGACCGTTGCAAGCAAAGCCAGTGCACTGGGTCAGTACCAAACCATCGAAGGTGACGCCGCCCAGGCTAATCGTCGCCTAGCCGAGATCCGCGGCGTTACCGTAGAAGACATCCACCGCGTTGCGAAAAAGTATCTCGTCGACAAGACGGAAAACCTCGTGATGGTCGAACCGAAAACGATGGGGATGCTTGGATCCCTGTTTGGAGGAAAGGAGGAAGACTATGATGAAGGAGCCAAGCCGCTTGAAGAGCCAACGACTAACCGGATCGCGGAAAAAGGCGGTGCTCGCAAGGGGCTCAAGCGACCAGACAATCTTCCGCAAACCCCCCCGCTGGCGGAATTGGTGACCACGTTTCCTCATGCCGAATACTATATCAAACGCCTTGCCAATGGCATGAAGGTCGCCGTTATTCCCAACCATGAGGTTCCCTACGTGACTTTGATGTTCGGTTGTCGCAATGGCGCATGGACGGAATCAAAACCGGGTACCGCAAGCATGGCGGCCTCCATGATCACACAAGGCACGGAAGAACACACGGCCAAGGAGTTGGCGGAAGAATTGGAATTCAACGCCATTTCCCTTAGTGGCTTTGCTTCTCTAGACACTGTAACCGTAAATGCTTCGTGCGTGACGGATCAGTTCGACCTTGCGTTGCGGCTGCTCACGGAAGTCGTTCGCAAACCAACATTTCCCCAGGAAGAGTTTGATGTACAACGTCAACAAATCATCGCCGGACTTTCTGTGCAATCGGTAAGTCCGGAATACCTGGCTGATCGTGAGTTGCGACGTCGCATGTATGGGAATCATCCCTATGCTCGGACCGCAAACGGCGAACTGGCGGATGTCCAGGCGCTATCCGTAGACGACCTCAAAGATTGGTGGAAAACCTTTATCAGGCCAAAAGACGCTGTGCTATTCATCGCTGGCGACATCAGCGTGGACACCGGCGTAAAACGCGCTCAAGCTTACTTTAATGACTGGCAGATAAAAACTGAAAAAACTGAAGTGACTCTTCCAGAAATTCCGAAATCCGCAGATACCCGAATTTACATCGTAAACAAAATCGGTGCCGTACAAAGTCAGATTCGTGTTGGTCATCTCGGCATCAACCGCGATCACGAAGATTATTTCAACATACGTTTGCTCTCACAGATATTTGGCGGGGCGTTCGGTAGCCGCCTCAATAAGGCCATTCGCATTGAAAAAGGTCTTACATACGGTGCGGGAGGTGGATTCAGTGCGAGAAAGTTCGCCGGACAGCTTTCGATCAGCACCTTCACCAAAACGCCTATGACCGCTCTTACTATCCAAACGATTCTCGATGAGATCAAGAAGATCCAGGATGAGCCGGTCACCGAAAAGGAAATGCACATTGCGCAATCGTATACACTGGGCAGCTTCACCGGTAATCGAGAAACGCCGCAATCCGTCGCGAGCGATCTTTGGCTGATCGAATACGCGGATCTGCACTCAAATTACTTCCTTCAGTACCTCGCCGGCATCCGGGAGGCTACTCGTGAAAGCTTGCAGCAAGCAGCGAAAAAACACATTCGCGAAGACGAACTGATCATCGTGGTGGTTGGCGATGCCGAAGCGATCAAGGAAGATCTCGAGAAAATCGCACCGGTTACAGTAATCGATCCTATTACCCAAATGCCGGCCACGGAGCCGGCATCTGATAACAAAACGTAAGAGAGTGATTCTCCTGGACCGTTGCGGACATGAAAGGCGATACAAACTGCCCGATAACTGCCGTGGACTCATGATCACGGCAAAAATGCGGGTTAGAGCGATCGGGGATGGCGAAGTCTATCTTACCATTTTATCCAGTTCCGCGTGGTAGGTACGCATGACTTCTTGGCGTGTAATTAAACCTGTGATATGGCAGGCTTCGTCGGTTTCACTGATAGGCAGGGACTCAACATCGCTCCGGGCAAACTTGTCAAGGACGTGATCTAATGTTTCGTCCAGACGCACAGTAGGAACGCCCGATCGCTGCAATTCCGCGACGACCAGCAGCGAGACGGCCTCGGGTTGAAGCAGTGCGGTGCGTATGTCTTTTCCGATGACCATACCCTGATAAATGCCGGCATCGTCCACGACGACAAAATCAATCGCGTCGGTCTCGTTGGCGAGATCGATAGCTTTCTGCAACGGATCCTCAGGATGAACCTGCGGTGCGGGAACGGGGGCGATGTCCTCCACCGTCAGCCGTCGCAAAATAGTCAAATCGGCAACCGAACCAATTCGTACGCCGCGTCGCCGCAGCTTGAGGGTATAGATGCTGTCGCGCAGAAGGAGCTGCGCTCCGGCGGTTGCAACAATCGCGGCAAACATAACGGGGAGAATAGCGGTCGCATCTCGGGTCATCTCGTAAGTCATGACGATGGCGGTGAGCGGTGCGTGAGTAGTGCCTGCTACCATCGCGGCCATCCCCACGAGTGCATATGCGGTTACCGAAGGTTCTTGAATCAATCCCCACTTGGCTAGAAGCAGGCCGAACGCCCCCCCTATCGACGCTCCCAGCATTAACGAAGGCGCAAACACGCCACCCGATCCACCACTGCCCAGTGTCAAACAGGTAGCGATGACTTTCAGGAAATAAACGCCGATTAACGTCAACGCAGTAAACTCAAGCGCGTTGCCGGTAAGCGTCTTGGTGATCACCGGATAACCGTTGGCAAAAAACGGGGGAATTTCGGGAACTTGTCCTGGTTGAACCATCACGTAAAGGAAAAGGGCTCCCATCACGCCCAGTCCCAGCCCCCCGATCGCTGGGTGCAGCGACTGAGGAATCTTTATTGCATCGAACATATCCTCAGTGCAATACAGGGCTTTAATAAAAAACACAGCCCCTACTGCACACAGCATCCCCAAAACGAGGAACAACGGTAGCTCGATTCCAACGAACAGGTATTGGAACTCCTGCCCAGTTCCACTAAGCGCCTCAAGCGATCGTACTTCGAAGATGCCTTCGTCCTTGTGCGTCAAACCGTGCATGATTGAACAACTGATGACGCTGCTGAACACAACTGGAGAAAATGTACGGAAAGAAAAATCCTTGAGGAATATCTCCAAGGCGAAGAGTACGCCTGCGATGGGCGCATTGAAAATTGCTGAGATTCCCGCGGACACACCACAAGCAACGAGAATACCCATGTGCCTGCGAGGTACGTGGAGGAACTGCCCCGCTGTGCTGCCGATCGCGGCACCGATTTGAATAATCGGCCCCTCCATACCCGCCGAGCCCCCAGAACCGATCGTCAACGCGCTGGAAACCGCCTTCGCACCAGCCACGCGCGGGCGTATGACCGAACCTCTACGGTACATGGCATCCATAACCTCTGGTACGCCATGCCCTTTTGCTTCGCGAGCAAAATAGTAGGTGATATACCCAACGAACAACCCGCCCATCGTTGGCAGAATGAAGACCATCCAAGGTCTTCCAGTAAACAGGCCAGCCTCATCCCCGTGCCCGTAAGCAAAACGGCCCGCACTTTCGATCAAATGAAAGAACAAGTACGCAAACATGCCCGTCGCCGTGCCTATCAGAATCGACAGCACAACCAGAAAGTACTCATCCTTTAAACCGATGCTGGTAAGTGTGCGCACAACTTGCACACGGAGCTTGTGTCCGTACGCCAGCCACTTGTGCCTGGAGGAGCCGAGCTTCATCGGAACCTGTTTTTTTGTGGACACCACAGGCGGACACAACGCAGTGTTCGCAACGCCGTCCCCTGCCTATTTTGGACCTCGCACTCGTCAGGACGGAATCATTGAACGTAGCAGCGCCTGTGCCTCGCCGCAAGAGCACGATTGCGTTACTCCTCGGAACGTCCCAACATAGTGCGAAATGGATGGAATTTTCGTAAAATATGGACATGAAAGAGCAGTCTACGGTCAAACTTGGAAATGACGTATTCATCTCTCCTTCCGCCGATTTGTGCGGCGATCTTGTCGTTGGTGATTCTGTTACCATTATGCACCAAGTCGTCATCCGCGCGGACATCGCACCCATCGTCATCGGCGACCGCGTAAATATCCAGGACGGATCAGTATTGCATACGCCCAACGGCGTACCGCTTACCATCGAAAACGATGTAGGAATCGGTCATCGCGCAGTCGTACACTGCAGGCATATTGGCACACGTACGCTTATCGGTATCGGCTCGATTTGTCTGGACAAAAGCGAGATCGGCAGCCGATGTATTATTGGGGCGGGCGCGGTTCTCCCACCGGGAACCATCATTCCGGACGGCAAAGTGGTCATGGGTGTGCCCGCGCGAGTTGTGCGCGACGTCACCGACGACGATTTGCGAACCATCGACCACGTTGTCCGAAGTTACATCGTGTTGGGCAGACGGCATTACGCGGGTGAGTTCCCGTCATTTGGGCTTACATTATAGTAAGTCCCCGCTTGGACGTTGGTACTGAGGAGGAGGCGGCAGATCCGCACACAAACGGCGACTTTCGTTTAAAGAATGTCCGCATGGCGTCTGTTGCAGCCAAGAGTTGCTTGACCGCGAAAATATACGCCCAAAACGCGCGAATAATTGATTAGCGTGCTCGAAGTGCGCGCATTTTGTTTTGTTTTGCCAAAGAAACGAGACACGTTTGTGCCTCTAGCATGCATCCGCTTACACGCGTGTTCCGTTATAATGAATAGCAGGATTTCCAATGGGCAACAATACGCGATTGAGGCATGATATAGCGAGGAGGAAGTGCAATCTGTAAACTCGAAATGACCATTTGGTTCAAGTGAGGCTTTCGAGAAGCGTCGAATGCATTTTTTTGCAGATTTTATCCAATCCTTTCGTTCCTAGGAACGTCTATGAAGTTGAAGCTTTTGTAAGCAGGCGCGGTTAGAGGAGGAGAAGCGCCAGTGGCAGCGCAGGATCCCGAAATCCACATAAGCGACAGCACCAGTGCAGGCGGCTTAAGCTCCGCCCATGGACCTGCTGCTTCTACGCCCACATTTTTGGGTGATTTCGAACTGCTTCGCGAAGTGGGACGGGGCGGGATGGGCACCGTTTACGAGGCTTGGCAGCGATCACTGCGACGCCGGGTAGCCCTAAAGGTGCTTGCTTCTCACGTTGGCGCCTCTCCCAATGCCATCATGCGATTTCAGCGCGAAGCCCAAGCGGCGGCCAAGCTCAACCATCCGAATATCATTCCGATCTACGCGCAGGGCGATGAAAATAATGTCTACTTTTATGCGATGGAATTCGTTGAGGGATACAGTCTGTACGCCAAGATTTGTCAGGCACGCGAAAACGAAAACAGCACGACAGCGGCAGTAGACGAGGCGGCGGCGACAATTGTCCTGGATCGCCCAGCCAGCCGGCGTCCCGATGATACACAGACCATCGCCGTTGCGCACGGTGACCCAACGTCATCGGACGTGCCCATCGGTTCGAATTCTGAGTCAACCGAACAGCCGACGGAAACAACGCAAACACAAGTAAGCCCGCAAAGTAATGACCCGTCGGATAGCGCCGCCTTTGTGGATGCTGGCAAAGTCGAGTCTTCCGTTGAACACTTCAAGATGATCGCACAACAGCTTGCGAAGATCGCAGATGCACTCGCTTACGCACACGAACAAGGAGTCATCCATCGCGATATCAAACCGCACAATTTAATCCTCAGTCGCGACGGCAGATTGATGATTTCCGATTTCGGCTTGGCACGTATTGCGGAGGAGCCCGGCGTAACGGCCACGGGCGAGCTTCTCGGGTCGCCGCTTTACATGTCGGCGGAGCAAATTACCGCTGGACCTTCACTGGTCGATCATCGCACCGACATCTACTCTCTGGGCGCAACACTATACGAATGGATG
>JANQHN010000224.1 GCA_028282665.1 Phycisphaerae bacterium | reverse complement strand
GTAGTAACCGCGGATGTCGACGATACGCCACCGTCACCAAATCCTATGCAGTTCGAAACGCCCCCTTTCCCCATCAGCACGACAAGCGTCGGCATGGTCGCAGTCACCGCGACAGACGTAGATTCTCCACCGGTGAACTACTTCTTCAACTTCACAGGTGGTGGAACAGGCGGCTCGAACAGCGTTTATCAATCAACGCGTAACTATACGGATATCGATCTTGTACCCAACACAGCCTACAGCTATCGCGTTCTCGCTCGTGACGGTGCAGGCAACTTTACTTTTTATTCGGACATCGAAACCACGTACACATTCGCCGAAGTCCCCTTCGCACCGGCGTTGTCAGACCCTACCGGAAACACAGCAGACATTAACATAAATCCGAATACAAATCCGAACTACACGAACTTCGCCATCCAGTGCCGAAGTACGTCACCTAGTGACAGTACATGGAACAACAAATACGTCAGTGCTTCCGGCACACCATCGAACACGCCGGCCTGGCGAACAGATGCAGAATGGGGCCTAAAAACGATCTTTAATCTCAACACGCAAACGCAGTACGGCTTCGCGGTGAAAGCTCGCAACGAGGACGGCATCGAAACCGCGTTCTCCTCTGAGGGAATAGTTACGACACTGGAATGTGTGACTACCAGCGATTGCAGCGACGGTGTTGATTGCACACTGGACATTTGCTTCGACGGCGTGTGCCTGTTCAGCCCAGACGATGACACGTGCGATGATGGTTTGTACTGCAACGGCAGTGAGACCTGCAACGAAGTCAACGGATGCCAAATGGGGACTGATCCTTGCGACGGTGGACTGTGCGATGAAAACTACGACGCTTGCTTCGCATACGGCGACGGAGACTACGACCTCGATGGCGACATTGACCTAGACGACTTCAAGTCATTCCAGGGTTGCTTTGAATTGCTCGGGGAGGGCATTTGTTCGCCAGGCAACCTGGCAGGTTCGTATCTGATCGACATGAATGACTTCAGCGCTTTTGTAAGCGTGATGACCGGTCCGCAATAAACGCGACGGCCAGCAGACGCTAGCCAATCTCAGAGCGTTCTTATCGGGCTTAACCAACCCGTCGATACCGGGCCCGCCTTCATCGGCAGGGCAAGTACCTGTCTATAGCCGTTTTGATCTGAGCGAAGTATCCAAAAAACAAGTGTTTTGAAGTTCAACACGTCACATCCGATTAAAACTTGTGCCAAGTCGATTCACCCCCATCTTCGGGCAGAGGCCTGGACAGCCGATGAAGACTTGAAGGCATTTGCGCACGCACAGGGGAGAAAAACTTGCGTGCAAAGGCCTATAATCCAACGGGTCTTTGGGGGCGAAAGTCGCTTTGCTTCGGAGAAATCGTTGATTTGCCTGTTCCGAACGGTCATAATCGACCTTTGGAGGGGGAGTTTAGCGTTGGCGGCCGCGAATTGCGTGATATCGGACAACGTAATCGGCGCGGGCGCACTTATGTAATTTGCTTATGGAGCAGGAAGCATCCAAAAGCGAAGAGTGCGAGAGTATTTCGTTTCCCCGTTTGGTTCGCACTCGATCCCCTGTTCTCCCCTTGATTGTGGTCAATGGTATAAGCAAGTGTAATCCGCCCCCACGGAATTACCGGCAATGTGATTCAACGTGAGTTGATTATTCACGCGGTATCTCATTGGGAAGCGCATGACGCTTCTTTGTACAAAACGGAAGGGTTCGAGGGATTCATTATGACTTTTGGTTTATCGAGACAAACGACGGCGGCACTTCTGACCGGCATATTGTCGATCGTGATCGCCACGCAAGCACAGGCCGAGAACTACTGGTATGCTTATCACGATGGCATGATCCCACTCCAACTCGATACACAGCGAATTGCCGTGTTCAACGCGGGCTCATCAGAACTGTTGCTAGAAGGTGGCCTTGTCGCGTCCGGCGGCCTTGCCGACCTAAACATCGAAGCACCCGACCTTATCAAAGCTCCATTGCCGACCTATGAGACCGCTCTGGTACCAGAAAATGTGCAATCAGATCAAGGCATCCACGATCTGGTCGTTTCCATCGCGCAAGTGGACGGTGTCACATTTGTGTCCCCCGTATTCTTCGGCCATCAGAATAACCGGGTAACCATGACGCAAAACATCATCGTGCATTTTTCGCCTGAGATCGACGGGATTCTCGCGGAAACATTAATCGCAACGTTTGCGCCCGGCACTATTTTGGAGCGAGACTTTGCAGGTATACACAACGCGTATTATGTGCGATGTGACACGAAGAGTGGATTTGAGATTTTGGATTGGGCCAACGAATTGGCCGCTCAACCCGAGACAATCTCGGCAGAGCCGGACTTCATATCGGATGCCTACACCAATGCATTCATTCCGAATGATCCGTTCTTCAGTTCTTTGTGGGGTATCCGCAACACAGGTCAGAACGGCGGCACGAATAACATGGACATGGATGGCGACCTCGCCTGGGATCACACAACGGGAAGCGCCAGCATCGTCGTCGGTATCATGGACACCGGCATCACCTGGACCCACACCGACCTGAACGCGATCCCCGGTAGCGATTTCACCGGACAGGGCTCGCCCAACGGCGAACCGGTAAATAGTTGCGACAACCACGGCACACAAGTCGCGGGATGCGTATCCGCCAAAATCAACAACGGTCAGGGTGTAGTCGGCATTGCCCCTGATTGCCGTGTCGCAAGCCTACGTGTGTTCATCGCCAACGTACCTTGTGACAGTACCGGATCCGTGCAATCGAGTTGGATGATTAACGCATTGGCGTATTGTGCGCAAAACGGCATCCGCGTGACTAATACGAGCTTGGGTGGACTGAGCCCATCCCCCTCGTTGGAAACACAGTTCCAGCTGGCGCGCGACTTCGGCATCATCCATTTCGCCGCCACGGGAAACGACAACCAAAGCACAATCAGCTACCCGTCCAGTATCCAGTGGGTCAATGCAGTTGGCGCCGTGAATCGCAATGGAAACCGCGCCGGTTTCAGCAACTACGGCACAGGCATCGCCTACACCGCACCGGGACAGGAAATCGTCACCACCCAGCGCGGCGGCGGATACACGACCACCAACGGAACGTCGTTCGCATCCCCCTACGCTGCGGGCGTTGCTGCGTTGATTCTTTCGCGTGATCCGAACCTGACCGCCTCCGCGGTCGAGCAGGTCATGAACGATAACTGCAAGGATCGCGGTACGAGTGGCTATGATATTTTTTACGGCGAAGGAATCGTCAACGCCAGGAATTCCGTAGTGGCTGCCGTGCCGGAGGTAACGGTACCGATGGAGGAGACCTGGCCAAGTACCACGTTCAATTCGGATACCTGGGTCGCAGATGAGGACGCCGCAATTAACACGGATGGCGATGGCGAGCCGAGTCCGCCCTATTCATTGAATCTCGCCGGCAGTAGCACGGGTGGTGCGATTGTGCAAACGGGCGTTATCAACACGGTCGGCCTAACCGCGTTGGAACTCTCGTACTACTGGCAGCAAAAGGGCAACGGCGAGGATCCGGAACCCGGCGATGATTTGATCGTGGAGTATCTGGACACCAATTTCGAATGGGTTGAAATCGCTCGGCACCTCGGTGCAGACCCCGCCGGCGCCTTCCAACAGGAAGTCGTAACTTTCTCGCCGGAAGCGTTGCACAGTGGCATGCGAATTCGGTTCCGTGCAACCGGCAATCTTCCCGGCGCAGATGATTGGTTCATCGACAATATCGAACTGACGACCGGTCCCGACTTTGTAGCGCCGCTGCCAGATCCCATGCAGTTTTCAACCCCCCCCACGCCAAGCAATGCGGATACCATGGCAATGTCAGCGGAAGAAGCGACCGACTTTCAAAGTCCACCTGTCAACTACGAATTCGACTGTATCGAAGATTCGAATGGTTGCGATGATTCCGGGTGGCAGACTTCGCGATTACATTTCGACGACGATCTTCTTGCGGATACCTGCTACAGCTATCGGGTACGAGCCCGCGACAGTGCCGATCTCCCCAACATCACGGAATGGTCGGAAGTCGAGGTAAATTGTATCTCGGCCGCTATTCCGGGTGCGCCGTCTGCTGCATTTGTCACTTGCAGCGAAGCCGGCTTCAATCTCGACACGAATGGCAATCCGGCTTCAACCCGGTATGCGATCAATTGCATCGGCGCCAGCCCGCCGGACAACACCTGGGGCACACAGTATGTGGGCGCAGATGGTCTACCATCCACCGAAGCGGTCTTTAAGACCGCCTCAGAGTGGAATGCGGTAGTTGCCAGCGATTTCAATCCGAATTCGACTTACTGGTTCAAAGTAAAGGCACTCGGCCAGAACGGTATCGAGACAGAGTTCGGCCCGATCGGTTCATCAGGAACGGTTTCGTGCGGCACAATCGGCGATGGAGATGGGGATGATGATGGAGACGTCGACCTTGTGGACGTCGCAAATTTCCAAATCTGCTTGCACGACACACCGTTAGCCATTGAGTGCGCCGCCTACGATATGAACGGAAGTGCGGGTGTCACCTTAGCCGACTTTGAGCCGTTTACGGACATCCTGCAGGGTCCGTAAGAGACGTTTCCTGGAAATACATTGAAGAGCCTTCAGGAATTCAAGCTCGCCATAGCAAGGCGCCAATCAAAAAACGCCGCAGCCTGGATGCGAAAGGCTGCGGCGTATTCTATTCTAGAGCAAGCCCTAGCCTGGCGTAGCGTCCGACACTGTGTTTCGTGCTGCCGGAAAGTCGATTTTGAATGAACGCTACGTTTGGATTGAAACTGCTATAATCAATCCCTGACCAAATGCGGCCTACTTTATGACCGATCGGTTGCCCACACGGTCGCATTCAATCACCGCTAAGATCGCGATCCGCGCGGTCCGCACGGAAGTTGAACTCATCTTCCACATTTCCATTCGGAATAAAGTTCGGAACCACAGATTTATAACTGAACACGCCCGTCATGCTGGTGCGTGTGTCATCGGTGTACGTACCCGCAACTCGAGCTTCTACCGTCGCTGCCTGAATACCGGCCGCGAATCCCTTAATACGAGTTTCCAGGGCGATTTCCGTACCGTCTTCGGTATCCGCACCGTACACACCGGCCGAATACGACAGGCCCGCTTGCGCAGTCGAGTGACGCTGGCCATCCAGAATAATCGTGTCGCCGAAGATTTCCGGTGCAATCGTGTTATCTTCGAACTTGGTGATGCTGCCGTTCTCGTCGAAAACCAAAGTCACAAACGGTGCGGCCTGCCCTGTCGAACTGACCCTGTACACCTCCCATTCGCTGTTTGCAAGCGAGGCAGGTCCCGTTCCGATTTCCGCCTCGACCTTTGAGCCGTCCGGCAATTCCACCTCAAGAGACTGAGGCAGCGATGGTCCCGCACAACCAACCATCAACGTCAATACAAATGCGGCAGCCAACATAAAGACCAGTTTTTCACGAAGAGACACAGTGCGATTCATTTTCATCGTTTAAGGCTCCCAGATTCAGATTTTTGAGTCCGTAAGATCGTCGGATACGTGTCTTGTCTTTTCGGTAGGATTCCACCCCCTTCGCCATGAAAACCGCAGCATCATTCTCCCTGGCCGTGGACTGTAGAAGGATTATCGGGCGTTGGAGGTGTCCCATGGCGAAAATATGCCATTTTGTGTCAAATCGGCGATTGAAGCGAGTATGCGCGAAACTTCCACGTAGCGTTCATACAACATTAACTGTAGATTGATTGACTCGGAATCAATCGGTAATTCGAGGCGCCACGCGGTGGTACGTCAATCGATTTACGTCCATAAGCCTACCAGGAGCGACTTAGCAAAAGATGAAGGAGATCAGGGGAATGTCTCAAAACCACGGAAGTCAACCATGCCGCCTTCTTATCTTTACGTTGGCGACATTGTGTATTTTTGCGATCCAAACCAATGCAGGCGAGTCCGAGTGGGCGGAACTATCGCTCTCGACTTGCCGCGTCGACGATTTCTTAACCGCTCGCCCGAACAGCGATGGACGCGGCGTGGTTATCGCGGTACTGGACACAGGCGTTGACCCCGGCATCGCGGGACTTACAAAAACACCCGACGGCGCAACGAAAGTTATCGACGTCCAAGACTTCACAGGTCAGGGCGACATTGATCTCCACTGGGTTCACCCGGACGGCGCGGGTAACGCGATCAATTATGAGGACGACGGCGCCCCGATCGCCTACGCCCTCCCCTCTCTCAAGACACCGCGCGAAGAAACACGGCGGTTCTGGTTCGGCTTTATTGAAGAAAAGCGGTTCATCAATTCGGACGTCTCCGATCTCAACGATAACGGTACTACAGATGACAAATTCGCCGTTCTCGTTACGGCCCTGATCAGCGAAGGTGACGATTACGCGGTCGCTTATGTCGATACCGACATCGATCGTTCCTTTGACGACGAAAAACCCATCAAAAACTACAAGATCAATCAGGACACATTCACCTTGCACCGCGACAAACCGGAATTACAAATCGAACCGGTCACGTTCGCGCTCAACATATTCCTCAAGCAGAATAAAGTCGTTCTTGTCTATGACGACGGTGCGCACGGTACTCATGTCGCGGGCATTGCGGCAGGTTATCGTATCAATAATAAGT
>JANQHN010000251.1 GCA_028282665.1 Phycisphaerae bacterium | reverse complement strand
TTCATGCAGGATGCTCCGACTGTGAGAGATGACGAATTGCCGCCAATGAGAAAGTAGTGATATGTTCCGCTATGAATTCCAGTCCTTCCGGCGTAAACGTCAATTCCGGAATCAATTTTTGAACTGCAAGTCGCGCATGCACGATGTGTGCACATTGGCCGACCACACTCTCAGTACATAGCTTTACGGTCAGGTCCGGCGTGCCGGGCGAAGCCAACGCGCGCACTGCTTCGCACAACGCGCTAAACCGAGGCCTGATGAAACGTTCCACCATCAAGTCCAACACGCCAGTCGGTTCGATCATTTCCCGAATCAAAAGACGCATCTGCCACGATGTGCGTTTTGTGAGGACAAATCCGCGCAGAATGCGCAAAACGATGGCTTTTAATCTTTCTTCCGGGTCCTGCTCCGCCGCTTTCGCGAACATTTCAAGGTCGTCTTTTGTGACGGCGGCGTGAGCCTGTTCAAACAATGCAACGTACAACCCCCGTTTATCCCTAAAGTAGTAATTGACGGCGTTGAGGTTTGCACCAGCCCGCCGAACGATCTCCCGTATTGTCGCTTTTTCATAACCGTGGTCGGCGAATACCTCCCCCGCCGCCGCCAAAACACGTTCGCGTGTTTCCGCATCTTTCAGGTTGATTGATTCGTCATCCATAGGATCTCCCAGTCTTGAAACGATCATATTAAACATTTGTTTCAAAAAATCCAGATCCGTTCACGATTTCCTACACAAGGTAGCCCGCGCACAGATTTCTGTGTCGATACATATGACTATGCCTTGAAGTACACTGAAACCCACGAAATGTCTGGGTACGGAATGAATGCAGCCATTCAGCGAGGTGGAACGTTACGGGTGAGCGCGAGCCCTTAGAGCCCGCCTTAGCTGATAAAGGTGCCGACGTGCCTTTTTCAAGCATTCCGGCAATTAGATGAAACCGAACGAAACAAAACGTACTATGCCTTCAAGCCCATTTTCAAACGACGGGCGGCGTCGGTGGCGGCATCGATTTTCGAAGCGCGACCTCGGCGATAGCGAATGTCATCATCGCTGATGAAACACACATCCAACAAACCGGCGGTCCGATGGCCAGTTCGCAGGAAGTTCATTTCCGCAAGCGACGCGCTCCACCCATCGAACCAGCGCGCCAATTCTACCTTCTGTTGCTTATTGCCGACAAAATGCACCAACAGATCAATATCGCATTCCGGTGTCGCGGTTGCGTTTTTGGTGCTGCCGATCAGGTACATCGCCTTGACGCCAAAAAACTCAGGATCCAGATGATCCGCCACGCATTCCGCCATACGCGTTCGCCACCGCCAGTCCTGACCGTCCATCGATGACACATTCCGATCGAACTCTTCATGGTACTCGATATGCTCGGCAGGCTGGGTTAAGACCGCTATCGCTTCGTCCAAGTCCGCATTCATCAATACGGAAACCACCTGATTGTTCGCCACACGCGGTACGTCGATCACCCGGACGACATGAGCAAAAGAGGCGTACTTCGGGGAAAGCTCTGCAAGCAAATTCTCGCTTTCGGTCAAAAAAGTACCGTTAAACAAGACCTTATTTTCGTCTGGATAAAGCGGCAAATACCGGATCTCTGCTTCCACAAGATCTTGGAAAAAATGCGTACCGAACGAGAGGTCCGGCGTGTAGTCACCTTTTTTCCTCGCAATCTCGATCAACATGGCGGTGTTGCTGATGTCGGAATAGGTTACCGGTACACCTAAGCGGATATCGCCGCGACTCCCCCACCGACCGGGGCCCATCAGGATGAACTGCCGTTTAGGGAGCAACTTATTTAATTTGCTCACCGCACGACCCACTTCAATCATTTCCTGTCGCGTGCCGAGGTTTGCGTATGCGTCCGGATCGACATAGACCACATGCGTAATGTTCGGTACTGTACCGTTGGAGACGTACTTGTTCGCGGAAAACAAAACACGGGAATCAGGCAAGTCTCGCGGAATCGGTGCGGGTCGAGCGTGCTTGGCCGCGGTCTGCGAACGGCATTGCAAAAGGTAAAGGTACTTGCCGTCGCAAGCGAATTCGATATCCATCGGATACCCGAGTTCGCGATGCAACAGGTTAAGCAATGAATGAATTTGCGCGATAAACGGCGTACGTTCGAGCAATCCCTCGAAAGTGACGATAGCGTCGTCCTGCTCGAAATCCACCGAGCCGAGCATGGGCTGACGCAGATTGCGATCCTGTCGAATGGAGATCAAATGCTCAACCCCCGGCACTTCGTCGCCCAATTCGCGGAAAAACTGCCGCACGCTGACCGTTTCAAACTCATTCGTCTTGAGGTTGATAACGTCCATGTGGGCAGGCGAATAGCGAGCGATTTCTTCCGGAGTGGCGTTGGCGCGCAAACCGGGTTTGCCCGGCGAAACCAGGATCGGATAGTCATCACCCAATCGATCTACCGCGCGTGTGCCAAGACCCGGCACCAAACGCACCAAACCGTCTTCGCGCTTGATGCGAGGCGACCAACGAAACTCGTTGTGGCTAAATGCAACACCGGCCAAAACCGGGAGGAAGTAGTCCCCCACACGCGTCCCCACAACTTCTTGCACCAGGATGCCCATGCCCTCCTGGAAATCGAGCAGGTTTCGCTCCGAACGGTATTGAATGGGATCAGGCCCGAAGGTCGAGGCATACACCTCGGCGATGGCGTCGGTCAAGGCGTTTAGGCGTTCCTGTTTGGTGCCCTGGTTCGCTAGAAACAAACTCTTATACTTGCCGGAAAACGCAGCACCGAATCGGTCTTCCAGGAGGCTCGAACTTCGCACAATCAAAGGCCTGTCGCCCAGATCGTCCAGCGCAAGCGACAAGCCCTTGATAATATCAGCGGAAAAGAGGGAGTTTTTGAAAACCTGAATGATGTCCGGATATTCCTGGCGAACTTCGTCGATCTCCTTGTATTTTTGGCTGAACACGTCTTCGAGGTGGTTACAATAAACAAAGTCATGCATGCCGTCGGAGCTTAAGTACCACGTTTTGGGCGTGCGCACGTCGCTGAGTAGCTCGTTCTCACTCAAAAACTTTTGGATAATCTGGTAGGCAAGGAAAATACCCGCCCCCTTCCCCCCGACTTTTCCCTGGCCGCTCGACGGATAAATCATCCGATGAATAAGCTGGTGAAAATCGCCGATTTCCACGTAGTTTTTGGCAACATTGATGTATTCGAGTTGATCGGACAAGAACCGCCGCACCAAAGAAACCAGCAGGCCTTTGCGCGTTGAGGGCGTCAACTCGACTTCTCCATGAGCAGCGTGTTGATAGCGCTGGATGGCGTCGCCGACTTGCGATATGGACGTGTTGTAGTTCTCGAGCGTGTTGACCAGAAAGCTCGCCCGATCCTGTTTAATCCATTTGTGAATGCACGAAAGAATCTCCTGCTCGCTTAAATATCTTGCCGCCAGATCAAACGCTTTGTCGGCAAGTTCCGTGCCGGATGGCATCAGGTCGCGTTCGCTTGGTGTGTTGGATTCCAAGAACAGGTCCGGCTCCTGCGAACGGCGTCGTGTCCGAAACTGATGCAGTAATGCTTCGGCTTCCTTGATACCACTCCAGCAAAGATGATTGATCATCTTTCGCGCGACACGCATCAACAGGCTTTGGTCGGTCCGCCGCAGTAGATCCAAAATGGCGGTCCAGTCGCTCAGTCCCGAGCGCCCGAATCGCCTGCTCTCGTTCATCGACTCCATGAGCGACCGATGCGTGATACACACGCCGATCCGGTCTGCGATGCTACAAAGAAGTTTGCCCTCCTCTTTGGCGAACGGCCCCTCGTCCGCTTCGGGCATCTGCTCAAGATACACGACCTCGACCAAACCCACTTGCTCGCCGAAAGCTTTGATGGGCGCGGACTGTTTCCAATCCGTGTCCGAATAATTGGCGGAAATGAAAAAACGGTCCCGGTAGGTGATTCGTACTTCGCAAATATCCGGATACTGGTAACCGGGAGGGATGGCTTGGATAATCCGGCGAAGCACATTCTCGAGCGATACGTCATCGGCGCTGGCTGCCTCTTCCACTTCGAAAAGACAGTTCAGTTCCTTCGCGCGTTCTTGCAGCGACTGGAGGATTCGATCAACGCTTGCCGATTCGTCAACCATTAAACTTCACCGCCGTTCCACTAAAACTACACCCACCCACGTTCCTTGCACGCTTGGGCGACACGAGCAATCGCAATCGTATACGCCGCGTCGCGCATGTAGAGTTTGCGTTTTCGCGCCATCTTACTGACGTCAGCGAAGGCTGAGGTCATCATGCGATCAAGCTTCGTCAGTACTTCGCTCTTCTCCCAGAAATAGTTCGTATTGCTTTGAACCTGCTCCAGGTAGCTGCACGTAACGCCGCCGGCGTTGGCAAGGAAGTCCGGCAAAACCAGAATGCCGCGCTCGTGAAACGCCTGATCCGCTTCCGGCGTGGTTGGCCCGTTCGCTCCCTCCGCTATAATCTTGACTTGCTCCGAAATCCTGCCGGCGTTGTCCGCCGTGATCGAATTCTCCAACGCGCAAGGCATCAAAACATCCACATCCTGCTCGATCCAGGCCTTGCCGTTCGTCCGAGTGTAGCCGAGCGACTCCGCTTGCGCTTTGTCAATGCCGCCGAAACGGTCCGTCACGTTGCGTAATTCGGTCAGATCGATGCCGTCCTTCCGAATGAAAGTGTAGGGCTGTTGATCCTGCTGGTCCCAACAAGACACCGCCACGACGGTTCCGCCGATTTGGTTGTACATCTCTATGGCATACTGCGCGACGTTGCCGAAGCCTTGAACTGACGCAATCGTATCTTTGGGATCGACCTTCATCTCGCGTAACGCTTCACGCAGCGCATAAACCACACCGTATCCCGTCGCTTCGGTTCGGCCCAGCGACCCACCCATGCCAACCGGCTTACCCGTAATCACACCCGGAAAATGCCCGCCGTGAATCTGCTCGTATTCGTCCAACATCCAGAGCATGTGCTGGCCGGACGTCATGACGTCAGGAGCAGGCACGTCGCGCAGCGGTCCGACATCTCGCGAAATTTGCCGGACATACGCTCGACAAATGTTCTCCTGCTCCTGCATGCTCAGGTTGTGCGGATCACAAATGACGCCGCCTTTTCCTCCACCTAGCGGCAAATTGGCCACGGCGCATTTCCAAGTCATCCACATGGAAAGCGCCCTGACGGTGTCGATGGTCTCCTCGGGGTGAAATCGGATCCCTCCCTTTGCGGGACCTCGCGCATCGTTGTGTTGCACCCGGAAACCTCGAAATACCTTGACCGATCCGTCATCCATGCGCACCGGCAGACAAAAATGGTACTCACGCATGGGATAACGTAGCAGATCCACTGTTCCTCGGTCCAAGCCGAGCGTGCTCGCGACTTTGTCGAACTGGGCCTGCGCCATGGCGAAGGCGTTGAAGGGTTTATTGCTCATTTCGGCGAAGATCCTCACTATTCCCGCATCTGGTAACGATTTAAGGAGGCTCGCATACTCCAAGATCATACACGATGCGATGCCCCGGCTTCGAAGTCGTGAAGATACTCGAAATGCCAAACAATACGAGAGGCGGGATCGCGGCTTTCGGCGGTCATGGATTCCGGCGATTTTGCCGGTTTGCGGTATTTGCTGTTCCAAGCAAGAGAGTTCTCCGCCGGAATCATGACTACTCTACAATCCCTAGTTTTTTCAAAGCGCGTCAAAACTCTCCTTCTCGCTTCTATTCTCCAATGTTCGGGCCACAAATTCACGTAAACAACAAACAACCAATTGACTCACGCGAAGGAGAGAGGAAATGAATCGTTCCTTGTCGACTCCAGTTCTATCGGTATTTTTGGGCTTGGCGGCCGGCGGGGCAAATGCCCAGCCTGTCCAACCAGGTGACGTCATCCTAGGTATGGATGATCCCGATCCATTCATTTCGGTCGATTTGGTACGCGGCTTTGTCGCTCCCAACGGCGGTCAAAACGTACCGGACTTTTTCAACACGCCGCTGATCTCCAGCATTGAGTTGGATCACTTCGATGGGGTGTACCGCAATCCTCAGGGCAACCTGCTCGGTGTCGAAACCGGACAATTAGGTCAAAGTGGTGTGATCTACTCCTTTGGCACCTGTTCTCCGTTCGGCGGTGTAGGTCAGCCGATCGGTAACACGAACGGACTCGGCGGACCGGGACTCAGCACGACGCGACTGTCCGGCCTGTCCATCAGTCCCGGCAACAACCGAATCGCCGTGACAGGTCTGGATTCGCAAACGGTCATTGTCTACGACTATACGTCCGGTGATTGCGACGGGTCCGGCGCAGCCCTTTTCAACGCGCGACAAACGCCCGGTCCCGCGCTTTGCCCACAAACTCCACAGGGGACGGCCTTCTTGGACGACAACCTCTTGATCGCTCTGAATGGTAACGGGGAAATCATCCAGATCGATGCCGGTTCTATGCTCGGCGGCCCTGTTGCTCAGCTTCCGGGCAATTGGGGATGCGGCCAAGTGTCAACGACGATCGAGTATAATCCGACGGCCGAGCCCAATCTCATCTGGGCGATGGTCAGCAACCACGGCCAGCCTCAAATTCAGAACACGCTCTACATCCTGGACCTGGCTTTAAACGTTTTGTCGATGGTGGACTTCAGCACGTCGGTCGACAGGGTGAGTGAAATCGCCGTCGATGCGACTGGTACAATGTGGATCGCGCACTGGGGCGGCACTATTGACTACATCCCCAACGTCGTCGACTGGTCCAACATTTCGGCCAACAGTTCGATTGACTGGTACGGCACTTGGCAGAATCAACCGTCGTACGGCATTGCCATCGCCGGCGGTCTTTTTTCCGCTTGTACCAGTGATTTGGACTGCGATGACGGCGATTCCTGCACCGAAGATATCTGCGATCTGGACTCGGGCGAATGCTACTATTTCCCTCTTCAAGACGATTCGTTCAACGAGATGCCTCCACTGGGCACGTTCGAGCCGGTCTGCGATACCTGCTGCCCTTGCCCTGACGACGAGGCGGACTCTTCCGCATTTTTCGGCATTAACGTTTTCTCGGGTGAATCGAATCAGACCGCCACGGACCTGAGTATTCCGGGTGTGGGTCGAGACTACTCGATGTCGCGTCGATATGGCTCACGCCGCAACGCGAACTCCTCCCTCGGCAGTGGATGGGATCATTCGTATAACATGGCCGTGGCTCCGGGTTGCGGTGACACACTCCGCATCTTTGACGGCAACACCCGCATCGACACGTATGTGCCAAACGGCGACGGTACGTACTTCGCCCGCGGCCACTTCAAGATTCTGACAGAAAACGAAGACGGCACCTTCAGTTTGCAATTTCCCGATACCAGCGAATGGAACTTTGCCGCACTGGACGGCGGCGCCGCAGCCGGCAAGGTTACGAGCATTGTTGATCGTAACGGGAACACCCTCTCTATGTCGTACACGGGTGGTTTGTTGAGCACGGTCACCGATACGCTGGGCAGGGACATCGTGTACTCCTATAACGGTGAGGGACTGCTGACAGCTGTGACTGATTACACCGGACGGCAGATAACATACGAATACTACGAAAATGGTGAAGCGGGCGGCTCTGCAGACGATCTCAAATCAGTCACCACCCCAACTGTCACGGGAACGCCAAACGGCAACGATTTCCCCAATGGCAAGACCACGACCTATACGTATTCGACAGGCTTCGAGGACGAAAACCTCAACCACAACCTGCTCACAGTCACCGATCCGAAGGGGCAAGTGATCATTCAGAATATTTACAGTTCCACGATGAATCCCAACGATCCGACGTACGACCGCGTGGTTACGCAGATCTGGGGTGATCCGGATGATCGTATCGACTTCACCTATGTGCCTCTAACTCCGGCTCCTAAGAACAATGGTGCAATCATCAAGGTGATCATCAATGATCGCGCAGGCAATGTCGAAGAACTGCTCTACGACGACGACAACAGACTCGTCATTAAACGTGAATTTATGGGTAAAGCTCCCGACGCCGATGCGCCGACGACGGAGACTGACAACCGCCCCACGGACAAGCTCCGTGCGAACGACCCCGACTTCTTCGAGACGCGCTGGGTCTACAATCAAGACGCCTTGGTGGTCGAAGAGACTCACGCCAACGGCAATATTGAGCTCTTCATCTACGAGGGCGACGTCGATCCGCTCTCGAACCGTCGTTCGCAGGGCAACCTTCTCGAACATCATCGACTGCCCGGAACACACGTGCCGGTCGGCGATCAGCCGCAACTCGTGGAAATATTTGAATATGACGAGGATTTCGGCGGCTGCTGCGGCTCGAACTTCGTAACACGCCACGTAGACGCTCGCGGCAATGAAACGGTTCACACGTACGACGCCAGCGGCAACCGCGCACAAACGATTCACCGTATCCCCTCTATTGTCGAGGATTTCGAATACGACGAATTCGGCAGATTGACCGCCCACGTCCATCCCGACAATGGTAGCGGTCACCGTCGCCGTGACGAGTACACGTATTACGACTCTGGATCGCAGGCGGGCTATTTGCACGAACAGATAGTCGACGCAACCGGCCTGCAACTGACGACGACGTATGAGTACGATGCTGTCGGCAACCGGACGCGCATCATCGATCCGCGCGGCTTCGACAGCCAATTCATCTTCAACCAGCTCAACCAGGTTGTTCGCAGTATTTCGGCGGAGACGAATGCCGGTAGTGGTACTCGCTACGAGCGGGATACGTACTACGACGCTAATGACAACGTGATCCGCAAGGACACGATCAACATCGGCGACGCTGGAGATTTGAACGCAAACAGCCACCTCAGCACGATCTTCGAGTACGATTTACTTAACTACCTCACGCGAGAGTGCTCGGAGATTGGCGATGTGAACCTGGGGCAAAACGACATGGATTGCGAAGCGTTTTCTTCGGGGCAGGCGATCGTCGAGGAGTATGAATACGACGATAACCGCAATCGCACGGTCATCCGCCTGGGTGAGGCCGCTAACGGAAACCAACCCGACAATACCATCACACGCCTTTACGACGCGCGTGATCTGGTGTTCCGGGAAATTCGTGCGACCGGTACGATCGATCAATCCACCACACAGCACGATTACGATGGAAATCGCAATGAAGTCGGCATTGTCGCCGGTATCGAAGACACGCCTCGCATCGGAATTTTCATCTACGATGCGTATGACCGACTCGTATCGGTCACCGACCCAATGGGCAACGTCGAGTCGTTTGCCTACGATGCCCACGGTAATAAAGTCGGCGAACGCAAGGACGGTGAATTGATCGACAACACAGGTGACGCCGGAAACATCCGTCTTTGCGAGATCGAATACGAATACGATGCGATGAATCGCTTGACGCTCGAGACGAAACACTTCTTTGACCCCGTAACGCAAACACCGATTCCGGGTGGGCAGGCGCTGGGCGAGTCTCGTACCACGATTGCGTACAGCGATTACGGGCAGATCATTCTGTTTGCGGATGACAACGCCAACGAGATCGTAACGACATACGATACCGCCAACCGTCGTGATACGATCACCGATGACAAAGGCAACCGGGCGATGTATCTATATGACGCAAACAATAATGTAATCGCGGTTACGGATGTCGATAAATCCGACCAGGGTACATCCGATCAGACTTTCACGACTATGTTTACCTACGACGGTCTTAATCGAAGAACTCAAACAGTAGACAATATCGGTAACGAAACGACCTACGGTTACGATTCGCGCAATAACCGGACGCGCAAGGTTGACGGCAATGGTCATGAACATCGCACGATCTACGACAACGCCGACCGCCCTATTATTGACATCCAGGATGTGGACGGTGACGGCGCGGATGTAAGCGACAGTGACGACATCATCATCACACAAACGTGGGACGACTCCGATCGACTCACCTCAAAAACGGACGACAACGGCAATACGACTACGTACATCTACGATGCTCTCGGTCGAAAGATCACCATCGCAAACGCGGACTGCACGCAAGAAGATCGCCAGTACGACATACACGACAACCTGACCGGCACGACCGATCCGAACGGTACGACGGTTACATTCACGTATGATCTGCTCAACCGCCTTGATGGAAAAACGATTGTGGTGGGTCAGGGCGTCTCGGACGATACGACGTTCGAAAACTTCGAATATGACGGTCTCTCGCGCCTGGTAGGCGCGTACGACGATGACTCCGCAGTCACTCGCACCTACGATTCGCTGGATAACCGTACTACAGAGACCGTAAACGGAAAAACCGCGACTTCGACCTACGATGGACTGGGCAATCAGTTGGCCCTGACGACGCCGGGCACGACTGGCGATGGGTCGGACGGACGGACGACCAACTACACCTACGACGCGCTCAATCGCCTCAACTCCGCCTGGGAAAACAATCCCGGTGATATCGCCAATTGGAGCTACGTGGGTCGCGATCGTGTCGAAGCAATCACGTATGGAAACGGGACGCGAACCTCGTACGTATACGATGGTATCACCGGTGTCCCCAATCCGGCTGGCGATAACGGAGTGAAACAGGTTATCCGCATCACCTACGAAAACCCCGACACAAACACCGTCATTGACGATCGCACCTACACATGGGATTCGGCCGGCAACCGGACCGGTCGCAAGAACGTTCGCGTCAACGGTCCTGGCTGGCGATACGACTATCAGTACGATGCCGCTGATCGAATGATACGCAGCACGCGAACGGAAGGTAATCAGCAGTCCGGCAGCATCAATTATACCTTGGACGGCGTACACAACCGTTTGTTCGTGGAAGGCGGCGAGGTGGCAGGCCTCTACCAGTTCGATGACACCTTCTGCGAGCCAGCGGACTACGCAATGAACCAATACACGGCCACGCCCAGTG
>JANQHN010000231.1 GCA_028282665.1 Phycisphaerae bacterium | reverse complement strand
GTTTGACCGTACACTCACCAGCGTTCGCGCCGAGGTCGCAGCCGGCACGCGTCCTCCGACCGACCTGGCCGCCTACCTGCACGAGCGCGCGTTTTTCATCTCCCGTTCGCACGGCGGTAAATCGCGGAGTGACAAACGGCGCCAAGCTGCGGCGCAAGCCGGTAATTTCCTGATGGGCGAAGCTGCCCAGATTGCACATCCGCTCACCCGCGCCCGGATCATCGGTTCCGCGGCCAGGCAGTTCATGGCTGCTGACGATGAATCCCGCGCCCGCAATGTGCTGCAGACTGAACTCTCCACCAACCCCACCGCGGCGGCACACCAATGGCTGGAAGCCTGCTTGCTCCTGATAAATCGGGACGTCGACCGTGATGCCGTTTATGAATTGATCAAAATCAAACGCACACAGATCCACGAAACCCGCGATGCACTGAAACGCTACGCCGATTCCGGTGTGCCGGATAATGACCCACGCGTCGTGGCACTTAAAGAACAACTGGCGACATTGCTGGCTCGACCCTGACTTAAGGAATACCCCCATGAAAACGTTTTGGCTGCTTGTGATTCTTGCCGCCCTCTGTTCCGGCTCGGTTTTCGCCGGGGAACCTTGGGTCGAGTGCGAGGACGATTTCGACTGTGACGACGACGATGCTTGTACCTTGGATTTCTGTTTCAATCACCATTGCTATCACGAAGAAGACGAATGCGATAATTGTTGCGACAAATGTGATCCGGATACCGGCTATTGCAACCCCCGCCCCGGCAGCGCAGGCATCTGGGCTCCCAACTATCTCGCCGTCAACGACAACGATGATGATTTTCCGCTCGGCAGCGATGCATCGAACAGCGAAATCGACGGACAGGCCGACTTGGCTGATATTGCCCTCATCAAGGTCACCGCGCCCGGTTGGCGAGAGGAATGCAATGACCACTCCGTCACCCTCGAAGTATCGGGTGAAGGCACTGTACGGATTTTCGCGTTCCGCGAAGTAGACGCGCCTTTCATCCTGCTCGGTTTGGGTTCCGTCGAGATGGATCCGCAAGAAGGTCCCGATTGGAACCTCGGTATCGAGGGGGTTGCTCCCGGTGAAATTACGCTGCACGTTACCCATCGATGTGACGGTGCAGTGCTTGGTGAAGACGAAGCCACCTTGACCGTGGTGCAGGCGCAACTGGATGTGAACCGTACTTACGGTACTGTAGACCAGGAAGTCGAATACTCCGAGGGCACCATTGCCAAGGTCTTCGTTCCCGGCATCGACACCGATCCTTTCCCCTCGCAACGTGTCCTTCCAACCGTGAATGTCCTCCCGAGCGAAATCCTGGATAACAGCCAAACCTACCTCCGCAAACGCTTTCCGGAGGGAAACCAGGGCGCTTTTAGCGTCCTGCGCAACGGTGTTGAGATTCTTGCCGTCGGGCAAAACGAAACGCTTATCAATCCTGCACAACTCGGCACCGGTAATTGGATGATCCAGGCGTTCGGGACCGGCGCGATGGATCTATTCCTCGAAGTCGAAATCGGCGGTCAGGTCATCCACAGCGATCAGATCCGCGCTTTTGCCACCCTGTCTATGCCGGGGGGTGGACGCAACCACGTCGTCAATCCCAACGCAGCGTTCGACATCGGCACCTACACGGCCTACACCTCCATCACTGCCGCCCTGGCAGCCGCAGGCCAAAACGAAAACGTCATTGTCACCCGCGGTACCTATAACGAAGCTTCCCTGACTGTCGGCTCTCAGGTACGCGTGCTTGGACTCGGCGGCATGCTCGATCCTCAACTGGCATACCGCCTCGTCCCGACCGCCATGCCGGTCGTCAATGGCGGTAACGCCAACGCAGTGTTCATCGTCAGTGGCCTGAGTACGCACGGACCGACCATCTCCGGACTGGAGATCACCGGCGGACGATCGGCCGAAGGCGGCGGGATTCGCATCAAAAATTGCACGTCGCCCGTCCAAGTGGAGTACAACCACATTCGCCAAAACGCCGCGATGTGGCCAACACCCTTCTATGGCGGCGGGATTTTCGTAGAGGACAGCGGTGTTTTGATTCGATACAACGTCATTGAGCATAATCAAGCTGGCGGTGGTGGCGGCACTTTTTGCCGCAACGTCAAGGATGCAGTCATAGAGTTCAACCATATCAAGGACAACCATGCCAACTACGGCGCCGGCATTGGTGTACAGGGTAACACCGGAGGTCTGTTACTCACCATTCGCAATAATGTGATCAAGTCAAACACGGCCAGTGTCGTTGGCGGAGGTGTTGGTGTTGTTGGCGATCACGACGATTACGATACGCTCATCGGTGAATCCATCCATAGTGGAGATGGCGGACACCCAACCATAATCACCGACAACGAAATTCGCGGCAACAGCGTTCCTGGCTTCGCGTTGGTGGAACGAGGAGGAGGTGTCTACAATGGCGGCGAAGACTCACACATGATGCTCAACCACAATCAGATTACCAACAATTCCGTAGGAGGAGACGGTGGTGGTGTCTGCATTTTCAACAAATCATGTGTCGATGCTTTGGGGAATACCATCACCAATAACACCGCCGGAGATGATGGCGGCGGCTTCAACCACGGAACGTATTCCAGCGGCGTGTGGAAAAATAACACCATTTCCGGAAACATCGCTGCCAACAATGGCGGTGGGTTTCATGGCTCAGTCAGCATCGAATTGACTATTGAGGACAACCTTTTCCAGTCCAACCAAGCCACCAACCTAAATGGAGGCGGCATCTCCCTTCGCAACAGCCGACTCAATTCACTTGGTGGTAATATTATCGAGCAAAACTCTGCTGGCCGGAACGGCGGCGGAATCTCGTTCCGCCGCGTCAATGACTGGACACCAACATTGGTTACGCCGGGTGTATTTCTAGCTCCCGGCGACATTGTCAGAAATAACACAGCCGGCGCCATTGGTGGCGCTGTTTACTGTTACCGAGATTGGAGGAATGCTCACGTCAACTTCAACGGTGTAGCTTTCAGCGCCAACAGCGGGACTACGACGGTGGCTGCTTGTCGGACAGACGGTTTGTATCTCTACGGATTCCAGGGCAACAAAACAGTAATTATCCAAGAGTGTAAGATCTTCGACCACGAGGGGGCGGGTCTGACCTGTGATTTCTGTTTCGACCGGGAGGCATGGATGGTGACAATCTCCATCAACGCTAACGTTTTTCGCGACAACGGTCATGGAATCAACAGTACCCTCACCACCGCATCCATCTTTAATAACCAGTTTCTCAACAATAAGCTCGTTGGCGTGCGAATTGGCAGCTCACTCAACCAGCACCTCAAGAGAAACACTTTTCAACCCGGCGGCCGCACTGCGCGCGGTATCGAGATCGACCGCAGCAACTACGGAGGCTACTTCTCGGCCACTCAAAATAACTTCGTAGGCTTTACCGGTCCTGCCCAAGACGCGATCTTTGTAGTCATTCTAAGTTCTGACTTCGTGAACGCCCAAAACAACTGGTGGAACCACGCATTGGGCCCTCACGATCCGCTCCCCGGTTGCACCGACGGCTCATGCAACAACAATCCACCTGGTGACAACGTGGGTAACTGTGTGGACTACAGTTCCTGGAGTATCACTCCGAATTAAGCGGCATCGCCAAAAAAGTCCCGATTCAAATGATCAACCTCAAGGCCCGAAGACCTCACCATCTTCGGGTCTTGAGGCAACAATCCGAAAAAAGCTTCAAACCAAAATCGCAAAGCGTATAAACGAAGTCAGAGCGCATTTAGTCTAGATGCAATGAAACACTACAGCAGTTTCAATCTCCAGACGCGACGTTCAAAGTCGACTTTTGGACAGTGCACGGCGTCGCACGCTACCTTTGGCTAAAGCTTGCTTTCGTGGATGCGTCGTCCTTCTTATTGTTCTATGTCGAAAAAAACCGGAAAGTCCTATAACCACTACGGCCCTCTTTCCGTTTTTGCCTCACCCCGGTCCCATAACAATCAAAGTACCACGCAGAACGTGTCGATGAAGGTTGCATGGATTACATGTCAATGACCGACACGATAACGGGGGTCAAACGCCAATCGTTTCAAAACGAAGTGGGCATGACCGTGATGAAGAGATCCCTGGATAGCATGAAGGCACAGGGGCAGGCGGCCTTGAGTCTGCTTGAAGGTGCTGCTCAGACGCAGCAAGCCAGACCGAGCACGGAAGGCATGGGACAAAAAATCGACGTCAACACATAGTCCGACGGACATAGTCTCAACTGACAAACACGCGCATGTAACATGTCTGTGCGTAGAGTCCGCGCACTATTCGTCGAACTATTTAATCACCCTTTAATAGCCCAGCGGACCATATCACTCAGTTTGGCGCCCTTCCCCTGGACAAGAAGCCCAACGCGGAAAATGCGGCCCGCAAGGACCACGCAAAGCACTGTGGTCACCATAACCAAAACTACGCCAAGCACAGGCTGCCAGGTCGGCACACCCGGTGGAACCGCCTGCCGCACGATCATGAGCATTGGTGTGCAGGTTGGAATGAGTGACAACACTGTCGACAAGGTCGAACCGGGCTCGCGTACGACGGGAACCCAGAAAAATAACGGCAGCATAACCAGCACCGTCGCAGGCATCATGATGCTCTGTGCTTCCCGCAGGTCGCTCACAGCTGCGCCAATCGCGGCAAAGATCGAACCGAACATCAGTACAGCGAGGGCCTGGTAAACAACAAACCACACAACCAATTCCGAGGGAAAGTATTGGCCGAATCCCGAACGCTGCAACATGACGAAAGCGGCCACCATGTACAGCGTCGCAATCGTAAGCGACACGCCCACAATCCCCAGTAGCTTCCCGAGCATCAATTCGAACGGCGTAATCGAGCCAAGAAGCACTTCGGCGATACGCTGCATTTTCTCTTCGAGCACACCCTGCACGAGCGGCTGAGCGCCAAACATGACGATCATCCACATCAGCATGAGGAGCCCAAACGGCAGCAAGAAAGTGGCCAGCTCGTTCGTTTCTTTCGCCTTGGTGATCTGCCCGCTTTCGTCCCGCTCCACTAACCCCAGATTCGCAAGCGCCGCCGGCACGGTGAGTTGAGCGATTAGTTTCGGATCGATATTCGCCTGCTGCAAACGGACGTTTCGGATCTGCAAATTCAAAGCACTGCGAAGCCAACGCGGAAGCTGCTCGAAAGTCGGATTGTTGGAATAGTATTTGATCGGTTTCGCAGATCCACCTTCCGAGTCCGATGGAATTTTGTTGACCATTTGAGGACTCAGCACTTCGGGCTTGATCACCACGAACGCGAATAATTCGCCATCACGGACTTTCTGAGAAAGCACGTACGTTCGTTCCGCCAACGTCCCTCCGTCGACATCCGCTTTAGTGATCAAAAATTTCGGCTGCTTTTGTTTGCGATTATCGCCTTCTCCCTCGAAAATCTCGCCTGCATTCCGGGCTTCCGCCGCCGCACGCAATCCCTCAAAAAGCACTCCCGTTTGATCCACGACGGCGACTTTGCGATCCACCAAATCGACCCGGTCTTTGGTTAATGCCTGCACGGCAATACTGCCGCCCATAAGAACAGGTATCGCAATGAGACTTACAATGAAACCCTTGGTGCGCACCGCAGCCTGATAATCCCGCACCGCAACGACAATGACTTTACGCACGCGGAGTCTCCTTCGTTGCGGAGTCTACGCCGTCATTTCGTGATGCAGGCTTCATGGATTCCGAGCCCGCAATCCGCACGAAGATGTCATGCAACGACGGCGTGGTTCGTTCAAACCGCGTCACCCGGCCAAGCTTCATCAACGAAGCCAAAATCGCCTGCGTATCGGCGTCGCCAGTCATGCGCAGTTCCTGCACCCGCCCAAAGTCATTAACCCGCTCCACTCCGATAATAGTTT
>JANQHN010000055.1 GCA_028282665.1 Phycisphaerae bacterium | reverse complement strand
CGTCGCAGAGATACGCGACCGCACGCCGTCCGGTGTCTCTGCCGTCGCAGGCATAGCAATGATCGGCTTGCCGCCCTTGGACAAAGCAGCCCCACGCATGAAGTCCGCGTGCCCACCCAATCCGCTATACAAATACTGGCCAAGCGAGTCCGCCACCGCCTGCCCCGTCAAATCCGCTTCGAGGGCGGAGTTGATCGCGATCATATGGTCGTGCTGGCTGATGACGAACGGGTTGTTCGTGTACTCCGACGGGTGCATTTCCACACCGGGGTTATTGTCCAGAAATTTGAAAAGATCGTGACTGCCCGCCGCAAAACTACCGACGATCTTGCCTTTGTGCAGCGTCTTGCGACGCCCCGTGACAACGCCGGCCCGCGCCAGTTTGAGCACGCCGTCGGAAAACATCTCCGTATGGATGCCCAGGTCGTTCTTGCCGACAAGCAAGGAGGCAACCGTGTCCGGAATACGCCCGATGCCGAGTTGCAAGGTCGCGCCGTCCGGAATCAGCTTCGCGAGGTTTTCCGCGATTTGCTTCGTGATGTCGTCCGGCTCGGTTTCGACAGGCCATTCGAGCAAAGGTTCGTCGAACTCGACGAGGTAATCGATCTTGCTGACGTGGATGAAGCAGTCGCCTAAGGTACGCGGCACCTGCCGGTTGACCTGAGCGATCACCACTCGAGCGGATTCAACCGCGGATTTGGTGATGTCCACCGACACACCCATGCTGCAGTTACCGTATTCATCCGGAGGGCTGACGCTGATCATGGCGACATCTACGGGAATACGGCGCGATTTGAAAAGGCTGGGCACTTGCGATAAGAAAATGGGCGTATAGTCCGCCCGGACCTCGTTTACCGCATCACGCACGCTATTGCCGATGAAAAACGCGTTTGTGCGGAAGTTCGAGGAAAAACGCGGGTCGGCGTAGGGGGCGACACCCAGCGTCAAAACGTTCATCACTTCCGTGTCGGATAATTCCTCGCCGATATGCGCCATGGCGCGGACCAGTTCCTGAGGCTCGCCGCAAGCGGAACCGACGAAGACCCGGTTACCCGGCTTGATGCAACGTACCGCCTCCAACGCAGGCACGATCTTCTCGCCAAATTGTTCACGCCACTGCTCTGACATCGCTTAGGACTCCTTCGACAGAATGATGCGTGCGTCGGCGACCATCGAACCCTGGCCTTGTGGGTAGACGATCACGGGGTTCATATCCAATTCCTTGATTCGGGGGTGTGAGGTGACAAGCTGCGACAGTCGCATCAGGCATTCGCCGATCGAACCGACGTCCGATGGCGCTTCGCCTCGCACACCTTCGAGCAGCCTGAACGAACGAATGCTCTTTATCATTTCGCCTGCCATATTCTCACGGATAGGCGCCAGGCGGAACGACACGTCCCGAAGCGCCTCGGTATAGATGCCACCCAATCCGAACATCAGCAATGGACCGAATTTCGGGTCGCGCGTCACACCCAAAATGATCTCCTTGCCCGGATCGAGCATCTTCTGAACGAGCACGCCCCAGATCTCGACATCGTCACCCATCTTGGCTTTGACCGACGCGATCATCTCGTCGTGTGCTTTGCGTACGGACGCCTCGTCACGCAGATTCAGTTTCACGCCGCCCACATCGGTCTTATGCAGGATCTTCGGACCGGATATCTTCATAACTACCGGGTATCCCATTTCCTCGGCCGCCTTGACCGCCGCGTTGGCATTCTCCGCAAGTGAGTAGGGAACGAGGGGGAATCCGTAGTGCTGCAGCGCTTCCAACGCGCGAACTTCCACAAGCTGAGTCCGGCCCGCTTCGAGTTCCGCGTCGAATAATCTCTCGAGCGCTTCGTCATCGACCTCGAATTGGCGGTACTCCTGGAGCGGTGTCCGCGTCCACTCGGTAAAGCGGTTCTTCGCCGCCAGTGAACGCATCGCGTCTTCCGGAAACTGGAAGCTGGGGACGCCGTGTTTTTTGAGCAAATCCACGCCTTCCTTCATATCCGCCATGCCCATCAGGCAGGAGACGACGGGTTTGCGACAAAAACTCTTGATTTCTCCAACCACGTGAGCGATCTGGTTTACGTCGGTCATCATTTGCGGCGTAACGATAACCACGACCTGGTCCACGCCCTCATCCGCCGTCACGGCATCCAGGGCGGATCGGTATCGGTCGCTCTTGGCATCTCCGATCACATCGACGGGATTTTTGAAACTGCCGGTCGCGGGCATCTGAAACTTGAGGGACTTGAGTGTGTAGTCCTGGAATTTGGAAAGCGAAAGTCCGTTACGAATGCAGGCGTCCGTCGCCATGATGCCCGGCCCGCCTGCATTGGTGACGATCGCAGTCTTGCGACCGCGCGGCAGCGCCGCATCTTCAAAAACCTCCGCGTAGTCGAACAAGTCCTTCACGGTTTCGACACGCAGCACACCCGCCTGCTTCATGATGGCTTCGTACATCTCGTCCGATCCCGCGAGCGATCCTGTGTGCGAAGCAGCCGCGGCAGCGCCTTGAGCCGTACGCCCTGTTTTGATGGCCAAAATCGGCTTCGGATTCGGACCGTGGGTAATCTCATTGGCAGCTTCGATAAACTCCCTGCCGCTGGAAAGCTCTTCGACGTACATCATGATCACGTGCGTGTTCGGATCGCCCGCCAGCGAACGCATCAGATCGACTTCGGTAAAATCGATCTTGTTGCCGAAGCTGACGAATCGCGAGAAGCCCATGCCGATTCCTTTGGCGTAATCCAGCAAAGCGGTGCATAACGCGCCGCTTTGCGAGATAAGACCCAGGTTTCCACGTTTGGGTATCTCCCGTCCAAACGTCGCGTTCATGCTGACTTCGACCGCGGTATTGATCACGCCCAGGCAGTTTGGGCCGAGAATGTTAAGCCCGCGATCCTTCGCCAGTTTCTTGATCCGGTTTTCACGTTCCAAACCCTCACCGCCAATCTCTTTGAAGCCGGCCGTGATGATGACGAAGTTGCGTGTACCTCGATCGGCACCTTCAATCACGACCTTCTCAACGGCGGGAGCGGGTACGACGATTACGACGAGATCGACAGCTTCGTCGATAGCGGTGAGACTGGGCACGCAACGGATGCCCATGATGCTTTTCGCCTTCGGATTGACGGGGTAAATCGTTCCGGTAAAACCTCCGAAAACGAGGTTTGATACAATGGCGTTGCCGACCGAACCCGGCGTGCGAGATGCGCCCACGACTGCGATCGATTGTGGAGCGAATAAGGGTTCCAGATCTCTGCCCGTCGAGCGATTCGCGTCCGTCGTGATAGTGCTTTGATTCATGGAAGCGACTCCAAACGTCTGGTATCCAAGCCTACCTGGTATAGGGAAATCACTGGCCAGGAGATGCTCCGTGGCGGCAAGCGGAGCGAGCGTACGATCCGGTTTCTTGCGACGAAACTCCAATCGCGCTCGTACATCCACTCGGCATTTGCCGTGCCGTAAAGCAAGCTGTCTTTACTCTTTGGCCCATCGGTTGGAAAATCCGCTGAACTGTAGTCAATCGCTACGATATGCCTATTAGACGCCCAATCCGGTTGTCTGCGAACGAAATCTGCCGCTCCTGAGGCTGAGATGGCTGATCAAATCAAGGAGAGGTTGAAAGACTGGCCTGTGGCTTTGTGCGATTGGCTTGATAAGATCCTTTGTCAGGATCATAGTCTCGATACGACCAAACATGTAAAGCGGTGCCGGCTGGACCGAAAAAGTTCGGAATCTTTCCGGATCGATGGAACTTTGCGAGCAGAGGCCAGTGAATTGACAGCGGTCGATAATACTACGCCGAAACAGGCGAGTGATCCTGCGGTCTGGATCGATCGGCACGGTGATGCGCTTTTCAGATTCGCTTTGCTGCGCTTACGCGACCGGGAACTGGCTGAAGATATCGTACAGGAGTGTTTCGTCGCTGCCTTGAAAGCGAAGAACAAGTTCATGGGTGACAGCTCGGAAAGAACTTGGCTGATTTCGATACTGAAACGGAAAATCGTGGACCATTTCCGCAAGTCGTCCCGAGAACAGACGGTCGACAACCTCGACGATATCCACACGCAGGATTTTTCGCCGTTTACCAAGAACGGCAAGTGGAAAAAATCACCTTTAACATGGCGTGTCGATCCTGCCAAACTCAGCCAGAATGCAGAGTTTTGGGCGGTCTTTAATGGTTGCCTTTCCCATCTCTCGCCAAAATTGGCTGATGCGTTCGTCCTGCGCGAACTTGACCACGTAAACAGCGACGAAATTTGCCGAGTGCTTAAAATTACGTCGAGCAACCTGTGGGCAAGGCTTCACCGCGCGAGGCTTGGATTGCGCCAATGCCTGGAAAATAACTGGTTCTCAGGGGAGAAATCGCGTGGCTAGGGGTGTGCTGAAAGTACTTCGGCTCTTGACCATGCCCTGTCGAGGCATGAGTGAGCTGATTTCCAAGTCGGTGGATACACCTCTTACCGTTGGCGAACGCTGGGCACTTGGTATTCACTTGCGGACTTGTTCTCCTTGCAGGCGATACCGCCGGCACGTCAAAATCATCAAAACTATCATTGAAGGTTCGAGCGTGGACGAAATGACGGTCCAGGAAGCGATCGCCCGTTCCTCGCTCAGTCCCGACGCTAAGCGGCGTATGCGTGAACGACTCCAGCAGGATCTGTCACAGGGCTAGCGTGGGGCATCATCGAATTTGCATTGCTCCGGCCGAAAGACAGGATCGTCTCGCATTGCGCGTGAACAGGGTTTTATAGCAGTTTCAATCCAAACGCAGCGTTTACTGTCGATTTTCCGGCAGCACAAAACACGGTGTCGGGCGCTACGCCTGGCTAGAGCTTGCTCTAGCTGATTCGTCGGGGAGCGAATCGCATCTGCACCAAACCCCAAAGGACAAACGGCAGGGCTGCGAAGATCATGGTGACCGCGTTAGCGCTGGCGATAGTCAGTAATGGGCTTTCGTTTGTTGAGATGCAGGGGTAAATTTCGACCGGCAGGGCGTTTGCCAATTGCCATAAGTACAGCCCTGCGGCGCTACCGACTCCCAACAGCAAGCAGGCGCATCCGGAGAAGCGGACCGATCCTCTCCCGCCGCGCCCGAACGTCAACCCGAGCATAAAAAACAACCCAGCTATCAGAGCAATTCCCGTCTTCGCCATCCAGACCCGGTACGTCACCCCATACTCCACCCAAGTGTCGTACGCTGCGAATGCGATAAACGCAAACAGGCCGACGGTGAGGATGCCGGGGATTCTCCTTTTATTCCGGAAGGCAGGCGACCACGCAGCACCGGTAGCCAAAGTCGTCAAGCACACACAACCACTGGACAAGACGATCCAGCCTATGAGTGCTCCCCAGATGGCTTTTGTGGCGTCCTGGCCTTGGAAGTAGCGTGGAGCGTTCTCGCCATCAATCGGTTTGGCATCGTCCCCATTCGTGCCGCTGACCCTCGCCGATTTTTCGCTGCCGTCACCGGCGGGCGCGGGCCCGGTGATCGGGCGAGGTTGTCCTCGGCGTACCTCTCTTCTGGAATTTGCGCTCTTATCGGATTTGATACCGAATTGCTCGTTGATTCGCTCCACCTGCTCTTGCGGGAAAATCTGAGAGATCAAAGTGGCGCGTGTACTAAGCGAGTTCTCCAAAGGCCACCATATCGCGAAAAACAACATTGCCGCAAACGCCAGATTAAGCGCCCCCATCACCGCCCTTCGCGCCGCGGTTGATTGACTTGCACTTTGCGGGCGGGCGGCACGAGGCTGAAGCCTGACGCCGCGAGAAGAGGCACGATAGACAACTTTGATTTCCAGAGGCGGAGCGGTACTACTCATAACAAAGTCTCAAACCCGTCCGATCCATCACACCGGCAAACTACGCTTCCAACGGCCCGACACTGGCTACGTGCCCGCCCGCATTGATCGGGTATTGTTCAAAATATTCGAATATGCGGTCAGCGGTTACCGCGTCAATATCCGCGAGCAGTTCCTCCACCGTGCGGGGCCTACCTCGACAATCCATATCCTCCATGATCTGCGTCAAACGGTGGTAGGGAGCTTCCCCTTCGACCGCCAACGAGGTTCTCCTCTTATTCTTCACACGTTCCACTTCGTGCGGTTGCACTTTTTCCTGGCAAAGTTTATCTGCCTCCGTCTGCAACGTTTCCGATAATTTGTCGAAATGCTCCGGCTGACACGCTCCGTACAGCATCATGAGTCCGCAATCCTCGTATTGTACGTGAAATGCTCCGGCTCGCGGACTGATGCCTGCCTGAACCACATTCCAGTACAGTCGCGAATTTTCACCACCGAGAATCGTTGCTGCCGTCTCCGCCGTTTCTGTGAGTTCGTTCCGACTGCCGACCGAAGGGTACGACAGCGCGATGAGCTGC
>JANQHN010000318.1 GCA_028282665.1 Phycisphaerae bacterium | reverse complement strand
ATATTCGATCCCCACCGCTTGTTCAGACAGTTCCTTTTCAAGCCGCCAGGGGAACGCCTCATGGTCCATCTCCGGTAGAAGTCTTACGCCCAGCCCGAGCGTGCAGCGGTCCGGAATGACGTTGATGGCGCTGCCGCCTTCGATCGTGCCCATGTTGAATGTGGGGCCGGCGGTATCGGGGAAAAAGGCGGAATAGTCGTTCCGTTCCGCCTCGAATGTTTCGCGAAAGCCTGCCAGGGCTGTGATAATTCTCGCCATTGGTTCAATGGCGCTGCTGCCCAGGTGAGGGAGGGAACTATGCGCGGGCAGGCCGCGAGTCATGAGGCGCATCGTCAAGTGTCCTTTGTGCATTCGGACAATCCGCAGGGACGTTGGCTCGCCGATGATGGCACTTTGAGGCAGCATGATTTCGTTTTGCCATGTCTTAACGAAGTGTTGCGCCCCCAGCAAACCCACCTCCTCATCGAACGTCAGCAAGAGCACCAGTGGCTTGGTCAGCTTTTTATTGATGCAGGTGCGGAACCGGTTGATCGCCAGCGCGAGAAAACCTTTCATGTCGCTGGTACCGCGGCCGATGTAGGTTTCTTCCGCCTCGGCGAGCGTAAACGGATCGGTGCGCCATTCGGGCTCATTCGCCGGGACAACATCCATGTGTCCGGAGAGTATCAATCCTTCGTTTTCGTTCGGCGCATTCGGGCCAATGGCCAGCAGCAGATTCATCTTGTCGTTTTCGTTGGATTCGTTTTGAATCACGCGTACGCGTGCGTCATCTACATAATCGAGAATGAACTCGACGATGGGGCGGTTGCTGTAGCAACTGGTCGAGTCAAATGCGACGAGTCTTCGCAGCAGTTCTACGTCAGTGAGTGGTTTGTTCATGGCGCAGGAAATGGTAACGCGGAGGATGAGTTTTGTCTTGACTGAGGAATTGCGACACTCAACAGGTGATCCAAACGGTCCATTTCTGTTATGATAAACTCGTTTGCGGTCTATGCGAACCGGATAGTTGATGAATCGGCGCGGTCGACCAGCTGCGCATGTCAGTGAAATGCAACTCACATGGTAAGGCGATGAGGGACGGTCATTCTATTGGAGAGACTGAGTTTCCAGGTGCGCTGGCGGTGGGTTTGCATTTTTGCGCGGCCACTTTGATCGTCTGCTTGTTCCACGACGCTGGTATTCAGTTGTTATTTGCTACGCCGGATGAGGCGCTTGCGATGCGAGCGTCAGAGGGCCTGTTCTTTTTTACTATTCTCTTGTCGCTTCACGGTTGGGTTGCGTGCCTTACCGGTCGACTTAGGAAGCCGGTTCAAATCAAATGGATGAGCCTGATCGCTGTGCCGATTGCATTTGGCATCGTTGGTTTTTTTCGAGCTGCGATGATCGCTGCATCTACGAGACCGCCGAATCCACCGATCGTGTCTACAGTACAATTGGATCAAGTGGTGTTTCTTGTCAGTGCAATCTTTCCATTGGGATTTGGCTTCCTGCTAGCCTGTTTGTTGTGGTCGCAGTCATTGGCTTGGTTTCGCCTGGCGCGATCATCAGAGGGGCAGTGTGAGCGCTGTGGTTATGATTTGACTCATCTTTCGGGTTCGGTCTGTCCGGAATGCGGACCGGTGGAGAAGGTCGAACGGAAGCCAACGTTGTTGGATCGACATCCGAACGCAATTGCTGTGGTGTACGGTGTTGTCATTATTCTGATCGCGACGGGCACACTTCCGCGCATGCGGGAAGCCGAGCATCGTGTTTGGAGCGAGTGGATCGCGATCCTCGCTGGGGGCGCTTTGGTGGCTGTGGGCGTATGCCGCTGGCTCATAAAGCGGAATCAATCTTTGGGTCGTTAGCGATTCATCTCGCAGTTCCAACACTTTTCCAGAGTGCCCCAATTGATGTCATCCGCCATTTCCACGCAGGCGGGAACCCAAGGCCAGCCTGATAAGGTATTCGTGCTGGATGCCCGTCTGCGCAGAATGACGAGTTCGTATTTGTCGAAGTGCGATTCAATCGTCAATCATGCAATCGGCATTCAACATTCGCCTGTCACAAAATCGCCGATTTTTCGAGGCCACCTGCCCCTCCAGCTAATAGCCTCAACATTCGTCCGTGGGTTTATCGTCCGTTGGGTTTTTCTCCGCGCCAGCCATGGCGGACAGGGCGGCGATGACTTTCTCTACGAACGGACAACCAGGCCTCATCGCAGACCACTGCTGGGCGAGAGCTTCAGCCGCACCGAGTTGCTGGGGATCCTGGACAGTCGCACACCATGCCGCGAAGCGATCCAGGCAGCCGTCAATGACATCTTTAAATCCCTGCTCATCCGCGCCCTGAGGAATGTGCTGCCACGCCTGCAGCGCCTGCCTGGGCGCGTCCAGCGGCGCGAACGTCAAAGTCTTCGCCAACCATGCGTCAATGATTTTCGTAAAGAGGATCGGCCCTGCGGGTTCATTTCGCCAAGCTTCCAGCAAATCCGCCCAATGTGGATCGGCGTCCAAAATGGCTGCGTTTTGGATAATCGTAAGCAGCCGAGACTGTGTTGCGCCGCGCAGTTCGGTGACTAGTTCACTTTCAAATCCGCTGAGTGGCCCACCGAGTGTTTGCGTTAGTTGCTTCAGGCTTTGCGCCAAGTCGATGTTCGGTGTGTTGTCGAGCAGGTTGTATAACTCGCCGAAACGGTTGAGCTTTTCATACGATATTTGCGGATACGAGCGCGACGTGCGTTTGTTAAGTTGGGAGAATTCTTCGTTTTCCCAGAGACGCCCGACGAACGAAAGCCATTGTGACGGAGGTGTGGTCGGTGCATCCTTGCTGCCGGGATCAAACAGGAGCACCGGCTGACCGCTCGCGCGCGTTTCCAGTGTTTGCTGTTTTTCATTCACGAAGTTAACCGTAAACACGCGACCAACGGAGAACCGCAATCCCGCACTGAACGAGACTTCCGTCCTCATCGATCCGGGTAAGCCCAGCAGTAAACTCTCAATCGCCGCAAACGGATTCGATTGCGTTTGTACGACAATGCTTTGGCGAGAGATCAATTGATGCAGGAAATGACTTTGCCAGGAGAAGGGCAGGCTGTCGAGAACGCGACAACAATCGCCCGTCCATGGCGAGGCATCGGGATTCAGGCTGGCCTTGTTTAACACGCGAGGCGGATTGAGCACCGGGTTGGTCATGCCTTCCGCTTTCAACGCTCGGAAAACCTGCATAGCGTTATACCCGAACTTCTCGAAATCGGCGGATTCGAGCACGACAATCTGTGTGTATACCCGCTGCCCGCCGCGTCCGGTGTGCTCTGCGCCCGCGTATCGCGAAAAAGCTAAGCAAAGTCGCCCGGTCGGTAACTTATAGAATGACAGGCCCATCGCGTTATCGTTTGTGGAGGCGAGCGCGTCATGCGAGGGCGAACGTCGCGTGATCGCCTGTTGTTCTTCCGGCTTGAGGCCTTTGCTTGCCGCAATGATGCGATAACCTTCGCCCATCGGCGTGCGCACGGAAGTAAAGATCGCTTGCTCGCACAGTAAGCTGCGCGATTCGTTCTTCTTTAGAAATGTCATAGCTTGCCCCTACAACTTGGAAAGGGTCCACTCGAAAGGTTCGAGAATCCCGCGCGGCGCCACGTGCAGCGGGTAAGGAATCACATTTTCATACTCGTCCGTGCCGTACCCCAATCCTCCCACCACGCTTGTTGCGAAAAACTTGAAGTGGGCGAACCGGCTGTCGCACAGGTTCCAGATACGATTGAGGTTCGTGTAAGCGAATCCCTCCGGATCGTCGAAACACTTCTGCGAATAGTCCGCCTTGCACAGGACTAAGGCGACGGGAGTTTGCAGCTTTTGGCCACGTTTAGCCGCAAATACGCCGTCGAGATAGCTCAGGAGTTTCAGTGCGAAGAAATCCGGCTGGGATGAACCCGCTGCCGCAACCGCGGCATCGACCAGCAAGATCGCCGCAGAACTTTTCTCAAGAAGCGAGCGAATGACCGCGAACGTCCTTGGCGACGCAACCTCCGCCGCCAGCGCTTCACCAGCCATGTCCGGCATGACCAGATCGTAAACTCTCGGACCATCCTGCGGCCTGGACACTTGATAGTACGCCCAATTCCACGTATCCACTTCCATTGCAGTTTTGGGCGGGAACTGCCTCGCGGAAAGATAGCTGATAACCTGATGCTGCAAGTTGACGGAGTACGCACCCTTCGGAATAGCTTCAAACGCTTCTGCACGCTTGGTCAACATATCCAGCAGCATGCCCAGGTAAACGGTTTTGCCGACATTGCTGTCGCCAATGACAGTCACGATGCATGGTTCACGTTCCTGCGCGATCGCTTCGTGGATAAGTGCCATCGGCGCGTAGCACTTCGAGCAGACGGTCGCTTCTGGATTATTGACAGTGTCGCAGATTAGGCAGGAAACGCTCGCTGCTGCATACGTGGACATAGTTGGTACGGTTCCCTTCTTCCGGAGAGCTACTCGTCATTCATCCAAGTTGCCTGGTTGAAATCCAGTGCGCAGCGAAAACCCGTATTGTGTGTTCGAGCGAGAGCGATCAGGCCGCTACGAAACTGGCTGGTTGCTTGTGTTTCGAAAATGGTGTCGTAGGCACCGCCTCGAATGGTCTGCATGATCATTTCGCCGAGAATCGGGCTGCCCATTTCGTCGGCAACGGCAAATTCGCCGGCGGTCCATTCCCAAACGTTGCCTACCAATTGCAGAACCTTGTTTGGCGCAGCGCCATTGGCATACATATCAACGGGAACCGTGCGTCCGAAACGCGTGGACCAGATGTTGCACCGCTCGTTGTCCATCGCGTCACCCCAGGGGAAACGCCGATGAATGTTTGCGCTGCTCTTGATGCTCCAACTTGCTGCGACATGCCATTCGGGTTCGGTGGGCAGTCTCAGGTTCGCCCAAAGGGCATACGCTTGCGATTCGAACCAACTCACTCCTACGACAGGATGGTCGGCGAACCGCTTGTCGTGCCGACCTTCACGCCATTGCGAAGGCCCGGGGCAGTCGGTCAGATCCTTGAACTCGATCAGATGAGGCCAAATGTCTTCAGGCCAGTATTCGAGTGCTTCGTACCCGCCGTCATCCACGAAGTGTTGAAACTCCTCGTTGGTGACGGTGTGAACCGCCAGGAGGAATGGCTCGATTTCGATTTCCTCTTCTGCGCATCCGGGCTGATCCAAAAGAGCGAGCGGCAAAACCGCGACACCTGCGGGGACCATCGCCAAACGGTGTTCCAGTTCCTGGATCGCTTGTTCGAGCAGCCGATTCGCCTCGGGGTGATCAGCAAATTGATCCCTGTTTTGCAACACAACCTGGAAACGCTTCTGTTCGAGCAGCTTCCGCAATGGGTCGTCGCTGTAGGCGAACGGTGATGCTTGTTGGAAGTCGATAGGTGTGTCGCGTTGGGGCGGTTTCGCCGGCGGCGCAAGGATAACATCTGTGCCAGCGTCTTGTTGCACCTTGGTGTCGCGATGTTTATTTCTGGAGAACAGTCTGAGCGACATCTTTACGTGCTCCTCTTGCGAATCCTTTTAGACCCCGATGGCGCGCCTGCGCGCGTCTCGTTGCAGCTTTCTGAATTGTGCTGCTGCATTGCTGGTTGGACTTGCGGGAGCTGTTTGCGGGGCAGGTGCCTTCAGTGGGTTGGTGGCGCTTTCTGCCGCCGCAATTTCCTGCTGCTCTTCCGCATGCTTGATCGCTTCGAGCTCTTCTTCCATCTTCGCGAGAAGAGCTTCTCGTTCCGCTAGCGCGTTTTCCCTCGCTTGCAGCGATTCTTCTGTTTGAGCCTGCTGCTTGGCTAGCTGTTCCTGCTGAGAATTCAAAGCTAGCCGTTGCGATTCGAGCTCTTGTCGCAGGGCGTCTAGTTCTTCTTGTTTGGCAGCTACAGTTTCGCCATCCACGTTTTCTCCGTTTGAGATGGCGTTTTCGAGCTCCTGTTCCTTGGTCTGGATTTCTATTTCTCGCGATTCCAGATCCTCGAGCATTTCATTCAGGCGTGCGTCGCGCTCGTTGAGCTTGGCTTCACGTTGATCAAGCTGTGCGGCGCGCTCCTTCATGACGACAAGTTGCTTGGCTACGGACTCTTCGCGCTCTTCCAGTAACGCGCGCTCACGGGAAAGTTCGCTGTCGCTTAGTTGTCCGCTTTGCGATTCGAAAAGCTGCTGTACCTGGTTAAGCTCTTCACGCGTTTGTTCCAGGGCGATTCGTTCTTCATCGAGTTTAGAGCGATCGTCCTCGAGGCTGAGCAAGTCCGCCTCAAGCTGCGCTCGCGCGGCTCGCAAATTGCCGAGTGCTTCTTTGGCTGCATTAAGAACCGGGCCGGACGGCGGCCCATCGATGTTCGTTTCGGATGCCTGTGCTGCCGGCGTGCTCGTGGCTGGTTGATCTTGCAACGAAGGACGATCCTCGGCGGGCTGCGTGAGCGCAACATTTTTCTGCGCGGACGCGGCATCCGCGGCTTGATGCTCGCGCTGCTTCACTTCCGGCTCCTGTTGTTTTTTACGGCTAAAAAGTCCCACGAAATCCATGCCCCCGGAAAGGTCATACATGCCCGAAAACGCGGAGCCCCTTTGAATCCGTCTGGCCGTGTAAGCACAACCAGGCCTGAACGGCCTTTGCTTCGGACGATCATTCCAAAACAAGCCTACGATACTGGTCGTCTTTGCGCGGCGGGTTCTTTTGCCAAGGCAGTGGTAAGCCGAATAAATAAGAGCGCGCCGCGTATGGAATAGGAACCTGCGTGCCAGGATAGGAGGCTTCGATTGGATTACAGGACTTTCGAAGAAAATCCCATAAAGATTTCTGGATTTTACGGGGCGAACGAATTTTAGACTTTCCATGATGAAGGCGAAGTGCAAACGACAGGGGTAGGGCAGCTTCCACCTATCCTTTCCCTGATTACATGCGTGACGCCGGGGCGATTAGCAGGTGATTTCGTCGGTCATCGGAATCCAAACCGCACAATCGAAGCGTTCGGGGCGAAGTCATGGGGCAGAGCAACTCCATTCGTGATATTTTGGCCAATGCGGACGGCGCGATCGAAGCGCTCGAGCGTGGATTGGCTGAATATGAAAGTCAGTTCGCGGGCTGGGCCAACCGCATGCAAAGCGATTTGGCTAAGCGTGTCGAGCAGGCCAACAGCGAATTAGAATCCGCGAAAGAACAAGTCGAGCTTATAGAGCAGCGCGACCGCACGATTACCCAACTCCAGGATCGACTAAAATCCCTTGAAGCAGATAACCAACGGCAGGTTTCGGTCCTGGCGGAACGTGAAACCCTTCTTCAGCGATTACGCGAACAACTATCGCAGCGCGAGCAGGCACTTACACAAAGCCAATCCTCACTCGATGCAATAAGTAGGCAGACCGATCAAGAACAACTAGAACTGAAAAATAAGCTTGACGCGCAGCAACAAGAGCTTGAGCGACAAGGATATCAACTTGACGCAAAGCGCGAAGAACTTCAGTCCCAATGTGAGACGCTGGCAAAGCGCGAGAGCGAACTACAAAAACGTCAAGAAACTATACAGCGTGAACTGGATGAACGGAGTGAACGCCAGTCGCACGAGGATGAATCTCTCGCCAGGAAGCGTGAAAAGATCGAGTCCGCCAAACGCGAATTACAGGTGGCGCGTGAAACTTTAGTGACGCAACGAGAGGAACTCGCATCCAAGGAAGAGGCGGTCAGGAAAGACCGGTCTTTACTTAAAGACGCAGAGCGCAAATTCGAAGCACGGGAAACCGAACTCGACGAAAAAGAGCAGGCACTCGCAACGCAGCAGGAATCCATTGCTCGAAAACAGCGTGAACTGAGTACTCGTATTGAGGAACTCGAGAAGTCAATGGGCGACAAAGGGGTGGAGCTTGCGTCACAGCGACAAGCCCTCGCCCAGCAGGAAGAATTGCTCGTTCAAGAACGCGAGCAACTCGCCGCTCGTGCACGAGCCTTAAGGCAAAATCAACAATCACTGGATTCTCAACGTGAAGATTTGGATAAAGACCGTGCGGAATTCGAAGCCGCCGCTACGGCTCAACGTGAATCACTCGAACGCTCGCAGCAGGAACTTGCCGATAGTCGCGAAGTATTGCTGCGTGAGCGTCAAGAATTTGAAAGCCAGACTGAACGGATTGCCGAGGAAAAGTCTGTCTTTGCGCGCGAACGCAAAGAATTGGATGAAAATCGCCAGCGTTGGAACCTGGAACTTTCCAAATCGCAGGATGATCTTGAAAACCTGCGAAAAAAACTTCTAGAAACCGAGCAAATTCAACAGGCTGAGTCCGCTTCTTTGCGGGAACGCGAATCAGGTCTGCAATCCTTCGAACAGTCCCTCATCGATCGACAGACGGATGTCGATCGACTGGAGGCTGATTGCGCCGTTCTGCAAGCAGAATGGCGAGATCGCAAATCCGAGTTGGAACAGCTTGCGCAGCAGCTTGCGAATCGTGATGACGCGTTGGCTTCTGAGCGAATGGAATTCCAGCAAGTGCAGACAGCGTTTGAGGAGGAGGCGTCTCAAAAGCGCGAAGCGATTCAATCCCAGCAGCAGGAACTTGCGCAAGCGCGCCAAGTGGTTGAAAATGACCGAACCGATCTCGAAGAATGTCATCAAAAACTGGTCAATGAACGAGAAGCTCTCGAACAGGCGCGCAATAACCTGTTGGCGGAACGTGAGTCTTTGGAAGCAGGCTGCCAGGCACTTGGCAAAGAACAAGCGGCTTTTGCATTGGCCCGGGAAGAATTCCGCGATCAACAGGCTCAATTAAATGGAAATCGCCAGAGCCATGAGGTTGAACGTAAGGCATTGGAGGAGGCGCGGCAGAAGCTATCTGAGGAACAGGAGCAACTTGTAGCGGAACAGGGACAGCTTGCCTCCAATCAGCAAGAGTTTGAAGAGCTTTCGCGATCTTTGGTCCGGCAACGTGACGCGCTTGATGTGGATCGAACCGAGTTTGAGCGGCAGCAGGAGTCGTTCCGGCGGGAATCGCAAGGCGTAACCGAGGAGCAACGACAACGCGCTTCGGAACTCGAATCCTTGCAAGCAACGTTGGTTGAACGTGGCGAAGCGCTCGACCAGGAAATCGAGTCCGCTAAGTCCGAGATAAAGAAACAAAAGGAGTTGTTCGATCAGCGCGCCCGCGAAGAAAAGGTTGCGTTCGAAGATGAGTGTAAGGTGGTTCGTACTCAGCTTTCCGAGAAAGAAGGCGCGCTACGTGCGAGAATTGATGCACACGAGAAGGCTGAGGAGTCGTTGCGCCACGAGCGACAGGCGTGCGAAGCACTGCGCAAAGAACTCAGTCAACGCGAAAGCGAACTCGAACAGTCCCGATCGCAACTCGAAGTACAGCGATCATCCATGGAGCAAGACCGGCAGGAACTGTTCGAGTTGCGAAGTTCTTTGCAACAGCAGCAAGAAGGGATCGCAAAGGAACAAGCCCGTCTCGTCAAGCAGGAGGAATCGCTCGACTCGCTTTGCGAGAAGCTCACCAATAAAGAAAGCGACGTTCGGGCGATCCGATCGCAGGTCGAAAACGATCGATCGGAGTTAAATCAGCAGCGTAGTCGACTGGATGAATTGGCCGCACGCCTTGAACAGGAGAAGGCGAAACTTGTGGCCGATCAGGAGAGTCTCGATCGACAGTTGACTGAGAAAACGAGCGAGCTTGCCGATCGAGCGTCATCGCTTGAGCAATTGAACGAACGGCTTGCACAGCAATCGCAATCTCTTGAGTCACGGCGCCAAGAAATTGATGCAGAACTTGCGCAGCTTCGCGCAGATCAGGAGGCTTTCGAACAGCAACGAGGAAATTTAACAAGCGATCTAAGTTCGCTACAAGAGCAGCGCGAATTGCTTGACAAAGAACAGGCCTCGCTGGACGCAGAGAAAGAGGTTCTCCAGGCCGAAAAGTTAGAACTTGCGCACAGGCAGGAGGAGCTTCAAGGCCAGATCGCGTCGCTCGAACGGCATCAAGCCGACTGGCAACAGCGGAAACAAACGTGGGAAGCGGAATCCCAGGCATTGCGGCAGCAATTTGAGCAGGATAAGCACAATCTTTCTAAGAAAGAACAAACGTTAGAGGCTGCATCCACCAAGCTACAAACTGAACGGGCGGAACTCGCCAGCCAACTTGAAAAACTACAAACCAAAGAAACGCTGCTTCAAGAACAGGAAGAGAGCCTGGAAAGTTCACACAAGGCCCTGGAGAGCACTAAGGCTGCGTTGGGGGATCGCGAGGAGAAGCTCGAACGCTTGCGCGAAGAATTGGAAAACGCACAGGTTTCGCTTCAAGAACGCGAACGGCAACTCAATGAAGCGCATGAACGCTTTGCTCACAAGCGCAAATCAACAGACCACGAATGGTCGGAGAAGGAAGAGCAGTTATTTGCGCGTGAGGAATCGCTCAACGAACGTGCAGAGTTGCTTGACGAAGAACAACGGGCCATCAAGCAAGGTGAAGTTGAACTTAAGAGGCATCGGGCAGCACTTCAAGAAGATCAAGCCACGCTCGAACGGCAGTTACTTTCTTTGGGGGAGCAGGAAGCGGAATTATCTGCAAAGGACAGTTCGTTCACCAAACGTGAACAGGAATTTGCAAAGCAACAGAGTGAACTTGTTGCGAGTCGAAAAGAGCTTGAGGGGTTGCGAGCGAGCCTCGATGCCTTACAAAGCGAACTGGCATCCAAAGAGGAGACCCTTAACCAGGAAGAAGTGGAACTTAACAGGCGACGAGTGGAAGTCGACAGTGCGAGAGAGGTATTCGAGAGTTCGCGCGGTTCACTTACGGAGCAGGAAAATGCGTTCGTCGCAAAGCAAAATGGGCTAGAAGAGCAGGCTCAATCGTTAAGCCGACTGGAAGCGGAGTTGTCCAAGCGCCTCAAAGAAGTGGAAGCCCGGGAACAGAAAACGGCTGAGGTGGGTGGCGACCTCGAGCAACAGGCCGCCGGGATTGCTCAAAGGTTTGCGGAACTGAAGCAACGGGAAATTGAGGCTGAGGAACACCGCAGAAGTTTGGAAGAATCGAATCACGACGTGATGGAAGAGGCGCGGCGCAAGCAGGAGGCCTGCGAAGAAAAAATGCGCGAGATCGAGGATCGCGTTGTCCAACTCGACTGTCGGGAAGAAGAACTTAACGCCAAAGCACAACAATTCTCTGGGAGCGTGCAAATCGGTGACGCAACTGGAGACAACGCAGGTATAGCGACTGCGATGTCTTCCGAGGACAGGGCCCAGTCACACGGTGCAGTAGCGACATTCTGGGCAAACTTCGTTTGGCCTGAATCGACACCTGAACATGAATCGGATGCACACATTGAGCAAGAGCAGGGTCCGATCGAGGATGGTGGCATCGGTACCGACGATACGGATCTGGCGCTGGCGGCTGCGGGTGAAGCACCTTTGCATGGCGATGACGATGATGACGCCATCAATTCGCAGGCTTCGGCGCTTCGTGCTGCACTCGCAGCAGCACAGGCTGAAGTCGACGCTGCGGATGATTATGTTGCTCCGGTGGTGTCGGAAGAACCGGATGAGGTCGTAGCAAGACCCGCCGAGGCGGAGCCTTTTAAGTTCCGCGGACAGACTCCGGAAGAAAGCAAAACGGTGGAATCGGCCACAGAAAAGCCCGAGGACGGTATCGATGGACTCGATCAGGAAACCGCAACAAAACTGAAAATGCTACGCCGGTTAAATCCCAACAAGTCTACCGAGGAACTCTTGGCCCAACTTCAAAAGAACGATCAAGGCGAAACCGAACGCAAAAAGAAAAAGAGTTGGTTCGGTCGATAGTGAGGTAGTGATTCCGGCTTTGGTGTGTGTGCTGATCGCGTGTTCTATTGAGGGCGATCGCGTTTAACGTGCCTATTGTTTGTAGGCGGTGGCGAGTTTCTGTTACCATTCCGTCATGATTTACGACATTACACCATCCCTCAGCGATCGCCTCGCGGTTTGGCCTGGCGATTTTGCGCTGCAACGTGTTGTTCTTTCTCGCATGGAGGATGGAGCTGCCACCACCGGCTCAGCCATTCACGCGACCGTGCATCTCGGTGCGCATGCGGATGCGCCTTCCCACTACGACCTGATGGGTGATACGATCGACAATCGATCGCTCGACCACTACCTCGGTCGGTGCCAGGTGATCGAAGTCAACGTGGCGAAGGCGCAGGCGATTCTTCCCGGGCACATCAGCGTTGAAATCGATGCGCCTCGTGTTCTTTTCGCCACACAGACCTACGATGATCGTGATGTGTTTACCGACGATTTCGCTGCACTGTCTATCGAGTTAGTACACTGGTTGGCTAAACGAGGCGTTCGCACCGTGGGCATAGATACACCGAGTGTTGATCTGTATGCCGATGAAACACTTCCCGTGCACCGCGCGTGTTTCGAGCATAATTTTGCGATTCTCGAAGGCCTGCTTCTTGATGATGTGCCGAGCGGTTGCTATGAACTAATCGCGCTTCCTCTCAAGCTGGTCGACTTTGATGCGAGTCCTGTAAGAGCGATTTTGCGAACCTTGCCCGAATAGAGTACGTTTGGCCAGGGATACTCTTTGATGTTGGAGCAAGCTCCAGCCGGGTGTAGCTCCCGACACGGTGTTTGGCACCGTTGGAAAGTTGCCTTTAAATGTTGCGCCTGGATTGAAACTGCTACAAAAGAAGCGGAGGCTTGCGTGCAAGCCTCCGCACTTTGGCATTGAACAGCCTGTTGGAGTATTGTGTTCGGCGCTGGCCGGTCGGTTAGTCTTTGCTTTGCTGACTAGATTGGTCGGCTCCTAGTCCCGATCGAGCATTGCCGTGAAGCCTTCCGCGGTGAGTTCCTGGGTATTGCCGTCCCAGACGCGAATGTCCGTGATTTCCACTTTTGCGGAGAGTTCACTTGCCGGAGTTTTAGCGAGTTTCAGGTACCTGTCCAAAATGATCTTACGCTCGGCGCCGGGTAGCATTGGCCCGGGAAATTCGTCTTCACCCGTAGCAAACGGCGTTGCCACCACTTCGTTCCATTCGTAGATCGGCGTACCCTCAGCATTGAGTGCGGAAAGGCGTACGGACAAGAGTGTGACCATCTCATCGCCATCGTTGACAATAGTGACCACCGGATAAACCCGGCCTGGGTTGCTGGAAGCAGCCATCTGCCCCGTGACGTTTAGATTCGCGAGATAATCCGGGGATCTGCGATCCTTGAATACGTCTGAGACGATCGGAGGCATGTCTTGCAGGAATTCGGGCAGGTCTTCAACGGCACCCTGTGCCAAATCGAGTATTTGACCAGCCTGTCCGTTAATGATCTTCATCCCGTAAAGGACAACGCAGGCTGTCATAATCACGCTTACTGTGGCCGTTAGAAAAAGTCCCTTGAAAAACATGGCAGCCGCGGTATTTCGAGGTCTTGGTTCGTGCATGATTAGCTCCTTCAGCCAACAAGCCTGTAAGTCTTTCTTATTCAATGTCAATTTCAGACGCGCATCGCACTCCACGCCTGCGAAATTTCATTACCCGGAGATTCGTGTGGTTCGGGAAAATATTCTTCGATCCCGAAAAAACATCGCACCATCCACGAAATTTTGTAAGAATTTTGTTAGGGTTCCCAGAAAGCTTGAAGTTTAAGAGATGAAAGGGGCGATAGACATAGCACCGCTTGATCCAGTCAAGGCCGTTGACCTGCTGAAAGAGTGCGGTAGGATAGTTCAAACCGTTACTTTGTTCAATCGCGAAGGAGCGGTGATAGCTGTTGGAGAGGTGGGTGAGTGGCTTAAACCAACGGTTTGCTAAACCGTCGTACTGGGTTCACCGGTACCGCGGGTTCGAATCCCGCCCTCTCCGTTTAGTTACGTGGAAGCTCCGAAACGCCAGCCCAGCACGGCTTTTCGGGGCTTCCGCTTTTTTCCAGTTATCGTTAACGTGCCAGTTTAATTGATCTCATGGTTTGCGTGCGTTTCAAATCAAGGCGGATTTTTGGGATATATATGGATGACGGTCAACATCTGCACCGTTTAAAGCGTGATCGGGATTCCTGGCAGGCGTGCGGCGGGTACTTTGAGACCTGAAGCCCGGCACTTTTAAACACGAATTGTACGAGTACGGGACTGGATTGATCATGCTGTTGTCACTTTTCTCGCAAGTGCGGGTATCAACTTTCCTGATTCTTGGGGTGATGCTTGCTTGTCCTACTGCCGTTCTCGCCGACGAACCCAAGTCGGCCTCTTCTCTAAATGCGATGATGGAACCCATGTTTCACATTGCCGGTACGGTCATGCTGGACGAATTACGAGAGAGCGATGTCGTCAAAACGATCGAGGAGTATTTGCCTAAGGTCGTGGACGGGCATTTGGCTCGATTGAGCGCGGAGGAAGGTTACTGCTTTGTGCTCTCCGGGGCTTTATACTACCAGCTTCTGGAAGAGTATTATCCCGAACGATTCGCAAATCTAAAGCAGTCTATAGCCGAGGATAAATGGCGATTGGGAGGCAGGCAACTTACAGCTTTTGATCCTGCGCTGATACATCCGGCGTCCATCCTGCGCCATGCTTCACTCGCGGGGGAGTATCAATCTAGGGCTTTCGGCAAAGAGTCCAACTACTTAGTTGTCGCTGATACGAACCGGCCTCAGGACTGCATGCTTCCTGTGTTGACGGCGCACATGCGGCTTGACGGAATACACTACATGAGTCGCAACGCAGATACCGCGGGGCTGGTCGTTTGGGACGGATTAGGCCATGGGAAGTCTCCCGTTCTCATTTCGCCAAGGCCGGTCGAGGCAGCCGTAACACTTCAAAGCAGCATGCAAACGACTTTGAGTTTGGTTGTTGATCTCACTGCGCAGAGACAAGCAGTGGGTGCGAATGCTTCAGCAGCGCGCGAGTCTCGCTTCCGTCCTATAGACAAGTTACCCAGGAGCTGTGCGTACCGTTTGGCAACACCGCCGGAGTTCTCACTCGATAGCGAAAACAATCGGTTGTCAGTGGCGTTGGGGCCTGTGAACCTCGAATCCGAACCCGGAGATGCCGGTGCGTTACTTGCAGTTTCCGCACGCGATGCTCTCGATATACTCGAACCGGTTGATCCGCCAGCCAATGCTGCTGCGACGGTCAAAGTTTCTCACGTTCGGTGGAACCAGGAATGCGAGCGTCTTGCTCTCGCCGCAGAGCGAGCCTGTACCGCTTCCGATTGGCTAGCCGGTCAACTTTTTCCGGTGGCGAAGTTTAACCAAGCTTGGTCGCTTTTTTTGAGGCATCAAACACCTCTGAAGTTCATTGGCGCTGCCAGTCCTAAGGAATATGAATACGCCTTC
>JANQHN010000221.1 GCA_028282665.1 Phycisphaerae bacterium | reverse complement strand
GAGCGAACAGGTGCTATCACCGAACGCGAAATGCGCGCTCAATTCCTGGATGATATGGAATTGGAACGCGAGATGGGAATCACCATCAAAGCCAATCGCGCCACCGTCACTCACGAACTCGGCGGTAAAACATATATGCTCAACCTGCTGGATACACCGGGGCACGTGGACTTCCATTACGAAGTCTCGCGAGCACTGGCTGCCTGCGAAGGCGTCCTCGTGCTCGTCGACGCCACGCAGGGTGTTCAAGCGCAGACAGTCGCCAACGCCTACCTCGCGATGGAAGCGGAACTCGAAATGATCCTGGTGATCAACAAGATTGACCTGCCGGGCGCTATTCCGGAGGATGTCGCGTTGGAGGCTGAGCACATTCTGGGGCTCGATGCATCTGAGGCGATCTTCACCAGCGCAAAGACCGGCGAGGGAATCGAAGAACTTCTCGAAGCGATCATCGAACGTGTCCCCGCTCCCAAGGGCGATCCCAACGACAAGCTTCGAACGTTGATTTACGACGCCAAGCCTGATCCACATCGTGGCGTGATTTGTCATGCACGCGTGTTTGATGGGCAATTCAAACGCGGCGAGAAGATCGACTTAATGGCAGTCAAAGACAGCTTCTTGGTTACGGAAGTCGGCAAGTTCTTCCCCAAGCCCAAGCCGGTGGATGTGCTGCATGCGGGTGAAGTGGGCTATTTCCTCGCGGGCATCAAGACGATCGCGGATGTGAACATCGGTGACACCGTCACTCACACGAACAACCCCACGGACCGTCTCTTGCCGGGCTACAAGACACCACAGCAGATGGTCTACTGTGATTTCTATCCAGGCACGGGTACGACCACGGACGACCTGCGAGAAGCGATGGAGAAAATATGGCTTACAGACAGCTCATTCACCTACGACACGGTCAGTTCGGACGCGTTGGGGATCGGTTTTCGCTGTGGGTTCCTCGGGCTGTTGCACATGCGCATTATTCAGGAGAGGCTCGAACGCGAGAACGACATTGCCGTCGTTCAAACCGCACCAACTGTGACTTACGAAGCTGTTCTCACAAGCGGCGAAGTCATGCGTATCGAATCACCTAGCGATCTGCCGGACATGGCAGAGGTGGAGGAAGTTCGCGAACCGGTAGTGGACGCGCAGATCATCATTCCGGCGGAATGCGTGGGCACGGTAATGCAGTTGAGCATGGAGCGGCGAGGCAAGCAAAAACGTACGGAATACCTATCGCCCACGCGCGTCATGCTGACGTACGAATTGCCGCTTTGCGAGATCATCTACGATTTCTACGACAGGCTAAAGAGCGGCACGAAAGGATACGGTACGGTTGATTACGAATTTAGCCGCTATCAGACAGAAGACATGGTGAAGATGGAAATCTTAGTCAACGGCGTCGCAGTTGACGCATTGTCGGTCATCGTTCACCGAGATAAAGCGCAGTGGCGTGGCCGGCGATTGTTGCAGCGGTTACGCAAGGAAATCCCTCGGCATATGTTCGAAATTCCTTTGCAGGCGGCGCTCGGTCGCAAAATTATCGCCCGCGAAACCATCAAAGCCTTCCGTAAAGACGTCACTGCGAAGTGCTATGGGGGCGATATCACTCGAAAGCGGAAACTGCTGGAAAAGCAAAAAGAAGGAAAACGTCGAATGAAAATGGTGGGCAATGTAGAGATTTCACAGGAAGCGTTCATGTCCGTGTTGGACCCGGGAGATGAGTGACGCCGGCGGTATGCGATTCGACCCGCCACATGGAACAGGCCGGATCGCAACCGCGAACGCGCCCGGGAGGACTCGAACCTCCAACCTACTGGTTCGAAGCCAGCCACTCTATCCAATTGAGCTACGGGCGCTTCTGACCGGACCGCCCTCGGGAGTTGGCACCGATCTTGATTGAGTGTAGCATTATAGACTCGGTCGCGAAAGCGTCTACGGGCGAAAAAGGGCTTTGCATTCGCGTGCATAAGTAGTATTGTACGCCTCGTTGGCGCAGGCTTCATAAAAGCATTGCCAAGGTAACATCATCCCTCAACGCATTGAATCCGGAAGAAACACGTGAGTCCGAAGAAACCGGCATCGGAAAACGATACGCCCAAAACGGAACAGGTTGAAGAACTCAACTCGGGGGCCACTCCTGCAGAGGCGGAGCCCGAATCCGAAGAAACTTCTGAATCCGGTTCCGCGCCGCGCAAAACGCCCGGCGTGAAAGAACCCCCACAATTTGCCTGGAAAGTCATAGGCAAGTCGGGTGAGGCAATCATCACGCTCTTTAAATCAGTCGAGCGCGAAGAGGTTGAGGATCAGTACAAACGTCTATCGCGCGACGGGTATTACACCGACCTGGAAATCGTCGACATTTCGCACAAGACCGTTCAACCAGAGTCCGTTCGCGCTGAAATCCGCGCTGCGCTGGAAGAACGCGAAGAGGAAGAAGTAAAGCCCGTCAAAAAGTCCGCTGCAAAAGCTGAAAAGCAATCGCCCAAAAAGAAAGTAACGGCAAAAAAGGCATCTGCCACAAGCAAGAAGAAGAAAAAGAAGGAAACAGAAAGCAAAAAGTCCGTTAAAGCGAAAACCGCCAAAAAGACCGCAAAGAAAGCTACAGTCAAGAAAACCGCGAAGAAAGCAACAAAGAAAACCGCGAAAAAAACCACCAAAACCAAAGTGACGACAAAGAAATCCACTAAAGCTAAAGCAACCAAGAAAAAAACCACCAAGACCAAAGCCGCTAAAAAGACTAAAAAAAAGTCCTAACGCAGGCTTTGAATGATCCTTGACCGTTAACTATGGGAAAAACTTCGCTACGAGTTCATGCGCATCAAGTCTATCTTCTTTCAGCGCACTTCTCCGGCTTTGGAAGCATTCCGAAATCGTTTGTAAAACCACGCCATATTCCTGAGAACAACCCCCGGAAACATCCCCGCCAACGCTCCAAGTCTGCGTGATTTAGGTGATAGCCACCGGCCGTATTCTCTTACAATCTTACGTGCGACATCCGGTCGCCCCACGGCCACGCTATGCTGCAGGCCTCGTTGAGCATGTCTACGCACTATCGGCTCAAAAGCTTCAAACTTCTCTGCTTCCAATACCTCAATTCGCTGGGTATGACGCTCCAAAGAGATGAGAATCACTTCCGTATAGTCCTTCGCTGAACTGGTCAAGGAGGCATCGTGCTGCATGTAGCAAGTCGTGGCAGGCCATGAGAATCCAATACGCGGAAACTCCAGAGCAATTCGGTACCACAAATCCATGTCTTCCCCCATACGCATACCCAATTCAAAAGTGCCAATTTCCTCGAACACATCGCGTCGAATGAACATGCCCGACGTGATCAGCGGCACACCGGTCAGGAAGGCATCAAAAAAAACAAAGGAAGTTGCACCGCCTGCGAAAAGATGCTGCCAACGACTGGGGTCAGCTACCCGCTCTCGACCGTCAGGCCACACTTCCTTGTACGCGGCACAGGCCCAAACCAATTCCGGTTCGGCTTCGATAGTCATAGCACACCCAGACAAGCGATCCGGCAGCCAGCGATCATCCGAATCGAGAAAAGCAACCCAATTACCCGTCGCCTCAGCAATTCCCCGATTTCGCGCAGCCGCAGGGCCCGCGTTCTCTTGGCGAATGTAACGGATAGGGCCCGGCAGTGACTTCGCAACCGCCTCTGTTTGGTCCTTCGAACCATCGTCAACAATCACGATCTCTTTAACTTGGAGATCCTGTGCGTTGATGCTCTCGACCGCACCCGGCAAAAAAGCCTCCGCGTTGTACGCTGGCATGATGACAGAAACTGCATATTTCTCGCTTAGCCTATCACCTTCCTCGTTACGCATCCGCCATCTCCTCCATTGGTTTACGCCACTGGCTCACCGCACGCCGTGGTTATGCGATCGACTATCGCTCGCCCGACGAGCACCCTCCAAACACCATATCCCCACGTTGCGCATATCGGAGATACCAAGCTTATCCGCAAAATGAAACGGCGAACAGTGAATCGCTCGCCACCAGTTTCAGTAGCGGATTTTGCAGACCGATAATCAATTAGAGACACTGCGCACAGTTCAGCGGCGCGGATGGCTGAGCAGGATTGCGATCGCAAAACGCCGTCTTACAACGGCGAGCCAAAGCAACATGAACGGCACGACCTCGACAAACGGCTGGGTTGACTTGCCGCTCGCCGGCGTGCGGGGGCAACCTCTACAGGACGGCAAAGCGATACCCAATCGCTGCGCCTTCACCGTCGATCTGGAAGATTGGCATCAATCTGTTTTTAACAACGAACTGCCCGTCTCGGACCGTTTCGTCATCGGTTTGGATCGTATCCTCGCTCTCCTCGACGAGACTGACGGGAAAGCCACTTTCTTCGTCCTGGGCAACATCGCGCAGGCTTTTCCGCAGCACGTGCGCCGGCTTGTGGCGCTTGGGCATGAAGTACAAACACACGGGCTCGATCACACTTGCGTCCACCGTCTCACTCGAGCGCAGTTCATACACGATGTGACAACTTCCAAGAAACGAATCGAAGACATAACCGGACAAGCCGTCACCGGTTACCGAGCCCCTCGGTTCTCTATCGATCAGAATACGGCATGGGCACTTGACGCATTGCGAGATTGCGGATTTTGGTATGACTCTTCGATCTTTCCGATGCGTATTCGCGGATACGGTGTGTCCGACTGGCCTGTTGCGCCACAAATGCTTCAATTGCCCAACGGCGGGGAGTTGCTCGAACTACCAGTCAGCGTTCTTCGGCGTTGGCACACCGCCCTTCCCATTGCGGGTGGAGGATACTTCAGATTATTGCCACTGCGTTTTTTGCTTTCGGGCCTCCAGTTCCTAATCAGGGAAGGCTTGTGCCCCGTTATCTACTGTCACCCCCACGAATTCGATCCTGAAGGCATGCGCGAATGCGCCTCAAAAGTGACACTTCGAAAACGGTTGCACCAAGGACTGGGGCGAAAATCCTTCGGCAATAAAATTCGATCCCTCCTCACACGCTGGCAAAGCATCACACTTCGGGATTACATCCGGCAAACCCAGAACCCATCGTCCACGCACGCGCGCCGCGACCTGATTCCCGATCTTGTGAACCGGGCAAAGAAACAAGCCAAGCTTCCCATACCCGCTGTGAACCGTTAAAGTCGAACTCGCTGTACAGACTGACCGTAATGGGGACAGGCCTCGCCCTGACGCGGCCCGGTTTCATGTGATTCTCACCTTATGGCGATCAATCAACTGACTGAAGAACAGGTCCGATCCATGAGTCTCGTGGAGAAAGACCGGTGGTGGCTTGAAAATGTCTACAAAGGGGACGTACCCCAACTCACTATTCGAGCACTAATCATCGGATTCGGGCTCGGATTCGTCCTCTCCATGACGAATTTGTATGTAGGTGCCAAGACCGGGTGGTCGTTGGGCGTGGGCATCACGTCCGTCATCCTGGCCTTCGCGATCTTCCGCACACTTTCCAAAATGGGATTGGGCAAGGATTTTCATGTCCTTGAGAACAATATTGTCCAATCCATCGCCTGTGCGGCAGGCTACATGACCGCTCCGCTTATTTCATCGCTCGCAGCATACATGATCGTCAAAGACGTGGTCGTGCCGTGGCATCACTCGCTTTTATGGCTCATCGGACTCGCACTTTTGGGCGTGCTGTTCGCCTTTCCGATGAAGCGCCGGTTTATCAACGACGAGCAACACCCGTTTCCAGAAGGTCGCGCTTGTGGCGTAGTCCTAGACACGCTTCATGCAGAGAAATCCAAAGACACATTGATCGCCCCGCGTCTGCTGATCAGTTCCGCCATCGCCGCCGCCGCGGGTGCTTTGGGACAATCCAACTCCGTGATGCAAGCGATCAATCTGAAGTTCCATATTCCGCACTACCTGGATGAACCGTTTTACGTACTCTTCAAGAAGTTCGGGTGGGACCCCGCGATCATGGGTACGTCGCTCAAGCAACTCACCGTACGCCCGGAATTGGACATTGCGATGATCGGCGCCGGTGGACTTATGGGTATTCGCACGGCGATTTCGTTGATGATCGGAGCCGTGCTCAATTACTGCATCCTTGCTCCCATCATGATCCAGCGCGGTGACATTCAAGGTATGATCGGCGCGGACGGCACGATGATCCTCGGCTTCCGAGCCATTACAACGTGGGCACTTTGGGGCGGTGTAGCGATGATGACCACGGCGTCGCTGTACGCTTTCTTCTCGAAGCCGGCAATGTTCATCAATGCGTTCAAAGGCATGATGGGCGGCAACAAGGATCAGGAAGACCCCGTGAAACATATCGAGTTGCCGATGGGTGTATTCGTGATCGGCATTCCGATCATTGGTGCCCTGGTTGCGTGGATGGCAGCGGCGTTTTTTGGAGTGCAATGGTATTGGGCGGTAATTGCGATTCCGCTAGTGTTCCTTTTCTGCCTCATTGCGGCCAACTCGACGGCGCTGACATCGATCACACCGACCGGTGCAATGGGCAAATTAACTCAACTCACCTTCGCTGTACTCGCTCCCGGCCAGACAGGCACAAACCTCATCACCGCCGGCATCACAGGAGAAGTTGCAGGCAATTCGTCAAACCTGTTGCAGAATATCAAGCCAGGCTACATGCTCGGCGCCAAGCCGCGCCTCCAAGCAATCGGCCATTGTTTCGGTGCGGTCTCCGGCGCACTCGCATCGGTTGTGGTGTTCTATCCATTGTTCCTCAGGAGTTCGCCGGACAACCTTATCAGCGCGGAATTCCCCATGCCCGCCGCCGCGATCTGGAAAGCGGTCGCGGAGATTCTGACGGAGGGCTTGTCCGCCCTGCCTGAAAGTGCAATCTGGTCCGCCGGGATTGGAGCAGTTCTTGGTGTCGTGCTCGAGTTAGTCAAGGCCGGTACGAAAGGCAAGATTCCCATCTCAGGCGTGGGTATCGGACTTGCGTTTGTGATTCCGTTTACGACGTGTTTGGCCATGTCGTTCGGCGCTTTCATATTCTGGTTTGTAGGTGCACGCAATCCTAACTCCGAGGGCTGGGTACAGCGGATTCTCATCAAGAACCAAGAAGCCATTTGTGCGGGCATTATTGCCGGTGCGGCGCTGATGGGCATCGCTCTTATGGCTATCGACACGTTCTTCATTAGTGGCTGACCTTCCTTATCAAGTGGAGATACAACTAATGATCCTGGGAAGGAAACAAGTTTTCTTGCTCGTCGCGATGGTTATCGCCGCAGTGTCATTAACTGGATGTGGACCGGAATTGCAACCCGACAAAGAGACTTTGCTCGCGTACGTACGTAGCGCGAGCGTCAACGGCAAGGTCAAAAGGTTATGGCCTGACGGACAAGCGTACGCGGACAAAGTACTGAGCGCACGGGTGAAATTGAACGCAGAACTCAAACCGCTCGAAGACTACGCCGCCCCCCTTAACATCCTTCATCGACTACATCCTGACTGGCGCAAAGCGGACAAGCTAAGTACTGGGATTAAGGAGATGGACATCGCCTTCAACGCAGGGCGCATCAAGCGTGGGCACCTCGCGGAGGAACTGCACGAAGCCATCGTGAACTTGCCGAGTGATTTGTCCGCCAATGAAGCGGACAAAGCGGCATTGATTAAGGAAATCGAGTCGAATTTACTGCCAAACGTAAACGTGCTCGAGCAAATACTTTCGGCGCGGTTGGCGTTATACCGGAAAGTCGTATCTTGCTCGGAGGATTTCGCTGAAAATGCATCCGGGCTGAGTTTCAAAACCGGCGAATGCGCCAGTGAGGTAGAGCAAGCGTATGTTGCGTATGAAACAATTGTCTTCGGAAAGATCGACGCCTTCTTTGATCATGCGAAAGAAGCCGTAGCACAGTCCGCCACGCTCAAACAATCGATCGACAAGGCAAAGCAGCGTGTTCTTTTCGATTACCACGTACAGCGCATGAAGTATTACCGCGATGATGCGGAAGATTTTGTCAAATCCATAAAGACGAAGATAACGAAACTGAACGAGGAATTAGACGAGCTTCGCGAATCAGAATCCGCCAAACCCGACGTTCATTCGAAGTCGATGAAAAGAGCGGAATTCCTTCCCAAGTACATCGAACATTTGGAGCCGAAGCAAAAAATGTACGACGCCCGCCTCGACGAACTCCTCGCGATCATCGCGGCGGCGGATGAGTCAGCAAAAATAGACTAGTTGTGACATTGATTCACAGAAGCGGGCCGCCGCACACTTTAAACACCGCGATTAGGAAGGGCCGGAAGTATGCAGAAGTTTTTCCTTTGGGCGAGCACGGTCTTGATGTGCGCCATCGTTGTCGCTTGCGGTTTCGGATGTCAGACGGTGCACCGTGCCCAGATCGACAAACTGCTCATCGGTGACATCATGATGAATACTGAACTGCCTGAAAACCTGCGCGAGTTGAGCATGGAAGAAGGTCGCATCAGCGGTTCGAAAAACGGCCACAAAGCAGAACGATTCGTGGCTGGCAAATGTCGCGAGTACGGCCTGAGCAATGTCCACTTCGAACCTTTCGAAATGCAAAGCTGGCAAGACATCAGCACGACCGTCACGCTCCTCGGCGATGAACCGCGGGTTCTCGAGGGGAGCTTGTCGCTCGGCAACGTCCTGAGCACACCACCCGAAGGAATCACCGGCGAACTCGTCAACTTGAATAAAGGTACGAAGGAGGATTTCGAAGCAATCGGTAGCGGCTTGAAGGGGAAGATCGGCATCGTACGCGAGGGTGGCCTGCATCGCGGGCGAAAAATGGCGCTTGCCTTGGAATGCGGCGCAATAGGCCTGATTCAAATCTCAAGGCTGGAAGATCACGCCCGTGTAGGCCAATGCCACCCCACGCCACGCCCCGAACCAGGCGTTGTGGTGACCGGACGCGTGGGTGACATGCTCGTGGACCGCCTCGACGTTGGTGATGAATTGTACGTCAACATCAAAATAGAAGCTCGCTCGTGGCGCGCAAAACCTAACAACGTCATTGCGGAGATTCCAGGTCGCTTGCTTGCTGATGAAGTTGTCATCGCTTGTGCGCATTTGGACAGTTGGCATCTAGGTGAAGGCGCTTTGGATAACGCTACGGGCAGCACTGCAATCCTCGAGGCCGCCCGTGCACTCTCCGCCGCAAAATGGCGTCCCAAACGAACGATACGTTTCATCTGGTTCATGGGTGAAGAACACGGTCTGCACGGCAGTCGGGCATACGTCGAGCGGCGCAAAGACGAACTTGACAACATCGTCACCGTACTCAACTGCGACATGGTCGGTTCGCCGCGATTCCTGTACAGCTTTGTACACGAAGAAATAGTACCATTTCTCAAAAGCGTCCGCGACGATCTGCCGGGGTACCGACTCAGGGAGGACATTCCGATTCACAAATGGACGGCTAGCGATCACGCGGCCTTTATGAAACAGGGTGTCAGCGCGATCGGTCTATCCGGCGAAATGGGCGAAGGTGTGCAACACTATCATTCATTCGGCGATACGTATGAGGCGGTCGACCTGCGGGCAACAAACGAATCAGCGGCGGTGATCGCGGTGCTGCTGCGTCGATTGGCCGATGAGCCGCAACGCCCGACAATCCGGCTTGCTCCGGAGGCGCTGGTGGAGAAATACGGCTGGTAATGAACCGCCGAATACGTGTATGTAGCCCAGGTTCGTGCTGCGCCTTATCATCCAATAGAGTTCGGGCTCTGCTTGAAATAAATGGAGAAATAAGAAAATGAAAACCGCACAGGATATCCTCGACGTCAAAGGTGATCGCGTCGCTACAGTCGGCAAAAATGACTCGGTTCTCCAAGCGGCGGAGATGATGAACACGCATCGCATCGGTGCGGTGGTGGTTATTGACGGCGAAAAGGTAGTGGGCATTTTCTCCGAACGCGATGTTCTTAATCGTGTCGTAGCCGAAAAGCGAGACCCCGTCATAACGACAATTGGCGAAGTCATGACCTCGCCAATGGCTTGCTGCAATCGCGCGACTACGCTTAGCGACGCAAAGGCGGTAATGACCAGCAAGCGTATTCGTCACCTTCCGGTGGTTGAAGCAGGACGCCTCTACGGGCTCATTTCATCGGGTGACGTCTTGGCGATGGAATCCGCCGAACAGCAAACGACAATCGAATACCTGCACGAATACCTGTACGGTCGACACTAGCGATGCATAAATGAAAAAATTATTCCTCTCGCTTTCGTGCCGCCTTCTTCGCGATGTCCTTCACGCGATTCTCGCTCGAACCGCCCTCGACAGCCCGTTGTGTTCCGGTCACATGACCATCGCTTCGCTTGTTCGCTGTCAGCCCCAATAGCCCTGGCAGGTGTGCCGCGACCTGGTCGGCGGAGTACTCCACCGCCTGGTACACGCCGTCCTTGTCAATCAGGTAGTACGCGGGGAGTCGTGTCACGCCATGCCGCATCGCGACTTCACCTTCGACGCCATCCCCCTCACAGACGATAGGCCAATCCATGTGGGTCATGCGCTTTGCACCTTTAAGCCAGCCGCACTCCTGATCCAAGCTTATAGCGATCAGTTGAAGTCCATGCTCGCCGTACATCTTCTCCAATTTCGCCAGCCTCTTGAGATCCTCCATAGATGCGCTGTGAGTAAACGCCCAAAAATGCACGAGCACAACCTTGCCGCTAAAGTCTTTTACACTCACCTTGCCCCCATCAACCAACGGATACGTAAATTCGAACAGTTCGCCGATGCCGGTCTCTCTAAACAACTCGCCCGACGCGCGACGTGTGGCCTGATGATCGGGGAATTGTTGCGACAATTCTTCAAACTGGGCTTGGGCAAATTCAAGCTTTTTTAAGCGAATCGCAGTGCGAATGAGACTGGCCCAAACGATAGGCAGCCGCCTCGAAGTCTTGCGGTTCTCCACAAACGCCTCATAACGCTCAAGCGTACCCTGCATGCGTCGATGAACGGGCATGCCTTCTCGACGCGCCCCCAACACAAACGCCTGGATCGCAAAGAAATCAACCTCGCTCGCAAGCAACGGTGACAAGTCGTCCTTCGCCTCTAATGTGTACGTGTACGTCAGGAACCGATTTAAATAGTTTGGGTGAATTCGCGCAAGCGTGGCGAGTGCTTCCAATTTTGCGATCAATGCTTGTTCCCGGTGCTTGGTGTCGGGATATCTCTTTAACAGCATGTCGACATAGCGTACCAAGTCAGCCCGTCGCTCGGTGATCGTTTCCATCCGCGATTTATCGCCGTCTAGTCCTTCGCCGGATCCTTGCAACGATTCAATCGCCTCAATGAGGCTTGCTTCGCTGACAATCTCCGAGGCTGAAGCGTTGTCAACGTCTTCCACCTGACCGCTCAGCGCAACACTGCTCCCCAGCACCACCGAATAGATCATCAAAGACCGCTTGAACATATCACACACCCCAAATCGTCCGAATCTGGACTCGTACGTGAACCGCAATAGCTTCGCTGTCGTCCAAAAATCGACCACACACCAGTATTCGCATCAAGGAGAGAGTCCGTCAAGCCATGCTGCGCTCACTGGAATCGTCGGCCGATCCGCACTTAAAACTTGATCTCCACGGGCGGCACTGCCGCAATAGCCCGTAGTTGACCGGGCGCAACTTCGACCCCCAATCCAAAACCGGTAAACTCCCGAGGCTTACCTCGCCAACTACGCCGTGGCAGCCTCTGGACGACATCTTGAGCAACAGGTTTCAACTCCAGGAATGCTTGAGAAATGTGTGGGGAAACCTTGAGCAATCGAAGTGCCGCAGCCGTATAGATCGATGTATGATACGTTGGCGTAGTGAGCGCAATCGACAAGCCTGAACGATTGGCGCTGTGGATGCACCGCATCGCGGCGAACATTCCGCCCGCGTCCCCCATATCGGTGACTCGATAGTTTTCCTCGTTTAAGGTAATCGACGTGTTGGCGGTCACTCGCAAAGGCCAACCAATCGCTCCTTCCTTCAAGTAGGCTGTCTCGCTAATGCCCGCCGTTGGGATTAGCTGCACGGTTTTCAAACTACCTGGCGAACCGAAACCGGGCAACTCCAGCCAACCTACTACCTGATCCCAAGACCGCTCGAAGAATTTTAGGGTTGCGTCGATTAACGCCATCTCAATCGGGATGCGAAAACCGACACTAACATCGCATGCTCCAGGTACATCTGAAAGCGAATCGATCCAATCAAGCGCATCAACGAACGATACCGGATGGAACAAACACAGGGTATCGAGTAAATTTGAACGGCCATCCAAACCACGACCGGTGGTTCTCGTTAATCCCGATAATGCTTCGGCCAGTGGTTCGAGCGACAATGTCGGCGGCGGCACAGCTTCTCCGCAACCAATCGTACCGTCGCGGAATTCAACCGTACCGATTAGGGATAGGCGACTCGCAATCACATCATAAGTCGACCGACGATTGGGGACCGCAGGTGTGAGGTTGACGAGCGTGAGGGAAATCCGCTCTATGATCGGCGAACTCATGCCCTGTCCACCAACAACGAAAGTGTGGATCGCGTGCCAGATAAACGTCAAACTCTTTGCATCATACCGCAAGCGTTAACGGGATACCATGAAGAAGACTTGTAGCAAGTCCGCTCTGGTCGACGGTTTAATCGCCCGATGCAGCACGAACCTGACCAAGAACACCGGAAAACGCTACAATTGCGGCGGCGAAAAAAATCAAAACACCAAGCCACATTCCTGCATGCTCGCGAATCCTGCTCACGGCTTTACTGGAACTCGTAAGCAAAATCGCGATTGCGAATACAACGAGCGCCGCGATGAACTTCAGCCCGAACACGGCATGGTACGGCATGGGATCGATAGGCGTTCGAATGGCAAGCCAATAGAAGTTAAAAAGACCGGTGATTAGCAATAAACCGATGCACGTGTGTACGATTGGCGTCCATTTGCAGCGAAGCTTTTCGAACAGTTCGTTTCGCACATCATCCGGACATACGTCGCGTGCAATCGAAATCAGTACCAATCGCTGAAACACCGCCCCGCCGATCGCCACAACAGCAGCGAAAATATGGATCCAGCGTGAAACAAGCAGAATGTAATCTAAAGACATACCGAAAATTCCCCCAAACCACTCTACCCAAACGCCGCTAAAGCAACACTTGCAAACGAAAGTGTTTGCCCATACTCGCAATGCCACCCTGCATCATAATCAAACAGACACCCGACCTTCAGCCGCGCTGCATCGTCGACGACTCTGGGAGATGCTATGACAAAAAAGGGGATTCCGCAGGCAGGTTATTCAAAACGGTTTTGGTAGAGGTCGCTTTGGTTTAGCAATTCGAACTTACGCATCCGCAACACATCCGCCGCCTGTTCTACGTTGTCCGCGCAGATGGCGATGGCAGCATGGCCGTTGGGATGAACAAGAAGCGGATACGTATAGTGAATATTCACCTCGCCGGCAAGCAACGCCATCCACGTCTTCAACAGACCTCGCTTGCCGGAAGGAACGCCAACGACAAGCAACTCCGTCTCGCTGACTTGGAAACCCGCATCGACCATAAGGCTGTAGCCAGCGTCAGGGTCGTCGAGCAGAAGGCGACAAAGCGCACAATCCTGAGCAAATACTTGTGTCATGGAAAGAATTCGTACCTCGCTTATGTCGAAAAGCTTGGTAAGACGGAGTAGCTGTCCCACGCGGTTCTCAAGCATGACGGACTGTTGCCGTACAGTGGGCGTCTCGTGGGATTGAGCTGTCTCAAAAGGTTCTAAAGCCATGACTGTTAGGTTATCGGCCATTCGCAAGTTGAACCAAACTTGAACACTACTCAATCGTAGTGCCTCCGTGTCGGTTCGTGCAGATCGCAGGCCTCAATTCATGCCAAATCAGCAGTCCAAAAACCTGTCAGATCGGCAGTTGACCTTAAACGCCAAAATCAAAGATCGCCGTAAGCATTTTACATGCAATGGCTTATGACACAATATCGAATTTGCAGAATCGGCACGGATCGTGATTTCAACCTGATTAAACAGTAAATGTGCGCGGCGAAGGCTTGTGAGCACTTCATAATGGATTAGCTTCGCAGCAAGGAGAGCGATATGTCAAAAATCATCGGAATTGACCTTGGAACGACAAATTCCGTCGTAGCTTTAGTCGAAGGTGATCAGCCGAAAGTGCTGACTAACTCCCACGGTTCGCGGCTTACGCCGTCCGTCGTAGCGATCACCGACAAAGGTGAGCGATTGGTCGGACAGGTTGCGAAGCACCAGCAGGTAACCAACCCACAAAACACCGTGTTCTCTATCAAACGATTCATGGGCCGTCGTCACAGCGAAGTGAGTCATGAAGAGAAAATCGTACCGTACAGTGTAGTCGGCAAAACGGAAGAACTCGTGAAGGTCGAGGTGCGCGGGAAGCAATATACCCCGCCCGAAATCAGCGCCATGGTCCTTCAGGATTTGAAGAAGACGGCCGAGGATTACCTGGGCGAAAAAATCGACCGTGCGGTCATCACGGTTCCCGCATACTTCAACGATTCGCAACGCAAAGCCACCCAGGAAGCGGGCGAGATCGCCGGTTTAAAAGTGGAGCGCATCATCAACGAACCCACAGCAGCGGCGCTGGCGTATGGCTTGAACAAGAAGGAAGAGCAGACGATCGCGGTCTTCGACCTGGGTGGTGGCACGTTCGACATCTCGATTCTGGAAATTGATCCGGAAAGTGGCACATTCCAGGTTGTCGGCACAAGCGGTGACGGGCATTTGGGCGGTGATGATTACGACGAGGAGTTAATCAACCACTTGGCAGAGACGTTTCGCAAGCAGGAAGGTGTCGATCTTCGTAGCGACCCGATGGCTCTTCAGCGACTGAAGGAAGCTGCGGAGAAAGCGAAGTGCGAGTTGTCAACCGTCATGGAGACGTCAATCAATTTACCGTACATCACCGCAACGGAATCCGGCGCGAAGCATTTGCAAATCACGCTGACGCGCAGTCAGTTTGAACAGCTTACGGGCAAACTGACCGAACGTTGCCGCAAACCCGTAATGGAGGCGTTGGAAGGCGCAAAGCTCAGTGCCGGCGAAATCGACGAAATCGTCCTGGTCGGCGGCTCAACGCGTATTCCGGCTGTGCAACAGCTTTGCAAGGATATTTTCGGCAAGGAACCGAACAAAAGCATCAACCCGGACGAGGTCGTGGCGATGGGGGCCGCGATTCAAGGGGCGATCATCGGGCAAGATTGGGATCAGGACATTGTGCTTTTAGATGTCACACCTCTGACACTTGGTGTAGAGACAAAGGGCGGAGTGGCGACTCCACTGATCGAGGCGAACACGACCATCCCGACATCCAAATCGGAAATCTTCTCCACCGCCACGAATAACCAAACGGAAGTCACCATTCATGTACTTCAAGGTAATCGCCCAATGGCGATGGATAATCGCACGCTGGGCCGATTCAACCTGACTGGAATTCCGCCCGCACCGATGGGTATTCCTCAAATTGAAGTCACGTTTGACATCGACCGAAACGGCATCATCAGCGTAGCCGCAAAGGACAAAGCCACCGGCAAGGAGCAGTCGATTCGCATCGAAGGCCAAAGTGGTCTAAGCAAGGAAGAGATCGAACGCATGAAGCATGAGGCAGAGGAACATGCAGCCGAGGATCTCAAGCGTGCAGAACTCGTGAAAGTGCGCAACGAAGCGGAGAGCGCCGCTTATCAAATCGAAGAACAGCTCAAGGAACATGGCGACAAAATTCCCGCTGAGGAGCGTTCGAAGATCGAATCATCGGTAAACAATCTGCGCGAGAGTTTGAAAGGAGATGACGCAGAAGCCATCAAAAAAGCGCAAGAAACACTGATGACGGACGCGCAAGCCATTGGAAAGATTGTCTATGAGGCGATGAATCAACAGCAGGCGGCGGCTGGCGAACAGACTCCTCCACCTGCACCCGACGCGAGCGGCGGTGAAACCAAGAAGGACGACGATGTCATCGATGCCGACTTCGAGGTAAAAGACAGCAAAACGTAGACCTTAACTAGAGCAAGCTTCAATCATGCGTCGTTAAAAACACGCTGTTAGAAGCTACGAATTTACCGAAACTGCCATAGATTGCCGCAGCTAACATGCAGATTGCAGTGCGGTTGCTGCGGTTGAACGGATTGCGTTTCAACGGGGAGGGTATGTGCATTACCTTCCCCTTTTGTTCGCGCTGGTGCACGGCAATGCGGAGTTCGTCCAGTCATGGTTTCTCGCTTGATGGCCCAACCTGTAAACCCTTCGGTTCTTGGTCCACCACAATCGGGAATAATGTGGACAGCCCCAGGACCGTGTGCTCTTCTTCAAAGTAATCTCGTCCGATGCTTGCGAATTGTTTCACGCACCATTTGCGCTCTGCAACTTTGTCCTCGCCCTCGAGTTGATCGTACCAATCTTTAAGAATACGGAGTTGTAAGAACGCAATGGTACGCAAAGCGTTGTTTCGGTCCACCTGTGCATCAAACCAGTAAGGAATGCGCTCTTCCATGCGAGTCAGGATCGCGAGTGCCGTCGCCTGCCCCTGTTTCCTAGCCAAAATACTGCAACGCAACAGTCTGGCGAAAAAATCGTATTCGATAGCCGATACAGACGGCGACTCCAAGGCGTAGTCAAGCAAGGTATAGGAGGCGACCACCCGGTCGCGCTGCGCCGTCACCAGCGCGACGCGCGCATTGACGAGTTCCTGCTGCGCGTTGAGCACGTCGAGC
>JANQHN010000194.1 GCA_028282665.1 Phycisphaerae bacterium | reverse complement strand
AGTTCACCCATGCGACCCCCGCGCACCGGGCAGCGCCCGCATTGTATGCGCAGACGCTAACCGGGGCGAGGCTGCCTCGGCGGGGTTAGAACAGCGCACACGATCACTTAGGCGGACCGTATTCGCTGAGTTGACGGTTCGGACGCCAAGACAGACAATCCAATTAGTAGCTCCGGATTCGGAGCGTTACAAGTAATATACACTAAAAAACGTTTCTCGTCAACGTTTTAATGTCATTTAATGACAGATTTCAATGGTGCAGCGTGATCGTCATCAAGCTCAAGGAAGCGATGCTGGCTTATTACCGCCGTACCGGGCAGAAACTGACCTACGCAGATTTGTCTCAAATGACCGGTATTCCTACAGAAACGCTAAGCTCCATCGGTGGCCGTCCAGGTTACCATTGCTCGGTCGCCAGGATCGAAATCCTCTGTCGCACGCTCGACGTCCCCCTTCACGACATGATGGAACTGATCGACGACCCTCCGAAAAAGAAAACAAAGCGTTCCACAAAGAAGAGCAAGAAGAAGGGCGCGTAATCGCCCGGTATCTCGCCCGGTAGGGCGAACGACGTTAGCCAGGGTGCGCGGGTCGCGCAGCGACCAAGCCCCTGGACCGAGGTCGCCCCCAATAACTCCTCTCTGCCCGTAGGGCGGACAATCCGGACATTCGTATGTGAATTTACCCACCACAAACGAACGCATGCGCGCATTTCTCCTAATTACGAACGCCTCAATTCCCACGAACGATTCGTCCACCGACAAATTCGGGCTTTCGCATGTGAATTTTCCCTTTCTTGCATCTTTCACCGCAAGATGAAGCCCATGGCCGCCGTCGCTATAGCAAATCCTATTGCCCTTCCTTACTGGGCGGTCCATACGGAAACCGGCTTGTCGCCGATGATGAATTGACCACGGGATCAAAGACGGACCCTACTCTACGCCCAATACGTATTGAATCTCAGCGGGCTCATCTTCGCCGGGGAAAAGATCGATGGTTGGATTGGTAAACGGTTCGAGTAAGTCGATAAATAGATCCACCCACTCCCGCTTGATCGACTCGCGCGTGCTTGGAGAGATTTCCTGCGCCATGCGAACAAGAAGCGGCGCGATCGGTCGTAGACCCACATCCCAGATGTAAGCGTGCGTACGGGTCACGAACGGCGTCGCCTGTTCGACCTTCAAACCCGCCTGCACGAATCGCTTCTCCCACGTGGCCCGATCGCCCACGCTGGGCCAGGTAACCGCTCGACCTCGACCGATTATATCCAAAAAGCGATCACCCAGGACTGAACGGTATCCTTCAAGCGTATAACGCCAAAGACTGTCGAGTTTCACCTGCAAAACCACGTGCCCGCCAGGCCTGGTAATACGCCGCAACTCCTTTAGAAACGGATCGATCTTAACTACCCAGTAGGCACAATTGCAGTAAGCCGTCTGAAAAGAATCATCCTCAAACGGTAATCGCTCATTGTTATCGTGGCCCGTTAATTTCTGATAAATATGAAGTTTGCCGGCTTTGGCCAGCAGTGTGGCCTTCAAATCCGTCCCTACATCCACCTGTTGGGCAGAAGGTGTGACGATGGGTGGACCGTAATCGTCGTCGAAATGATCGAACATGTCCGCATGTTGCCCGCGAACGCGATCCAGTTTTCCCACAGAGGCAAACACATCGAACTCGGGAGAAAACACGCCCCCCATATGCAAAAACGTAAACACGCCGTCCCCACACCCCAGATCAATGGACGGTCGCTCCGTCATGCATCGCCCAAGCACTTCGCTACGAAGCGTCATCCAAAACGCATTCTCAGGCCTAAGCCAATACGCTTGCAAAAACCGGCGCAACAGCATCTGCCGATACGAGCCTTGAGCTGTAGCGGTGGGGGGAGTCAAGCTCGCGCGAAATGACATTGCTTATCTACCTCTGCGTCAACGTGTATGGTATCGATCCGTGGAATACGCATTGAATCGTCGCCTGTAGTCGCCGGCGCTCGCTTCGTCGTAAACGCCTGCACGAAACCCGCATTCCTCGCCGCCTCAAACGCTTTACTCGAGAAACTGCCGAACGGGTAACTCATAGGCCTGACGGCGTGTCCCAATCCGTCATTGAGCAACGCCGCCGATTTATGAATGTCATACCTCGCTTCATCCGGCGACATCATACCAAGCGGATTGTGGCTGTGACCGTGCCCGCCAATGGTGTGTCCCGATTTTTCCATCTCCTGGAGCTGCTCCCAACTGACGTACCAGTGTTTGCCCCAGCGAGCCAACGAACCAACGTGTTTCTCGAACAACAACTCCACAAGCTCCGTGCGCAAGCCGGTTGGCAAAGTCATCGAAAGCAAATACTTCATGTGCGCCCGACGCGGCAACTCATAATGGTACATTGCTTCTGCCTTGTGCCTGTCCACACGCGACATCCAGTCTTCATCCGGATCAAGCCGCGAAAGCCCCCACGCAAGCTCACTCCAGAGCCCGTCGAAGTCCAAATGTGCAAGCAACAGGTGCATCGCGTGCGCGGGCAGAAGTCGCTCGGCCGTTAACACTGAAGTCGGCACGAAAAACACGCCGCGAATTCCCTTGCGATCCAAAATCGGCACAACAGTGTCCGCGTGCTCGATCAGCCCGTCATCAAACGTCAATAAGAAAGACCGAGCGGGTATTTCACGACGACCCGCGCAAGCCGCCACAAAAGTAATCCAATCCAATGGCTGAAAGTTTTCGAGCAGCCGATCGATCTGCGCCTCGAACTGCTTCGGCGTCAGGCCGATCACACCCTCATGCGGAAAAGCCATCCGACGCCGTACGTAGTGATACATC